>JAKAAI010000031.1 GCA_021797055.1 Thermoplasmata archaeon | reverse complement strand
ATAAGAAAGGTTTATCACCAATTCATCTCTTTCTCATTATGGCGTCTAAGTGTCTGTTAATAATATCATCTGGCCTGGAAAACAAGGAAAAGGCAATTGTTGGTTTTAGATATGCGATGAACGTGAAGAAAAATTCTCTTTTGGATGATATCAAGGTAATATTATTTGGCCCGTCCGAAAAAGCACTTGCAGCGGGTGACATGGATTTTGTCAAGTTTATTCGCAGGCTAATAGAATTAAAGGTCATACCTGTTGCATGTTCAGGCGTTGCAATAAACGAAAATATATCATCAGACTTGGAGAAAAATGGCCTCTTGATTGATGACGTTGGCCCCATTATATCTAATTACATCAAAGAAGGATATGAGGTAATAACATTTTGAATACCAGACAAGTTTACTCATACAGACCCGAAATAACGACGTTTCCAGCAGAACCAGAGAGAATAGTCAGCTTCAGCCCATCTGTGACTGAAATACTGTTCGAGATAGGCCTAGGATCAAAACTCGTTGGCATTTCAGCATTCTGCAGAAGACCTGCCGAAACCTCTAAAATCAGGAGAATAGGTTCATACGGGCATGTAAGGCTTGATTTGCTTGAGGAATTGAAACCTGATGTTATTTTCACAGTATCAGGCTATCAGGATCAATTCACAAGGGAATTAGCAAAGAACTTTCAAGTAATTTGCTTCGAACTGCCATCAACGGTGCCTGCTATACTTGATCTCATAATAAAGGTTGGAGTTGCATGTGGCAGAGGTGATATCGCTAGACAACTGGCAATAAATCTGATGAGTGGGGTGCCAAGGCCAGTTAAACATGAGGTTGCAACCTGCTACATTGAGATAGATCTGGCATCTCCCATAACGTTTGGTGCATTTAGTTACATTACAGATGCTTTGAGATATTTCGGACTCAGAAATATATTCGGAACGATTGACAAAGAATGGATATCATCTGACCTGAATGCTGTAAAAGAAATTGATCCGGATGTGATAATATATGAACCAAAAATGTTCTCAACTTTCACAGATAATGATCTGCAAAGAATGATAAAGGAAAGAGGATGGACTGAACTCAAAGCGATCAAAAGCAATAACGTTTACAAAACTCCCGGGAATCTGGATTTCTTTGCGCATCATGGACCAAGCTTCATCAGGGAGGTAATGCCATGGACGCAGGACATATCACGAAGACTAGATAAAACCGTTAGGGTATAACGCGTCAAATTCTTTTTCTGCTTTTTCTAGATCCTGCTGCTCATCTATGTCCAATAAATACCGGCAATCCTTTATGTCAACAAATTTTGAATCGGGTAGATTATCAGAAATCAGAGTTCTGGCACCAGTATCTCCGCTCATTGTGGAAAGAAACCTGAAATATTTTCGGCTAAAAAAAGCAGGGTTTCCAAATCTGTTATTACATTTAGTATATACAATACTGGCTTTGCTTGCAATCGCAGTTTTCAGCAGCCTGCTGTAGTGCTCTGGAGGTATAAATGGTTGATCACCAAGTGAAATTATAACGCTGTCACAGTATTCTGGAATACTTTCAACACCGATCTTGATTGAACTTGAAATGCCATATTCAGGATTCGGATTAATTTTTAATGTTACATTGGATAGTATTGGTTCATCCAGTTTGGTTGCGGATGATCCGACGACGATTACATCTCCTATGTCGGCCATCAGACATGATAATACCGCGTATTCCACCATCCTTCTTCCGCGGAAATACTTAAGCATCTTATTTTCGCCAAATCTTGACGAAAGACCTGCTGCCAGTACGATAGCGCAGTTTGTTGTTTCCTTCATCACAAAGCGTAAGTATATTGAATTTTGTTTTATAAGGATAACACATCCACATTTACGTATTTTTATATGGATTGTGTTTCTTATCCTGAGAGCTAAACGTTGTTAAAAATTTCCACAAAGTGATATCAAAGGATTGATCATGGTTATAATTCCACTTTACATACTGCCTCTATGAGTGCAGAAGAACCTGATGAAACCTATAAGATGCTGAGAGAGACCGCAAGGGAGTTTTCAAGGAAGCAGCTTCAACCTCTTTCAGAAAGGATAGACGAGGAGGATTATTTTCCAGTCGATCTTTTCAAGTCTTTAGGAAAGATGGGGTTCCTTGGTATAACAATACCGCAGGAATATGGTGGATCAGGTCTTGATTATAGAGCACAATCCATTGTACAAGAGGAACTTGGGTACTCATCAGCCGGCTTCGCTCTTTCATATGGAGCCCATAGTAATCTTGTTGCTGATTCAATTTATAGAAATGGCTCAGAATATATCCGGAAAACATTCTTACCAAAGCTTTGCAACGGAGACTGGATAGGATCTTTATGCCTCACGGAGCCGGGATCCGGTTCTGATGCGCTCGCGATGAAAACAAATGCTGTGAAATCAGGTGACTTTTATGTTCTGAACGGGAGCAAGACACTGATAACCAATGCGCCTTATGCTGACCTGATGCTTGTGTATGCAAGAACCGGTGATGATTATACTGCATTTGTTGTACTGAAAACAGATGCCGGCGTATCAAAGGGCAAGAAATTCTCTAAGATGGGTATGAGAGGCTCCCCTACAGGAGAGATTTTTTTTGAAAATGTAAAGTTAAGTGAGGATAGAGTGCTCGGAAAAATTGGTAAGGGAAAGGAGATAATTCTGAGTGGTCTGAATTCAGAGCGCATAATTCTATCCTTCATATTTATCGGGATCCTTAAGAGGGCTATGGAGCTCTCATTAAAATACGCAAATGAAAGAAAGCAGTTTGGCCAGAATCTTGGTGAATTCGAAATGATACAGGAAAAAATTGCATATATGTATACTAAATTTAGAACAAGCAAACTGCTCTGTAACTATGCCCTTAAATCACTTAAATCCAGTAATATGAATGTAATTGATGCTGCAGCAGCGATCCTATACACCGCTGAGTCTGCCGAATACGCAGCAAGAGAATCCATACAGATTCATGGTGGATATGGTTATATCCGCGGCAGCGAAGTTGAACGCCTTCTCAGAGATGCAATTCTGGGGCAGATAGGGGCCGGAACCACAGAGATAAGAAAAAAACTTGTTGCCAGTGGTCTTTTGAAATATTACAAGAAGAATGAGAGATTGCCAGATGAAGATTAAGTGCATAAAATGTGGGAAGCATGATGCAGTTTCAGGTGGCCTTTGCCTGGTCTGCCTCGCGGAAAAAGTTGATCTTAAACAGCTTTCCACTGTTTCTATTACAACATGCAGAAAATGTGGAGCATTGCAGAATGGCAAAACATGGAAACCTAAATGGAACCAGTCTGATCTTGATAACCTGATCATGAAAGCATTCAAACCAAATAACTCAAAATTCTCGATAAACAAGACTGGCCTAAAAAACTTGGACAAGGTCAGAAACGTTGCAAATGTGGAGTTTGAGATGTCCGGACCTGATGATATATCGTTAAGAAAAGAATTAGAGATTCAGGTTATACTATCAGAGATAAGTTGTCCAAGATGCAACAAGATTTCCGGATCTTCATTTGAAGCGATAGTCCAGCTTAGATCATATTCAGGAGATATTACCAGACCGCTTGATACCATGATACATGATATCAGTGGTTTTGCCAGTCAACATTCGGGTAACAAGGCATCCCAGTATATCATGAAAGAACTGAAGGTTAAAGGTGGCTATGATCTATATCTCGGTAGCAAAGGCTTCGGTGAGAAAATTGCAGCCAGGGCTTCTTCCTCGTATTTCTGTGATATAAAGAAAACAAAAAAGCTCTTTGGCAGAAAAGAGGGATACGATACATACAGGTATACATTCCTTATAAGATTGTTTGACCTATCAAAAGGCCAGCTTTTTTACATTGGAGAAACTGGATATTTTGTGTCTAATGTGTCTCCGGGATCTATAACCGTTGCAGCCCTGTCGGACGGTAAAATACAGCAAATAAAGAAATCTGATTTTTTCAGGAAGAAGATAAAAATATCCAAGATCCAGCCTGTCTTTGAGAAATTCATGGTAAGTGAAAGGACTCAAAATAAAACAAGATGCAAAAATGATCAAGGTACTGAACTTACCATAGATTCAGGTGATGATCTTCCAGATTATATTGAAATTCTGAAATTCAAGGATAGGTATTTCTATATAGGATAGAATCAGGAACAGACGATTATGACAGTTAGAGCTGAATGGGACCGTTTGAGGGAGGTTCTCATACACCGGCCTGGAGTCGAGATAGACTATGCGATGCTTGCTCCAAGACCTTTTCTGTTTGAAAGAGCATACAGGACAAGTGTTGCGATTAGAGAACATGAAAAACTTGAGAGATATCTTAAGGAAGCTGGTGTCAGGGTAAGACTCCTTAAGACAGCTGTGGTTGAATTATTCGCGAAGTCAGGCGAATTCAGGAGAACTTTTACTGAAAAGGTCATAGATACCGTAAAATTCGATGGCGACAAATCATCATCTGCAACAGAGGCTAAAAATTTCAGGAAAAACCTTGAAGTGCTTGATCCGGAAACAATGTTCAATATTTTATTGCTTGAACCGACTGTGATACTTTCACATCAATCTGCAAATGAACCTGATTATCCATCAATTAACTCTAACTTACCTCTTGCAAATCTGTATTTTATGCGGGATCAACAGGTATCCTCGTCTAACGGAATATATATAGGCAGGCTGAAAAAAAAGCAGAGGCAGAAGGAGAATTCAATAACCGAATTTATACTGAAGGCACTTTACGGAAAAGATGAGAATTTTGAAAGAATTGGACAAAAGGGTTATTTCGAGGGTGGTGACTTTCTTCCTTCTGGTGATTTTGCATATATTGGCATCGGAAATCGAAGCGATCTTGATGGCGCGATGGATTTCATGAGATCACAAGTTGCAGATTTCAAGGAATTTATAATTGTGGAAAACCCAGTATATGATTTCATGGAAGATATGGACCCGGATACGATGGTAAACATGCATCTGGACACATATTTCAATCTACCCGGAAAGGATCTTGCTGTAACCTCTCTGGAACTGGCAAACAAGGCAAAATGCAGCCTTTACTATAAAAATGGGTCTGAAATCACTCTTTCTTCAAAGATGACATTGAGCGAATTTCTTAAGTCAAAGAACATTGATATTATCCCTCTGAGCATTGCAGAACAAATGAGCTATAGCTCAAATTTTCTTACTTTAAGAAACAATCAGATACTTGCAGTTGACTCCAGAAGCGTACTTAAAAGGTTAATGTCGGAAAACGTATTCCCAGATAAAATACAGAGGATTCTGGAGCATCAGATACAGAAAGCGGGTAACGAAAATCTATTTCCAAATTCGCAGGCTGTAAAGGAATATGGTATTGACTACATCAGTGCAAATCTATCAGAAATAACCGGTGGCTACGGCGGTGCACATTGCATGACTGCGTCTGTCAAAAGAGGTTAAACAATACGCGGATAATCCATCGAAAGGTTTAATTTGCTTCTTAAAATACTCCACGCCTGCAATTAAGGTACATTTAGAGGGAAATAATGGCAACGGAAAGACAACAAAAGAAAGGTAAAGACAAGTGGAGAGAGAAGGTCTGGTATTCTATATTAACGCCTGCTTATATGGGCGAAAAAGAGGTTGCTACCAGTCCGGCAATAGAGCCTTCTGTCATGATTGGACGCAAAGTTGAAGTTCCGATTGCCGATTTAACAGGGAATTTTAAGAAAACTAATGTTAAAGCAGTATTCAAAGTGGAAAATTGCCAGGGTAACAGATGCACCACCGTCTTCGAGGGTCATTACGTAACAGATGATTCAATAAGAAGAATGGTAAGAAGGCGAAAAGAAAGGATAGACGTTATTTCCAGAAACATTACCAAGGATGGTTATATTCTTGCCGTGAAGGTAGTTGCTGTATCAGATATTAAGCTTATATCAAATAAGAGAGCAGACATTAGACTTGCAATTCACAGGTTTTTGTCAGAAAAAGTTACGTCCTCTACTTTGCAGGATCTAGTCCCATACCTGATAGGAGACGATATAGTCAACGATCTGGCAAAGGTTACAAAGCAGATATATGCCGTAAAGAAAATAGAGGTTAGAAAGTCCGAGGTCCTGGGTTTCCAGAAGCCACTGCAGGAAAGCACTCCACAAGAAATTGTTGCATAAAGGCCGGGGTGGCTCAGTTGGTAGAGCGTCGGACTCATAAGTGAAAACTGAGAAATCCGAAGGTCTCGGGTTCGATCCCCGATCCCGGCATTTTACACATCGTCATTTTGAATTTACTGTGAAGGGCAACACAGTATGTCTGATATTTTTCAAATAACTGGTTTCAAATTTCTGACAAAACTGCTTGGTAGCAATAGAACAAAAGGTAGATTTAGGTAGGAATCAGATGCCTGAATAATCATTAATACCTATACCTTAAAAATTAGAAAGTCTCCTTTCATATCTCGATCACAAGGATTTCACAGTTTCGGTAAATGAGGACGGGTCCTTAACAATTGCATGTCCACTATAATAGTACATCAAGAGTAGAATCAACAGACTTAAAACAGAAGGGATCGTAAAAATATTCAATGGGTGTGCTCTAATTAGATCAATTGCTGATTCGGTTGATGAGAAGCTGCTGACTGATGATAATTTTGAGGTTATTATTTGTATCTCGCCTGCGACGCCGACAACAGACAGGATGAAGGCAAGAGACAATAAAACGAGAAGTTTCTTTTCGTTTCCGCCTCTGTAAAACACCCTATTCATATAATAATAGCTAATGTAGAAGAACAATAAGGGAATTGCCACAATGTAAACTCCTGTACGAACTATATTTGAAAAAGCACTTTCCGGGTAGGTCCCATTTGGGTAATTTGCGATAAGAGACGAGGCGGCAGACAGGATATAAATGATTAGAGCAACGCTTACAATTATTTCAAAAAGTATATAGAGGCCAATTCCACGCAACAGGTCATGTTTGAAATCTGACTTAAGTGATTTTCTTGAGACTAATACTAAAATCATTCCAATAAAACCAAAAAATAAAGCCAGATAATCGAGAGCTGTTAGTGATGTAATAGTTCCAATAATTGAGATCAAGAATGTCAAACTGAATAGATAATAAGCATAACCCACCTTGCGAGTACTTTCTCGGTCAGCGTTATCTCCGTTAACAAAGTCCATTATAACCCATGGAGTTAGCCTATTTAATTCTATATGTTATATTTTATGAAACGTATATATCAGTCCCGTATGATCTGATAAATAACCGATTTTGGTCTGATAAATTAATTTGATGATATTATCGAATAATAGTATACACTTGGCTATATTCTCTCTTATATGGATGGGATCTTCTTAAAATTTTGCGCCGATTAGGTTTTTTCTGAATTGATAACGCATCGGCTAATTTTTTACAGTTTATCTTATTATTTCTCTGAGGCTGCGCAGTTGCAAAAAATATCCATTCGGACTTAAGATAGTTCATTTCTAAGATAAATGGTTATCTGGTTCTGTAATATATCGCAAATTCAGAATGAACTACCAGTTTACAAGATTTTTTATATCAGCAAGCCCTATTGAATTGAATTAATGGCTTATTATAGAAGATCAAAAGGTGGAGGAAATAAACCAGGTCCAAATAGTAGTTTTCGTTCCAGAGATGTCCCAAGTCCTGAAAAGATCAAGAAGTTGGATATGAGAAAAGAGGAGGAATTCAGGTTCCTGCTGTCTAAAGCGATTGAACCCTTACCCGACAGTCTTCGCGGGGCAATAAAGGGAAGTGTCTATTCCATTGCTTCTCGAAAAGGGGTTAAGGAAGCAAAAGAGTATATCATGACCAAAAAGAAAGAAGGTGCTATCGACTCACAAATGGAACGAAAATTAATAGATCTAGTTTTCGATTATAGTAAATACAGATAGATGGAAGACCTAAAAACTAAATCTGAGAAATATCTCAGGATAGAGAATGAAGCGATGAATACGATTTCCATAGCTGTTCCAAAGGACTCTGCTCTTCATATAATTGCTGCAGATTTTCTGAAGATGGCTAAAGATTATTTCAGTGACGCTAAAGCGTTTTATGATAAGGCTGATTATGTAAATTGTATTTCTGCTGTAAATTACTCCTATGGATGGTTGGATGCTGGCGTACGAATGGGTATCTTATCTGGATCCGGGGATCATAGACTGTTCGTTCACTACCGATAATTTTTCTGCTTCGAGATCCGTGAGAAATGTGTCTGCAGTAATTTACTGGTTGCATATGAAATTGAAATAACAGGAAAATATCCATACTTTCGATGTTTAAGAAAGTACCGCAGAAGTAAGTTTCTGATAATAAGTGCATTGAAACTGATTATTGCATTTAGTTTAATTGATCGTTTGGGCATAATAGGTTAAGGAGCACTAAAAACAATAAATATGGAGAGTATGACGATAGGCATTGGCATCTAACATTAAGGTAACATTTATTGGAACTGGGGGCTCATTTCAAGCAATTGGCCGCAGCCTGCCTGCGATATGTCTGCAGATAGACGATATACTCAATCTGCTTGATTGCGGAGAGGGAACGCTTAAACAGATAATGAAGAGTCAAATTTCCTTTATGAAAATAGACAATATCTTCATAACGCATTTCCATGGTGATCATTTTCTCGGTTTGCTTGGCCTGGTCCAAAGCCTTTCGTTCAATTCGAGGGATAAACCGCTTCACATTTATGGCCCACGTGGAGCCTTTCGTATACTGTCGAACGCACTTTCTGTCGGCTATTACACGTTAGGCTACGAAATAATCATACATGAACTGAATCCAGAAGCTACGTATGATTTTGGTAAATTTATTCTAAAAACACATCAGAATGACCACCCGGTACCCAGCATAGCTTATTCGTTTGAAGAGCCTGATATGCACAAGATAGACCTGGAGAAGGCTTTAGGTATAGGTTTCCCCCGTAGAAGATTAGAGGAACTCAGGACAAAAGGCGTTCTAGTTATAGATGGAAAGACCTACACTATTGAGGATGTTTCATCCGGCATTAGAAAAGGTAGAAAGATAGTCTATTCTGGCGACACCAGACCGAAGGAAAATATGGCAGATTTTGCGCAGGGTGCGGATGTCTTTATCCATGACACAACAACCGATTCCTCACTTGAACCAAAGGTTAACGAGTTTGGGCATACGTCCTCCCGTCAGGCAGCAGAAATTGCCAGGAAAGCGGAAGTAGCAAGATTCTATTTGTTTCATTACAGCCCAAGAGTCGACAACCTTGATCGTCTGCTTATCGAAGCGCGCACTATCTTCCCTGAATCTTATTTAAGCAGAGAGTTGTTGGAGTACGACGTGCCCGTTAAAAGATAGTTGTCAGTTTTTAGTAGCCGGAAAATATCTCAACTTGTGTGTTTCTTTGAGGGATGCCGATCTCCTGTACAATTTTTCTCAAATCAAAGACCATCTTTGGTGGACCAGCAAGGAGAAACTGAGATTCATTTACATCGAATTTGACTGATGATTTTATGGCAGATTCTGTTATTTTGCCTACTCTGTATTTTACTAGACCATGGTTACCTCCGGCTAAATAGGGAAAAAAGGAAAAGTCATCCCATTCGTCTGCCATTTTGAAAAGATCAGATGCAAAAGTAACCTCTTCCAGTTCCAAATTATAATAAAAAAGAGCCGTCTTCCTGTTCTGAAGGTTATGGTTACCTATTACGATTGGAAGCAACGCGGTTATACCAATCCCAGCAGCTAATAACACGAAATTCGAATAATTCGAAGATGCTCCAAATGAACCTAGTGGCCCAAAAGCTACATATTCCCTTCCTATTGAATCCCGAACGAGTTTAGATTTGAATGCTGATGATCGTATTCTGGTTGCTATCTTGAACTTTGATGGGCAGCAGGGCTCAGGTATTATTGAAAAGAACCGCATTCCTTCGACTTTGTTCACGTCATAGATTTCGGGGATTATTATCTGTATGTGTTGTCCCGGCTGAAACGTGAGTATCTCATTACAGGAAAAAGTGAAAAGCATTGTGTCCTTTGCAATGAATTCTCGATTTTCAAGTTTTATGGGAAATTGACCAGGCATTACCAAGTATGACCTCTATATTTTAAGGCTTTTCCTTTATATTTTATCTCTTCAACAAATCCCAAATTTAATGACCGTTTCTAAAAATCATTTTTTGCTAGCAACAAGCAGAAAAATACAAATGTCAATCAACAAATTCAGACCGTATAAAGATTATGCGTTGATAACACACTGACATCTTCAGACCATGTTTTGCTTATAGTTAACAGTAGTGTTTTATAAGAATGACCCGATCTGCTCTTCATGAAAATTGTGGGAGGTATCCTGCCGTACAAAGATAGAGAGAAAAAGGTTGAACAGTCTGGAACAGTTTCCTGGGCATGGTTTAATATATCTTCAGGAACAGTAAAATGGACTCTTGAAAATAATTACAGTTTTACTAAATCCTTTGTACTGTTCAGGAATTCATATTATTTTGGAAATGCTTTCTGGCCTGTTTATTTGAACAATTCTGGTTTCAATGTAAAATTTTTGACCATACCTGAAGTGCTGAAAGATGAGGGTGCTTCTAAGAACTCTGCCCCGATAGCTGTTGTGAAATTGAATAACAGGCCAATAATCTGCTTCGTGTTTACCCTTTCTCCTGGACAGGCATGGTCTATTCTGGAAGGGGGTTTTTCGCCTTCCACCCCACCAACCGAATTCAGGTTGTTCGAAGCAGTATTTCAGAGCACCGATGAGTTCTGCATAGAATATGCAGAAAGCCAGGTTACGGACTGGGATAACCAAACTGGAACTTCACTGTCAGGCTACTCCCCCAACCCAAGTAATTTTATTGCTGCCCTCTTTACAAGTGCTGGAACTTATATCTCTCTCTTCAATGATATAATAAAAGGAGGAAAATGCTGATTCTGAAATAAGGGTCTTATCATATTCAGGACATAAATTATATGATGACCTTTATTATTCTTTCATGTGAACGCTGGTGAAATTTCAGCTCCTGAATTGCTCAAGAGACTGGACAGCAGTGATGTCCAGATAATTCATATATCTTCAAGGGAATCATTCGAGAAAAATAGAATCAAAAATTCAATCTGGGTTCCTTTTAATCAACTTGAGAGGCTGGACTTTAGATCACTTGACAAATCAAAAACGCAAATAATTTATTGCAAAAACAGGAGCTGTATGTCTGCGAAGCTGATCGCCAATTTACTTGCTGAAAATGGTTACCAGTCACTAGTATATGCCGGAGGAATTGAGGAATGGCTAAATTTAGGTTTTCCTTTGGGTTAGATCTGTACAAAAGAGATTTATCAGAGGTATTTCCTTATCCTTAATATTTTTATTTTGACGCCACCAAAAATTGAGTGAGCTTCAGAGCCTATGAGCATAATCTCGCCCTTTTTGTCCGAGAGTTCTACCGTTAAGCCCAAGTTCTTTAGAAATGTGGATACCCTATTAAGAAAGGAAAGTTTTCTTGCTTTTTTCGGCAATAAGTGGATCATTCCCTTGATCTTATCTGGATCACTGACTACAAAATTCAGCCGCGTGCCATTGATTTGGAGATTTCCAAAATCAGAAGAGTTAACCCTGATTTCCACACTGCCAGAAACGTTAGAAAGTAATTTAGAGGTTATGGCGCTAATCTTACTGTCGCTCATGTATTGGTCGCGCAGTAAGGCTTACTTTCCCATTTATAACAATGTTTGCATTCATGCCAGGTAATTTGATTGTAAGATTGTCGAAAGCAAATTCAGCGGTACTTTTAGTGCCTTCAATCGCCTTAACAAAGCTTTCCATTATTGACTCTTCTTCATCTGCCATAGTAGAGTATTCTTATATCTTATATTAATGTTTAACTATTTTTTCCCCAGATATTTCAGAACTGAATTTCTTCTTTCAGGATATTATTCGTGAAATTTAGAATTTTTATAAATTGAAAAAGTTTTTTAAAAATCCAATAATACGGCAGCGTGGAAAAAGGTGTACCGCGCAAGTCTAACGAAATATTAAGCGTTTTGCTAGTTGTGGTTATAGGAGTTGCGGTCATATATCTTGTCCAGCTGCTGGTATTCCCTTTCCTTGAAACAACTTTTCCTATACTTGT
Source organism: Thermoplasmata archaeon (assembly GCA_021797055.1). The sequence continues at coordinate 7,317 of JAKAAI010000031.1, read as the reverse complement.
AAATTACGACAGATATCTCAAAGATGCTTTTGCAGCGATAGTTATATTTGGGTTTGCTGTCATAATAGTAAGAATAATTCACCGTACCATAGAAATTGCATCATTAAAAAGCAACAGGAGGAATTATCGAGGTCTCTACACAATATTCAGGGCCATAATTTATGGCTCTGCAATAGCGGCGTTCCTGGCTTACTTGGGAATAAGCCTTGAGGGTGCCCTTATAGGAGGCACAATCGGCGGCTTGGTCATATCATTTGCATTACAAAATACGATCTCCAATCTTCTGTCAGGTTTACTCCTTGCCTCTGCGGGCATCATAAAACCAAAGGACAATATTTCCTTCTATTCATGGCTATTTGATAATCCTGTTGTGGGTGAGGTAAAGGACGTTAAATTGCTTACCGTATCGGTTCAGACGATTGATGGGAATATTACAGAGCTCCCAAACACCGCACTCCTTGGATCATCCCAATTTACTAATCTGGCAGTTAACGGAATGATCCGCACTACACAGAATGTGGCACTGCCGGTTGATGCGAATATCAGAAACATAATGGATCTTGCCAGGCAAAAGATAGAGTCTGTTATGAAAGATTTTGGTGTTACTAAATTTGAGAGTTACTTTTTCACGAAGAATTTCAATTCAAACGTTATTAAGGTTATATTTGAGTTCAAAGATATTTTAATGTTTAACCCAATAACGGATCTTATTAATCGCTCCTATGAATTTGCATACTGGGAAATGAAAAACATGACCCCACAGGGAGACAATATACTTCTTGGTTTTCCGGTTGATGTACCGGTAGACGATCTGATAAAGGAAGGTGACAATCTTCTTAAAACTTTGTCGGAGGAAAGCGGGATTGCTCAGTTCAGTTCGTATTTTTTTGCAAAAAACTCTGGTGCAAACACAATTAAGGTTGTCTTCTCGATGAAAAATGGCGCCTCTTATGATTCGATCGCGCATACTATTAATTCATCGTACGAAAAAGCTTATGCGGCACTGAAAGCAAAACAGTCTGCTCACAATCAGACATGATTTAAATTCACCTGTATCGATGAATAACCCAATTACAATTATATAGAGGAACAAACTCCGGTATCGGGAGGTACAGGGAATGTTCGTTCCGTTTTGTTATGGCGACGATGACGACGATGACGACGACGATGATGATGACTTCTAATCATCACTGAAAAATTTAAGCCTTCTCGTTTGAGAAGACACTTCTATTTTGATATTTGTTAAAAATAGGCACAGAATTGAAATGACAGAGATTTTTGATCTTCTAAATACAAGGGTTAGAGACGCAGTCAAAAAGAGAGGTCTGCTGAGTGCCACTCTGCCGCAGGAAAAAATAATACCCGTTGTTCTTGAAGGAAAGGATGTTCTTCTTTTGGCACCAACTGGAAGCGGAAAAACAGAGGCTGCGGTTCTTCCAATTTTCAGCAGGATTATCGATGGTAACTTTCAAAAAATCTCAATGCTTTACATTACGCCTCTTAGGGCGTTAAACCGGGATATGCTTGCACGTTTACTGGAATATGGAAATGCCTCTGGTTTAAGTGTAAAGGTTAAACACAGTGACATCTCTGCAAGCGCGAGGCGGGAAATAGTTTTACAGCCGCCGGATGTTCTGATCACAACACCGGAATCCCTTCAAATAATGTTAAACGGAAGAAGATTGAGAGAGATCGTAAAAAACGTAAAATTTGTGGTTATTGACGAAGTACATGAATTGGCACAAAATGAAAGGGGCTCACAGTTTTCCATAGCACTGGAAAGACTCAAAAAACTGTCTGGTGGTTTCCAGATTGTTGGTTTATCGGCTACCGTGGGCAATCCACACCAGCTTGCAAGGTTCATCAACCCGACAGGTGAAACTGAAATAGTCAATGCAGCTTTAAAAAAACAGATACAGATAGAATGTGAGATACCTGATATTGCCGAAGACGAAATTGTAAATAAAATGGGGTGCGATCCGCAGTATGCAGGTTCTGTCGTAAGAATTTGGAATTTGATTAATACACACTCTGGAACTCTTGTTTTCGTCAACACCAGAAGCACTGCAGAGGACATTGTATTCCGTCTAAGGATGTGGCTGGGTGAAGTACCTGTTTTAGTGCATCATGGGTCGTTATCCAGGGAATCCAGAGAGACTGCGGAAAATGATTTCAAGTCAGGAAAAGTAAAGGCACTCGTCTGTACATCGTCGCTCGAGCTTGGAATAGACATAGGAATAGCAGATCTTGTTATACAGTTCAATTCACCGAGGCAGGTAAACAAGATGGCTCAGCGAATAGGCAGATCTGGGCATTCACTTAGCAAGGTTTCCAGGGGAAGCATAATCTGCAATGACTCAATTGAACTTGAAGAAGCCGTTGCTATAGCTACTCTCGCTGATGAGTCACATTTCGAAAATATAACAATAAGAGAGGGGTCCCTTGCCACACTGGCAAACCAGGTAATGCTTGATCTCAATTATGTCAGGAAAGCCGAAATAGACGATATTTATAAAACACTATGCTCAGCCTACCCTTACAGGGATGTAACAAAGGAGCAGTTTCTTGAAATGCTGCAGTTTCTTTCCGATATAAAGAAAATATGGATAGATAATAATACAATAGGTAAGAAGGGCAGCATTCTATACTATTTTATAGAGAACATATCTATGATACCTGGCGAGAAAAATTTTAGGGTTATTGACACTGTTAACAAGAAATTCATAGGGACTTTGGATGAAAGATATGTTGTAAACGAAGTTGAGCCTGGCTCTTATTTCGTTATGAAAGGATCCACATGGAGAACCATCAGGATTGACGATGACAGGATATTGGTGGAACCCTTTCCAACGCCCGCCATTGCGCCTAAATGGTCCGGTGAGGATATTCCGGTTCTACCTGATGTTGTCACCAGGGTGTCCGATTTGCGTGAAGGTTTTGATTATCACAAAACTGTGAAACCGGAATCCAGGAAAAAACTGGAGGAGTGGCACAAAGGATTGCTGGCAACAAGAAACAGGATAATTGTGGAAAGCAGAGGCGGGGAGATAGTTTTCCAGAGCCTTCTTGGCACAAAGGGCAATTTTGCGTTCGGTGAGATTATGGCCAGCCTTTTTACAGCAATAACCGGTGAGAGTGCCGAGATGGATTATTCACCTTATCACGTTTATTTCAGGCTTTCCAGGCATATCTCATCCAGAGACGTTGTTGGTCTTGCCAGAAGGATAGAACCGGACAAAATAATGTCTTATATTACAGGTCTTGCGAGAAGAAGCAGATTCTTCAATGGTGTCTTCCTCTACGAAGCAAGGAAATTTGGGGTTGTTTCAAATAAGTCAGATCTTAGCAGAATAAGACTGGATAAGATCATAACAGCTTATGAAAATACTGTGCTATTTAAGGATGCGATCAGGAAAATGGTTTCCGATTATATGGATCTCGAAAGCCTGAAGTCACTGCTTAGGACTTTGGATTCGGGTGAGGTCGAAATTATAATGAATGAGGATCTTTCTGAATCTTCCAAATCGTTCCTGACACATTATCTTGAAAGGGTTACACCCATAAAGCCTACAAAGGTAATATTGGAAGCCGTTAAAAACAGACTTATGAACGAATCTATGATGCTGATTTGCACGAGGTGCAGAAATATCAGGACCGGCAAAATCAATTCGTTTAAATCCTTGAAGTGCAATGTTTGTGGAAGCACTTTGGTTGCAGCCTTCTCTGAGTATGAAAGAGACAAAATCACAGATGCAATGATAAATGGAAATGACAAGAATACCGAGAGAAGAATAATAAAAAATGCACATCTGATCAAAGAAAGAGGGATGACAGCTCTGATGACACTGGCGGCACGCGGCGTGGGTACAGAAACCGCAAACAGGTTACTGGAGACTTCCTATTCAAGTGAAGAGGATCTTTTGAAGGCAATACTGAATGCTGAAATGGAATATTCAAGAAACAGGAGATACTGGGATTAGTCATTCCTTTTCGGGTCTTGAATGACGAAATATTTATGTGTTTACATAAAATTACTGCAAGCTTTTCGAGCGAGATGTTTTAAGCATGATAGCAATCTCGTTGGAGCATTTAGCATTAAAATGAGGTTTAATAATGGCTGATGAAACGAAGACTGAGAAAAAAAAGGAGGACTTCCTCTATATAGTGAGGATAGGCAGCAGAGACCTTAATGGTGAGAGAAATGTCAGGCAGGCTCTTGCAGATCTTAAGGGTATTGGAGATAGACTGGCTGGAATGATTATCACAAAGCTTGACCTTGATCAAACTAAAAAAATAGGCGAATTGAAAGAGGATCAGATAGAAAAAATAAGGGAATTTGTGGAGTCGAAGACATATGATGGCCTTCCGGATTGGGCACTGAATCACAGGAATGAAACAATTACTGGAGAAAACCTTAACCTCGTTTCAAATGATCTGACCATCCAGCTGCAGGACGATATAAATTTCTTGAAGAAGATAAAGTCATATAAAGGCATCAGACACGAAACCGGTCATAAGGTGCGGGGTCAGAGGACACGAGCAAATGGAAGGCACGGACTTGCGATTGGAGTCGTGAAGAAGAAGGAGTGAATGAATGGGCGATCAAAAATTTCAGCATAAAAAATATTCGACACCAAGGCATCCTTGGGAAGCGGCAAGAATAGCAGAAGAGAGAGAAATTGTCCAAAGATACGGATTAAAAAACAAAAGAGAATTATGGAAATCCCTCTCAATACTGGATTCATTCAGGGCTCAGGCCAGAACTCTTGAGGGGAAGATGCGGTATCAGGATGAGGTATCTATGGGCCAGTTTAAGAACATGATTCAGAGATTGCAGCGTTTCAATATTTTAAGAGAGGGTGCAACACTTGACGATGTCCTGTCTTTAAAGATAGAAGATATTCTGGAAAGAAGACTCCAGACAATTGTATACAAAAAGAAACTTGCCGGGACAATAAAGCAGGCAAGGCAGTTGATTACGCACGGTCAGATATCATTAGGTGGTAGGAGAACAAACTTACCTGGCCTTATGGTGGAGGCTTCTCTCGAGCCTACATTGGAATATGATGAGACCTCACCTTTGCGGGATGAACTCCATCCAATCAGACAGGCTATTGCAAAGATTAAGGAGGAGCCGAAGGAGGAAGCTGTGGGAGAGCCGGAAGAGGAGAACGTTGAAGAGGAAAAGGAAACTGATTCGCAGGACAAGGAGGAGAAAGCATGAGCAGAACAGGCATTGCACATATATTTGCTTCTCACAACAACACGCTTATCTTGGTTACAGATTCGACGGGCGCAGAAACAATTGCTAAAGCAACAGGCGGGATGGTAGTTAAGAATGACAGGGATGAATCAAGCCCTTATGCAGCCATGAAGGCCGCTGACCTCGTATCTGAAAAATTGAAAGAATTTGAGATAACGGATCTGATAATTAAGGTCAGGGCACCGGGTGGAAACAAATCAAAAATACCGGGACCGGGCGCCCAGTCTGCGATAAGATCGCTTTCAAGGGCAGGCTTCAAGATTGTCAGGATAGAAGAGGTAACCCCGATTCCACACGACGGAACAAAAAAGAAAGGCGGTAAGAGGGGAAGGAGGGTTTGATGACACTTACCATTCTTGAGAATGAGGAAAATTTTATCCGGTTCAAAATTACAGGTCTGACTCCATCCCAAGCAAATGCACTCAGGAGAACAATTCTATCTGATGTTCCAAAACTAGCAATAGACAAGGTTATTTTTCATCATGGCCAGATCAGAGATGAACATGGTAACGAATACGATTCATCGCTGCCACTTTTTGATGAGGTTGTAGCACAGAGGCTTTCAATGATACCACTGAAAAGCGATCTCAAAATGAACTTCAGGGATCAATGTACATGCGGGGGTGCGGGCTGTTCATTGTGCACCGCAACATTCTCTATTAACAAACTGGGACCTGCAACCCTGCTTTCAGGTGATCTTATCTCAGTTTCGGGAACCATATCCAAGCCCACAGATTTAGACATTCCCATAGTTAAATTAGGCCCAAAACAAGCTATACTTGTAAGTGCAGAGGCCATAATGGGGACAGCTGCTACACACGCGAAGTGGCAGGTCGCTACTGGGGTCTCCTACAAATACAGCAGGAAATTCATTGTTCCAAAAGATAGTTCGGTCGATTTTGAGTCGATAAAGAAAAGCTGTCCACACTCAGTTGTTTCTGAGAACGCATCTTCAATTACTTTCACAGATGATTCTCCCTGTGCATCTCTTACCACCTTATTTGAAATAAAGGATGTAAAGATAGAGGAGGATAATAGCACATATATCTTCCAATTTGAAACTGACGGCTCGCTCACAGCACTTGAGGTCCTAGATTATGCACTTAAAAGAATTCCTCAGAGGTTAAATAATCTCCTAGAGAGTTTAGTTGATTCTGAATAAATGCAAATATGGTCGCCATCAAACTATCTATAAATATTACATAATTAAGCGCAAGATTAAGATTCAATCTGCCATATCATGAGCTGAGATGGTAGACTCCGGCGATAATTTAAAGAGTTTTCCAATAAAACGCGTTGGCTTCGTAATAAGAAAGAATTGCCCCAGATGCGCCAGAATTGTTGAGAGAATTACCGCAATTGCTCCACCAGATTGGGAAATTCAGTATGAAAAGGAAGTAGCAAAATATCTTCCGGTTCGGGGACGCGACATCACGAGAATGGACGTCGACCTGATCATTACCGTCGGTGGCGATGGCACAGTACTCTGGACTCTTCAAAATAAAAACTGCCCTATATTAGGCATAAACATGGGCGGCCTTGGTTTTCTATCTGAAGTGGAGATTGGGGAGGTTGAATCCAGCATATATGATCTATCAAGAGGGGAATTCACAATTGAACGTTCAAGGAAACTAAGTGTATATTTGAACGATCAACGCCTGCAGGATTGCACCAATGAAGTCATAATCCATTCGAGTAAAATCGCCAAAATTCGCAAATTTATCATATCCACTCAAAAAAGCTTTATCGATAGACTGGCGGCCGATGCTGTTATAATAGCAACGCCCGTAGGTTCAACTTCATACTCATTCAGTGCTGGAGGCCCTATTATTTTGCCTTCCCTAGATGCCATGGTCATTTCATATATTGCTCCTTTTGCATCAAGATCCAGACCAACCGTCCTCCCTATTACGGATGAGATACACGTTAAAATAATGGATAAATATGATGATTGCCTTCTCATACTTGATGGTCAGGAGCAGTACCGAGTCAAGAACAGCGACGAAATTGTGATCAAATGCTCAGAAAACTATGCAAATTTCGTCCTGCTCAAA
>JAKAAI010000130.1 GCA_021797055.1 Thermoplasmata archaeon | reverse complement strand
CAGAGACCTGCGGATTACGGCGGTTTTCCATGCCGTGGATTCCCTCTACAGTCCGCCGCTCTACCAACTGAGCTAAGCCGGGTTCATCCAGATGGACTGCCATAATAAAAATTTTCGGATAGGCTGGTTAAAATGAAACATTAAGGAATGCCACCAAAAGCAATATTGCCATGTTAAGAATGGCAATCAGCATCACAACCCAAAATATTTTTACCCTCTGTTCCACAAACGATTATGATTATCAAAAATAAAAGGTTTAGTGATCATTTCTGTTGTGTCTGTGGTTCGCCAGTCTCCCTTATGATTTGCATTATCCTTGCCACTTCATCCCAAAAAGTTTCTCTTATTCTCAAGTTCCTCATATGAAGTTATTTTTTTGGAAGGATATAAATTTTGTCTGACAGTGGCATACAGTACTTCGACGCTTTTTATCCTGAGAAATGCTATATTTCAAAAGAATTCTTAATTTAGCAGGAATATCCGTATATAAATGAGAGGATATATTATAGACAAGTGACGATTGAAGAACAATTTACAAATCTTCAGAAAATAGTTACTCAAAGTCCCTTGAAATATGGCCTTATCCATCATATTCGCTAATGTTTGTAAATTTAGAGGAGTTGTCGGACAACATGAAAATGGGATATGGATTGAAACTTATTAATACAGGCTTAGAATAAAATAACACATATTTAATCGAAATTTTTGTCTGACATTGCTAAATTCGGTCCCAATACAAAATGTATATATATCGGTGAAAAGATACAATCTAAGTACGAAAAACGGAAGGTGTTGAATTGGAAGTAGCTGAATTTTCATCAAAAAGGAAAGCGCAAATCAGTTCCGATGAAATCATGTTTAACCTGGATGACTGGGAACTGGAAACAAATTTCAGCATCATGGGATCAAGCAAAATCATTCACCAGTTTGACTATGCTCTCGTCTCCACAAATGATCGTTCAGAGATTATTCCTATTGCAGTTCTTACAGGAACAAAACAGGAGAGAATGGAGGCCATTGTTCTTCTGCATCTCAGGACAAAAGATCTCTCGCTCAGCAGAAAATTTGCCATATCCGGGTCGACCGTGACCCCATATGAGAACTTCCTTTCCGGAATGTTCTCCGTTCCTGTCATAAAGGCGGTGGTTCTTGCGAACGATGATAAAATCGTAAGAATTTCCTATGACGGTATAAACAGCAAAAGTTCAGTTATTGCTGAAATTCCAAAGCCGGTGGCAAAGAAGCCTGAGCATGAGGATACAGAATCAGAAATATCAATAAAAGACGAAATAGCAATGAGGCATCGGAGAGACCACACCATGATCATGCACGATATTCTTTCGCTGGCAAGAACATACGGGGATCTGGGGATTACAAAGATAATATACAAGTGCAATCTGAACTACAGGTCTGCTCTCCGTGCTGTCAATGAACTGCTGGACAACAAGCTACTTGAAATCTCGGACAATGGTGGCGCAAAACAGAAATACAAGATAACGACAGAAGGTCTCTCAATGCTGGAAAAGATCCGACATTTTACATTTTCCCGGGATTAATTTCCCTGACAGTTTTTTCGGAAACAGATTCTAACAATGTGAAAATATTTTAAGTACGAGCCATCTTTACCTTTTCTAGATGAATTTAATCCTCTACCTGATTCCCACCGCCGTGCTTATTGCAACGGTGCTTGTCTCAATAGCTGTTAGAAAGGGCTTCAGAGATTACGTAGCAGAACTTGAATCTAAAGTCGATGAGATCGAAAGCGTTCTTAATCTGTCTTTCATGCGAGAACTCCTGAATTTCTTTGTCTCCAGCAATGCCAGCCAGGCGGCTGAGAGACTCGTGAACTCTGCTGATAAGGGAGAGAGCGGGGTTGTGGAATCCGTTACGGGGGCAGCCCGCAGGTCCGGAGATGATATTGAAAAACTGTACGGTTCAATGAAGAAGGCTCTACAGCCGTCTATAGATCTCGAAAGGGTGAGGTTCGTATCAGGGTTAATTCACACGCTGGTCCTGATATACGGTATATCCATTGCTGCTGTAATGTATATCCTGATTTCCGTGTCCGGCATGTCGCAAAGCCTCTCTGAAACCAGAACTTTGCTGGGTGCATTCTTCGGTGTAACTATCATATTCAGCATTTTTGTCATTGTCATTATTGCTGATCTATCTCGGTACTCGGGAAGAATAAAAACAGCCATGAGAAAACTGTCGGGCAGCGATCCAAGTGGCAGTCGGTAACCGTTGTCATGTTAGGATTCATCCAGCATTTGCAGTTCCCGCCAAAAAGAACGGATTTCCAAAAGAATTAATAATAAAAGATAAATATGGAAAACAAAGAGATAAAAGTGTCACGACAATGTGTTAGGAGTTACCTTAATACCAGAACAGAAAAAATGGAAATAGGTCTCCCAATTTTAGAGTTATTCGCGAAAACATACCTTGATGAAGGATGGAATTCGGTGGGTAAAATCCGCAGTTTTGGGAGGCTTTGCCAATGACCGTACGAAGAGTAATTCTGGATGTAGACAAGGCGCTTAACCGCCCTACACTTCTTGAACTTGCTTCAGCAATAGAAAAGGTGCAGGGAGTTGAAGCGGTGAATGTCAGTGTTACAGAGATGGATATGGAGACCATGGGCACCATCATAACTGTTGAAGGAAATGGCATAGATTTCTCCGAGTTGATAAATTCAATCGAAGAAACTGGATCAGTAATTCATTCTGTGGACGAGATTGTGGTGGGAAAGAGAATCATAGAAAGCATAAGAAGAGATGAATAAGTCAAGTATAATTTTCCCTCTCACACTGGGTCTCTCAGATGGCATTATTACCACACTTATGCTCATTTCCAGAACCGTGATCGAGGGCAATTTTTCAGGGCTTGGCCTGGCATTCAGGGTGGCATTCGGATCGGCTTTCGTGGGGGGCTTCAGCTTTTTCATTGCTGAATATTCAAGGCTGCGCGGGGAAATATCGCGAAGTTCCAGGCAGTTGATGTTGAGATCACCTGGTTATCTGATTAAGAGTAAGATTGGTAAGGACATACTGGTGGAATCTGTAATTGGCACTGGAGCCTCTATAATGAGCGGCTTTACTGGAGCAATGCTTCCCCTCACCCTTGCCATTTTATTCCCCTCACATGGTCTGGTTGCCATATACCTGGCAGATGGAGCGATGGCCCTTCTGGGGGCAGGAATTGCCAAATCGGTCCATGGAAATTATGTTTTCTGGATTATGACAATGTTCGTTCTTGGAATAGTGGTTACAGTGCTTGGCAACTTTCTCAATCTTGTTTCCTGACAATATACTACCTCAGAACTCTGAATCGGCTGAATGCCTTAAAACGTGATTTATCAGGAAACTCTCCCATGAGAAACTGCCGGTTGTCTCACCGGATGATACTTCCCAACAACCACCGGGATTGGTGTACTGCAAACAGGGCACTTTCCGTCAGCTGTGAGGTGAACCCATATGGTCTTCATGAAATTCCTCCTGATGATCATCTCTCCACAGTTTGGACAGTAGGTGTTTTGCTGTTCGATGCCGGGGACGTTCCCTACGTATGCATACTTAACGCCCAGTTCTTTTGCCATTCTGTAATGCCTCATGAGCGTCTCAACAGGGGTTGAGGGGATAGTCATCTTGTAATCAGGATGGTACCTGAGGAAACTTATTGGTGCTTCATCACCCAGAATTTCTATTACTCTACGGATCATCTCTGCCGCAGGTTCCAGGTTATCTCCAACCTCAGGGACAACAAGGTCTGTGATTTCCACATGAATCCCTGCATCCCGGAAGAGACGAATTGTATCGTATATGAAGGATGGATCAGGGACCGACATGAACTTCCTGTAGAATTCCACAGAGGCATTCCCCTTGAAATCCACGGTTACAAAGTCCAGGAAATCCGAGATCATGCCAATTGATTCAGGTGTTTCATAACCATTTGTCACATATATATTGAAAAGGCCATTTCTGTGGGCAATCATCCCAACATCGTGTGCAAATTCGGTGAATATGGTTGGCTCATTATAGGTATATGCTATGCCTGCACATCCCCTCTTCAAAGCATCCCTGACTATTTCATCCGGCCCCATTTCTATGCCGGTCATTTCCCTTCTCTGGCTCATGTCATAGTTCTGGCAGAATTTGCAAGCAAAATCACATCCTGATGTGCCAAATGAATATATACGTGAATTCGGATACGCGTGGAGTACAGGTTTTTTCTCTATGGGGTCGATGTTTATGGCGTAGGGAAGACCGTATACATCAAGAAACAGGTCATCTCCGCGGAATGTTCGCACTCCACAGAATCCGGTCTGGCCAGGATGGAGTCTGCAATATCTCCTGCATGCTGTGCAGGTAATGGTCCCATCTGCATTTTTCCTGTAAAGGCTTGCCTTTTTCATGTTGATCCATTCCACTATTCCAGATAAGCCGCAATGGCAGAATAACCCACAACGCTGT
>JAKAAI010000129.1 GCA_021797055.1 Thermoplasmata archaeon | reverse complement strand
ATCAGCATCATCATATAAATTGGAATGGATAGATAACTCCCTGAATTTTATTAATTTTGAACCTTATTCTTTTTGGCATCATCCTTATGAAACTTGGTATTCTAAAGTCCATTTCTCTTATTTTGCAATGAAAAGCTTTGCCTCAGATGGGATATAACTCTTCATAATCTCATAATAAATAATTCATTACTCAAGTTTTCATTGATCAATATTACGAATTATAAGCCAACGGTACCTTGTGTCAGGGAATAACATTTAACGTTGAAAAATTGAGGGTTAAGGGAACCCACAAAATACTTCATTTCTCGTTGGAATCAGAAACGGACGTTTTGGCATATACGCTTTCCTGAAGTATTCCCTTTAATGCTCTGCTTATAAGATAAATTGAAACGTATGAAACGGTAAAAACAAATGCTCCAACAACTATGACTGCAAACGACTCAAGTCCGAGCTGGTATAACGCAGCAAAACCGCCGCCAAACAGAAGACCATCTGGAAGGTTTGTAGCCCCCGAAGCCCCTGCAAAAGCTGTTTGTGTAAAAAATGCTATCATGAGAAGGCCAAATATTCCTCCAACGGTGTGACCTGGAAGCACTCCCACTGGATCCGAGTACCATTTTGGCTTTGAAAATATTCGTTCAGCAAATACGAATATGGGTCCACTTATGAGACCAATAATAACCGCACTCCCCGGACTCACGTATCCCGCCAGTGGTGTTATGACAATAAGTCCCATAAGAACACCGTTCACTCCATACAAAAGTCCTGGGTCCTCTTTAGAAATGAGAAATTGTGTCCCCATGGTTGATACCATGGCAGATGCAGCGGCCAGGAATGTGGTTATGACAACTATTACTGTTTCATTTGTAAAAGCGAGTTCACTTCCCGGGTTAAATCCAAACCACCCAACCCATAAAAGAAGAATTGAAAGGGTCAACCAGCCAGAATTCAAATTTATCTTTTCCATCAACGACTCCTTTAATCCTCTCTTCTTTTCTTCCTGCCATATTCTAACCATTATGGCAATTGCAGCGAACCCGGCAGCTGCATGAACTACTAAACCTCCGGCAAAGTCACGGACGCCGAGCATATATAACCATCCGGTTGGATTCCAGATCCATGCCGCAGGCAGGGTCCATATAAACGCAAAGTAAATGACCGCAAATATCATGAAAGCTGACAATTTAATCTTGCGGAGCACAACAACAGCAACAAGTGCAAGCGTTACAGATGCAAAGGCCGTTTCAAATAGAAAATATGTACCCAGGGATAAACCGGTATCAAAGAACTTTGTTCCCGTAAGCCAGAAAACGCCTGTCAACGATCCAGACAATGTGGTAGAAAATAGGCCGAGAAATATGTTGCTGTAAAAGGGATTTCCTATGACCCCGCCTACGGTAGGAGCAAAGGCGATATTAAATCCTATCAGTCCCATGAAGAACAATGCAAATCCGGTAATAATCAGGGTTTTGTATAGACTTCTGTCCATTCTGTGGCCAAGCTCCCCGATTTCAAGAAAACCAACAGATATGGTCATAGTAAACACGAGAAGAGCTGCAACCAAAACCCAGAGATTATTTATTAGAACCGTCTGCATCAAAATCACTTATGCCGGTGAATTAGGGATGATTATTTTAAATGTCGTACTTATATGTTGATCAGGAACGCGGTTTTCCGGACTTCATTTTATAGCTTACTTAAAAACCCTCTGTACCAGATCATCGTAATCTATTTTCAGTATAGGTGCAAATTCGCATCTCCACTGGTAAAAATAACATCTTAAGCGGTGTCCGCACCAACCTTTTAGAAAATATGAGGGTAAATCACCCCATTCCTCATTCAGGTCTTTGCAGTAATGGCTTACGAGCACAGGGAAATATAAGGAGATCAATCCCTCACGTGTACCAGATAAAGTGCCAGTGATATGGGAGCGAATATCCATATCAATCCAGCAGCAAGTACCGTATACTCAGAAATGCTGTACACATTTGTAAAAATGTACGAGGTTATGAGTGAGAAATATGTGGGGTTAACAATATATGTGTCAAGCATAATTGTGGAATTGCCCATAGAATTCGTTGCAAGAAGAGTTATGTCTGCAATTGTTGAGTAAAAGATATCAAGAACAAGAAATATCAATATGAGAAGGGCAAGAAGCATAGATTGAGTTTTAACTATATGCGATAGGAGCATAATAATTCCAACAAAAAATGATGCCTCCACGAAATATGCCACTGTGAGAGAAGTAATGAAATTGAGGGGCAATGAAAAGTTCATGTAAGAAACAGCAAAAACATACATTACCAGTATTGTGATCACAGCGGACAGTCCCGCTGCGAGTACACCAACAACGAATCTGGAAATAAGGAGGCGCATCCTGGTCACTGGCTGCACTATTACAGATTCAAGAACAGAAGTAAGCCTGTCCTTACCGTAATAGAAATAGCCCATAAGGAGACCTAGCATTGGAATAAATATACTCAGAATAATTGATATAGCCGTTAGAAAAAGACCCTCTTCAGATAACCCTAAACCAGGCGTGGACGCCCCAGTTAATTTCTTGATAAAATATCCTACAATGGTTGAGAGGCATAGCATCAAAATGAGAATAAATATAAATGTCTTGCTGAGTAATGATCGCTTGAGATCATAAAGTATTGGATTCATTGTCCATCACCTATTAAACGGAAAAAGAATGACTCAAGGTCTTCATTTTCTACGGTGATTCCAGATACAATGTATTTATGCGAGATCAGTTCAGAGTTTATTTCTCCAGTCGCATCTACATCCTTCTCCTTCAGTTGTGAAATCATATACTTTCCATTTGAAGCTTCAACATTTCCATACTTTGACAGGATGTTCACAACACCCTCGTCCGGGTTCTTTACCTGCACAGTGACAATAAATTTGCCAGTGGCTTTTAGATCATCCCTGCTAATAACCTTGATAAGCTTCCCTTTGTTTATTATGGCTATACGGTCCGCCACAGATTCAAGTTCCTTAAGCATGTGCGAGGATAGCAGAACAGCTTTTCCATCTTTCTTGAAAGAGAGTATGAGGTTCCTCACGTATTTTATCCCTTCAGGATCAAGCCCATTCAGGATTTCATCCAGAAGATAATTATTCGGATTGGATATCATTGAAGCAGCGAGGGAGAATCTCTTCTTCATACCCTGAGAGTAATCCCTAAGCCTCTTGTTAAGTTCCTCATCCAGACCCACCTGTGACAGGAGTTCTCTCCCCATCCTCTCTGCTTCTGTCTTTGGTATTCCGTGGTACCCTGCATAGTAAATCAGCAGGTTAAGAGGCTTTGCGTTTGGCTCAAAGTTCGGGAATTCTGGAACCCAGCCAATATGCCGTGAGGCCTTTGCCTTATTCTTCACAATGTCGTTTCCGTCAAACCGAACATTTCCCTCTGTGGGATATATAATTCCTGCAGAGATCCTTATTGTTGTAGTTTTGCCAGCTCCATTAAGTCCCACAAATCCCAGAACTTCACCGTCATCTACGGTCAGTGACAGATCACTTACTGCTGGCCTAGTATATTTACCATAATGTTTGGTGAGCCCCGAAATTTCTATCATGCGACGGCTATGCTTCAAACGTTTTAATAATTTTTCGCTTTATTACAATAACGGCGATTTGGGCAAATGGTCCCAAAGGAAAAGTTACACTATAATTATAGTGTTCATTAGTCATTCTTTAACAGCATTAAGCTCTGTTTTGGTGATACATATTTTCTCAGGTTCATCGGACTTTCATGCCGGTAAGAACTTGACGTTCGTATTATTCCACTATAAAATGGGCTTTCCCATAAGGGTTATCAGTCTGAATTGATTAGGACTCGACCGGAGTTGGCATAAATTCAGTAAAATCTATATAATTCCAGTTATACTTTCAAATAAGAACTCACACAAAAGTGCGAAGAGCCTTTTCTCATAAACTCCAGGCATTCAATAACAATGTGTTGGAAATTCAGAAACGCATAGTATCAGTTTTGAAGTACAGTTTCAATTCAATCGTTTGAAGTATTTCCACTCCAATAATGGCTCGAAATTCTCTGTTATCAAGAATTATGAATTCCGGTTCAGAAACGATAACCCCGTTCAATTTTAGATTTATGAATGTCAGGGAACCATGCATTTCTTTTATGGAGTAGAAGCAAGTCATTCCATTGGTATCAACAGAAATAGCTCTTTCTCACTCCTATAAAATTCGATTATGTACCTTTCAGGATTAACTAAATTATCAGCGGATATTTTATCGATAATAAACGGTATCTGATCCAGGTTTTCTTCCAGTCTGCAATTCTTTCTCTGACATAATTTCCTTTTGGCAGATGTACTTCCAGGAGTCCAGGCGCGTTTAGATTATTGTCATCTTCAATTTTAACACACACTAAAAACGTTAGTTTGTTATTTTCCAGGTCAGCTTTATTGACATGATAATATTAGAGTCACCCACTTGTATTAAT
>JAKAAI010000128.1 GCA_021797055.1 Thermoplasmata archaeon | reverse complement strand
ATGCCCATATGAGAAGGAAAACCGTGAGTAGGACGGAAAACAGCAAATTATCAAGCACAATGAATGACGTCACGCTGAACATAGTTGAGATGAAATATGCAAGCAGAGAACGCGTGAAACCGGATCTGAGGCAAATGTAATTAAGGACCATGACAGTAAGTAACATGGAGATCGAGTCGGGGCCAACAAATGGGACTATGTAACCGAGAACCATGTCTATAGCCGATGCAGTTAGAACAATCTCAAGGTTTCTCCATTTTCTCATCTGAGGATTATTCTGAATGATACCTCTTGCCTCTAAGTTCCTGAATATATAAGCTACCGGATAAACGGCGACCAATTGCATGACCAGAGAGAAAAGAACTGCTGAGAAGCCGTATACCACAATAGCTGAGCTGTCGGGCATTCCAAGGCTTGAGGGGGATACGCCAGCAATTGCCTCTATCTCGGATAGGAAGAGATCCAGCAGTGCAAACGCAGCAAGGTATGTGGCATAAGACCGGTTCGCGTTTCTGCCTTCAGTGTCACCCCTTAAAAGGGATTTTTTACCATAAATTATCAAGTATGTGATATATAGAACTGCGGCAAGGATAATTATCCATGATAGATAGACAGTAAACTGTGTCACGACCGAATATAGATATGCTGGCGTGTAACTGTGAATATAATTATAGGCGGGGCCAAGGTCATAAGCCCCAACGGCGGCGACTGCAACCGCAGATATGGCAGCAATAATGAAAAGAAAAGCAGATGCCCTTGCAGACAGCGGAACTCTTCCCGGTTTCACCTGTTCAACTTCTGGTTCCAGTCAACTTCACCTTCAGGATAGCGTTATGCTCAGTCTGTTATTGATCTTTCCCTTCACGAGAGTGGTCTTTATGTTTATAGTGCCGACTTCTGATGTATTCCTTACCTGCGTGCCCATATCAGGGAATTCGGGATAGTCCTGTATCTTCACAAGTTTTATCTTTTCGAAATCTGGAACCTTTCCCTTGGTGACTGCCATCAATTCGCTGGATGCCTGGAATTCAGCTTTCGTAACAAATCTCGTTTTCAATTCAACAGAGGCGTTAACAATAGTCTTTGCTTTCTCTAGTATGGCATTCACTGTATCTTCAGTTATGTTGTCAAGGTAGATATCAATCCACGCGGAGTCATCGTATGTCTGGTTTATTCTGCAGTTGGCTGAATAATCTTTAACAGCTATGCTCTGTAATATGTAAAGGGCCGTTCTGAAGCGCATATGCAGGTACCGGATATTCCAGTCAATAACCTGATTTACCTCCTTTCCGATGATATCTGTGGGATAAGTATCGAGAGACATGAGATGGATACCTTCCCCATCATACCAAGCGTCCACGATGACATACTTCTTGTCATCGATAATAACATCCCCTCTGTCGTTTGGCTGTCCGTCCCCGGTAGGAACGAAGACACTTTTGTCCACCACCAGATCCGTAAATTCAACCTTTACTGCTTTTCCCTTACCCTCTTTTGCATACGGATCTTCGATATAGGATCTTTCTGTTAACATTGCATCTATATGTCCTGTTTTTTTAAAACGATTTCCCTAAACTATACTGCATTAAAGCTTTAACTTGATAATGATACCGCCCTCGATGGATTTGGAGTTCCTCTACTCCCTCAAGAGAGAGGGGGTAAAGCTTGATCTAGATATAATGCGTGAGTTTGCGCCAAGGCTTGGTAACCCACAGGATAAATTCAGGTCCTTCCATATAGCTGGAACAAATGCGAAGGGTTCTGTATCTTCATTTATCTATAATGTACTGAGGCAGAGATACAGCACCGGCCTGTACACTTCGCCTCATCTCGTGAAATTCAATGAACGCATTGTCGTTGATAAGGACTTCATAAGCAACGAGTACATGGAATCATTCATGACGAAATATTTGCCCGTTATAGTTGATCTGATGAAGACAAAGAGAAACCCGACGTTTTTCGAAACAACAACTCTGATGGCATTTGATTATTTTTCAACCAGAAAGGTTGATTTTGGATCAATAGAAGTGGGACTGGGAGGAAGACTTGATTCCACTAACATCATCGATCCTGAGGTTTCAGTTATTTGCAACATAGGATATGATCACTTTGACCGCCTCGGCTGCACGCTCGATTCGATAGCGTATGAAAAGGGCGGGATTATTAAGAAAGGCAGACCCGTTGTCCTTGCAGATCAGAAGGAAGAAGTGGTCAAGACGATCAGGAGGATTTCAGATCTAAAGAGCTCAAGGCTCTTTGAAGTTTCAAAGAACAGTATAGCTGAAAACGTAAAACAGGGTATTGATGGAATTTCATTCGAACTGAAGGGCATGAATGATTCATATTATATTGAGTCGAGGATGCTTGGCCTCCACCAGGTCAAGAATATCCAGACCGCAGTTCTTGCGGCAGAGGTTTCTGGAGTCGACAGGATAGGAAGAGAAGAGATAGAGAAGGGTATAAGGGAGGCTTTGTGGCCTGCCAGGATGGAGATTGTAAGCCGTGAACCGTTCGTTCTCATCGATTGCGCGCACAATCCACCGGCGGCCCGTGCCCTCGTGACTTCATATCAGAAAATATTCAAGGAAAAGACAGCAGTGCTCCTGGGAATGCTCAATGACAAGGACTGGTATACGTTTGCACACACAATAAGCGAAATAGCTGACGAGGTTGTATTCACGCGCCCGGACGAACCAGAGAGGTCGCTTGAACCCCAGGAGTTCAGCAAATACTGCGGCTCCTTCTTCAAGAAGAGCAGAATTATCGCAGATATAGGAGAAGCATACGAGTACATGATACAACATTATGACAGGATACTTGTCACTGGATCAATTTATCTGGTTGGGAAGATAAAAGAGATCACTGGATCCAGTTTATATCCTTATATCCTGCAGTAATTATTCATTTGCCATTTCATAAAAATACTTATTAGTACTTCAACACTCTAACCAGTTTTACCGGTTTCAATGACAAATCCTTTTTTTAAATACAGATCGAACGAGGTCGATAATGATCTTCGCCTCACAGTACTTTCAAGCTCTTTCATGCCAGACTCGTTTCCACACAGATCCGACCAGATAGACCAGATGGTCAAGATCCTGAGCAGCGTTATGCGGAATAGCCCTCCGTCAAACCTTCTTCTGTATGGAAAGAGCGGTACCGGAAAAACATCGGTTGCAAAGAAGGTTTCAAATCTACTGAAAGAGGCTTTTCCAGAGAAGGTCAAGGTAATTTACATAAACTGCCAGCTTAACGATTCCACCTATTCAGTTCTGGTCAACGCAGCTAATTCAATCATAGCAAATGAGAGTGAAAAAATTCCTTTGTCAGGGTGGACTGTTGAGCGCATCTATAACGAGCTCCTGAAACAAGTTGAAAAGCTCTCCGGTTTTATTGTGCTGATACTGGACGAGATAGATAAGCTCGCTAGGAAAAATGACGGTGATTCCCTTTATGTAATTCTGAAGCTTGCAGATGACGCAAAATCCTCCAGGGTCTCATTTATCGGGATTACAAATTATACATCATTTCTAGAGACTCTCGATGCACGTGTTCGAAGCCGGTTGAACCAGGAAAGTATCGTTTTTCCATCTTATAATGCATCACAGTTACGGGATATTTTGCAGGAAAGGGTCAATCTGACTGGAATGGGAGGCATGATAGAGGAATCGGCTGTGAGCCTGTGTGCGGCGATAGGTGCTAGAGAGCATGGAGATGCAAGAAAGGCAATAGATCTAATGCGCATTTCCATAGAGATCGGAATACGCGATTTCATGGAAAAGATAGGAGAGGAAAACGTTTACAAGGCAAGAGACAAATATGAGATGAATATTTTGAGGGAGAGTATAAACGGCCTTCCGCTTCACTCCAAGATACTTCTTCTTAGTGCGGTTGTAACGCAGGACCAGGACAAGGATAATATGATCACTGGAGAGATTTACGAAAACTACAAGAAAATATGCGATGAGCTTAGTGTTCAGTCGCTCACATCGAGGAGGATAGGGGACCTGCTTTCAGAACTCGACGATCTTGGCCTAATCATAACAGTCACGAGGAGCCTTGGAAGATATGGCCGCACCAGGGTAATAACTGTTCCAGATCATGATGATCTGATGAAGAAATATCTCTTGGAGGATGAGGTCCTGAGCACCTTCAAGGGAATCAAGATTGGTAAGCAGCACCGGTTGAAAATGGACGCCGACGAATCGCAGTCTAGGCCTGTAAAAGAAGATGAAATGAACGACATTCTCTCCTCCAGAAAAGAATAACTGCCAACATTCAATAAACAAAAAATCAGGGTTTTCGACAAATTGCGCACAGGTCATCAACTACATGTAAGAGGGCCATCTTGTTAATGTGGGCAAATTGCTTTGGAGCTTCTGTCCAGTCGTAGTTGTCTATCAGTATCAGGGAACGATCTGAAAGGTGCGGCAGCACAGAATTAAGCTCAAACAATACATGTTCCTCGGTATGCTCAGAGTCATGGAAGAAAAGATCTACCTTGCCGATCTCTGCAAGACCCTTGCCAAGGGTAAGCTTGCTGTCTCCGAATGTCAGGTTCCAACCGCTGTGCATGCTCTGGGGCACCACGAATCCCACTGGCTCTCCTTTCTCCTCTTCTCCGTATTTCTTTCCAAGATCGAAGCT
>JAKAAI010000127.1 GCA_021797055.1 Thermoplasmata archaeon | reverse complement strand
TATTGGATTTTGCCTCTTCAGGGACGTCACTGAAGTAATTCACGTAGTTCTCCATCTCATTGATCATATCCTCGATGGTATTAGGCCCAAATCTTCCTCCGAAGCCCCTCATAACCTCTCTCCTGTATGAGATTTCCTGCTTTCCAGCTTCGGTTATGGAATAAGACCCATTCTCATTCCGAACAACGAGATCCAGCGATTCAAGGTTTCTGAGCAGCGGATATATTGAACCTGGGCTTGGTTTCCACCTGTCCATTGTCTTCTCCGCTATTGCTGACATTATTTCGGAACCCTTCATTGGCTTTTCGTTGAGAAGTTCAAGGACATAATGCCTTAGACCCCTGAAACCAACTCCTCCCATGAACCCGCGTCTTCCATGCCCACCATGCATTCCTTCTCTATGTTCATTGTTTCCGTACATATCTATCAACACTATATCGCTTTCCGATATTAATAGATATCGGATTTCGATATTGTTTCAGCAGAATGATATAAGAAGGTTAAATATCTGATCAGGTTAGCGGGAATAGTTGATAGACTGCGAAGACTTTGGCGAAATACTGGTTTATGATAGAAAGGGAAAGCAGAGAACGCTGGACCATGAAACTACCGTCGCTTTATGCAAAAAGGCGCAGGAAGAAGGCGTCGGTATAGATGCTATCATAAAGAGAGAGATAGAGCCAGATCTGAAGTTGATAAAATTCATTTAAATCACATTTTAACCGGGTCACAAGTTTTTGCGTAACTGGTCGTTCTTGGACGAGGTAATTTGGTTTTGAAGTGGAGGATCAAGATTAATTTGATTTGTAGCGTTTCCATGAAGATTCTTTTTGCAATGGCAAAAAGGGGCATAGAAATCTCTTAATACAGCATGGTTTATACAATGATCCCAGCCACATTTTATTCGTAAGAGTTTATCGGATAAGTTTTTCATATCAGCTAGACATCGCGCCAACGGGATCTCTTTACGGCAATGAAGGTGAATATCAGCGTTATTATGATAAGTATGAGCCAGTAAACAGCAGTCTGCAATACCGAAAGTGCTGCAAAACCAGCCTGGCTCTGCGCAATCTGTGCGGCATACGTTGTGGGTGAAATATAAGCAAGATACCTGTAGGGGAAAGGAATATAGCTGATTGGATAATATATCGGCGGTATAGTGGTAAGTAATGGAGATAATATTCCTGCAAATGCCCAGCTCTGCACTATATCCGTTGAAAGTGTGGACAGGAAGAATCCAAGTGAAACTGCAAAGGTGAATATGGTAGCCATGTCAGCAGCAAGAATTAGTGCCCCAATTGCAGTTAGATGAACGAATAATATGTTGAATATCGCCAGAAGAACCAGAGTTGGCAGACTATAGACTATCTGGGAAATAGCCATTCCGGCTACATAAATTCCCGCCCCCGTTGGTGAACTCACCACCATGTCCTGGAGCCTCATGTCATTTTTCAGGTGAGATAGATCGCCCTGCATCGCGGTCCCGCTTCCAACCATGTTCATAATCAATGCACCTTCTGCAGCAACAGGCAGAAGTGTTCCATGGCTTGCAAATGTCACCACAGCAAGAATTGAAAGAGGGGCTAGAAGCGTGTTTACGAGCGTTACAGGATAATTGACCATTGCATATAGGGAATTAACAAGGACCGATGCGTAAAGCTGGCTACTGCGATGTCTTATCATCCCGTGTACCTCCATAAATGATATTCTCAAAAATTGTGTTTAACGATATTTCCTGGACAGTGAACCTGAGCCCTCTCGATATGAGGATGCTTACAAGATTGTATACCTGATCCTCGTAAGTGAATATTTGTGTACCTCCTTCTGCCAGATGCACTACTTTCCAGGAATCACCTTCTAATTCGAAGTCCGGTGAAGATACCCTGATGCTGTATGGATATTTGGATAAGTTCCTGAGATCTTCCATTGTTCCAAATCCAACGAGGTATCCCTTATTCAAGATTCCTATCCTTGATGCAAGTGCCTCCGCTTCCTCTAGGTAATGCGTGGTAAGAATGATGGATTTTCTGTCCTTGATAGAGGAGAAGAGGTTCCATAGATCTTTCCTGGAAATATAATCAAGACCTGTGGATGGTTCGTCTAGGAAGATTATATCGGCTTCCGACGCGAGAACCGTGGCCACCAGAACCTTACGCTTTTGGCCGCCGGAAAGTTTTCGATTCTTCTGGTGTTCAAACGCTTCCATGCCAAGTTTTCGTATCGTATCAGTGGCCATTTCCATTGCTTCTGCATGATTGTATCCGCGATACATCAGATAGGATGTGATTGTCTGGATGGGAGTCATCCACGGAACAGCTCTCGCCTCCTGTGGAACAGCCGCAATCCTTTCGCGTATTTTTTTAGGCAGGGAAACGACATCAACGCCATCGATAGTAGCGGTTCCGGAGGTTGGAAGCAATTGTGTGGAAAGAATTCGAACCAGAGTCGTCTTTCCGGCGCCATTCTCGCCAATAAGCGAAAAAATACCGTTTTCCTCGAGGGAGAAGGATACGTCTATCAACGCCGGCACTTTTCCGTCGTACGTTTTGAAGATGCCGGAAACTTCAAGTCGCATAAACCCTCTGCAGCAAATGGTTCACCCACGTAATAGCTTTTCCACAAATCAAGTGACAGGCAGATTTAGTACCCCGCCTCCTTAGCGTGAATGATCCAGAGGGTCAAAGTCTTTAGAATGTTTGATGACTGGAATGGGATGTTGCAACTTTTCATATCCTCAACTTAATAACAGAGTTTCGTGTTTTTACATTTGTGTTATGGGCAAGAGTTATCTGCTATCGGAACCACAGAAAAAAATGAGAGGACCTGCATCGAGGCCTAAATTAAGGCCTCAACAGTTATGATGCGACAATCCTGTCATGATTTAATTTATAGGATTATGCTGAGTTACATGAAACATCTAAAACTAAATTTTTAGTTCACTTTCAGCGTTTGAATAGAGAATCCTTATAACTTACAAAACCATCTTAGCAGGATGTTTGAGCCTATTACAAGAAACATATTCCGTTGGGGGACTATCGATGGCGAGACAGGGATAATGATGTATTCTCATTTGCTACTGAGAGAAAACAAGGCCGTCCTGATTGATCCGCTTGCCATGCCTGAAATCATCAAGATGATCCGGATTCTGGGAGATCCGGTCGCTGTGATCATGACAACATACCCACACCTCAGAGGATGCTCTCTCCTTTCCAGGCAAATGGGCATTCCGTTATTTATACCGGACATTAAAGCAATTGATGAGGACGAAGCGATTACAAAAATGTTTATTGATCTCTATAGTATGAAAGAAGCTCGGCAATATGATGAATCAACCAGTCTGCCTCTTGATATTAAAGCCCATATTATTCCAGGGAGACACGAAATGGCGCTGAAGTTCGATGATTTCCTTATAGTAGGAGATTCCGCGTATGGATTAAATGGCAAACTCACCTTCTCCGCCGCTTT
Source organism: Thermoplasmata archaeon (assembly GCA_021797055.1). The sequence goes on along the minus strand of JAKAAI010000127.1, from coordinate 1,225 downwards.
AAAGCCAATTATTAAGAAGACATCTGCAAATGGACTTCTATCGGGGCATATAGAAGACATACCCAGTGGCTTGCAGGATATGTTATAGCTAACCAATGACCTGCAATAATTTACATTCAATTGGTTGTAACACACTGGATTGCTCTTTGACCTGCGCATCAACAAGAATCTCCATAGACATTAGTCAATTTTAATGTTGTAGCTGCACTCAGATTTTTTTACCCAGCATTGGCAAATAAACCAGCATAAGCCTGCTCCAAGCAGTAGAATCCTTGCTATCATTCTCTTTAGTTTCTTCGGAAAATGCACTCCAAAGTTCTTTTAAGATGGGATCAATTTTATTTGAAGTCCTCTTTGTCATTAATGCATAAGATATAGTATTTGGAGTCTGCTCTATCAGCCACTTTCTCAGACTTTCTGTATCGTCATCTCCAGAAGCAGCAATCCGGTCTGCGATAAGGCTAAGGATCATTGAATATCCCATTAATATTGAACTCACTGTTTCCTTTATTTCTTCAGTGGTTGCACTTAGAATAGGTTTTTCCCACTCCTTAATCTCTTCAGCCTTGAACATATCCTCGTTCAATCGATAAAATTTTTCAACATAGTTCTTTCTAGGTATTACTTCGGGAGGCTTCACGATGCCATCTTTGACCATCTGAGCGATGAAATGATAAAGATTGGATCTGCTTACTTTCACTGACTTTGCCATATCTGTGACAGTCATCTTAGAATGCTCACTGAGCAGCAGGATAATCCTGAATTTTGTGGGGTTCCTGTATGCTTCTAAGAGAATCTCGTACCTACTAAGCGACATACACATGGATAAGTTAATATATCAATTTTAGTTTTACGTAGTAATGAAATTTATACGACGCAATTTTCTAGAGATGTGTAAAATAACGTGTCATCCGCATTTTGTTGCTATAATCAAGGCTGAGGAAACGCTATTTTCTCGTTCAAATGTTGATAAATATATTCCATATGACAAAGAATGGAAGGAATCCTTAGTTAATTTGCCCAGAATGACAAACATGGCCGGTATCCAACATGACTGAAGTGGGGTCTGAGCTAGATCAGCATAAGTTGCGTTTTAGCGGGAACTTCAAACTACTTGTGGCAACAGGAACTATTTCACGAACCGGTCTGGCTGGTTTCCAGATTTCGGTTCTGTGGATTGCATTGCTTATCACCAGATCTTCAATGATCCTTAGCCTTATCGCAG
>JAKAAI010000030.1 GCA_021797055.1 Thermoplasmata archaeon | reverse complement strand
CAATTGACATAGTGACAAAGTCGTTTGCGAACAGAAGCAGTATTATATCGAAAGGGGTTGTAACAAAATACCTTATAATGAAAAATGAAACCGTAAGAAATATTGCCACCTGCATTGTTTTTATAATCTTGTTAAGCGTGTATGTAAGCATCCTTTGATAGATCTTTCTTCCGTCCTCAACCGCGCTAACCACATCCCTCAATCCCTCATGCGTTAGCACAATGCTCGCAGAGGCCTTGGCAACATCGGTGCCAGAAGAAACAGCTATCCCTACTTCAGCCTGTTTCAGGGCAGGCGCGTCGTTTACGCCGTCACCAGTCATTCCGGTTACATGACCGTTTTTCTGGAGCAGCTTTACAATATCATATTTATCTTCTGGAAACACCTCTGCAAAAACATCACAGGATTCAACATCGCTCCTTCCAGATATAACGTCCTTGGCTATGCAAATCCTTTCACCGATCCCAACCTTTTTCGCTATCTCCTGCGCTATTGCCGTGGAATCACCAGTCACCATTTTCGTGGAAATGCCCAGATCCCTCAGGTGTGATACCAGTTCATTCGAATCTTCTCTCGGGGCATCAACAAGTGGGATGAGACCTAGAAATGAAGAGGAAGAGGAATCGCACTTTGCAGCGGCGATCGTTCTGTACCCGCGCTTTGCAAAGTCGGTGACCATGTTCATCTGTTCTTCATAATCGATCCCTTCGCACATCTTAAGGATGACCTGCGGTGCGCCTTTTATCAGTCTTGTTTCTTCGGCATCTCTGCCAATTATTGCTTCTGTCCTCTTGATGGCAGGATCAAACGGTACAAACTTTTTGACAGCTGACCTGTCCGGATTTATTCCTTTTGAGCCTGCATAATTGATCACTGCCAGGTCAATTGAATCCTGGCTGGATTCGTCCGAAGCAAGAAAAGCTGCAGAAATGAGGTCTCCTTCACTGCAATTATATGGAATCGGTTCCATTACAGCCAGCTTATTTTGTGTAAGGGTACCTGTTTTATCAAAGCAGATTACATCCATGGAGGCTGCATCCTCTATTGCAGTCAGTCTTGTTACCAGGGCACCTTTTTGAGATAGATCGATAGCTCCATATGCACTTGCAATCGTGAATGTCGCAGGTAACGCAACCGGTATGGATGCAATAAGCACAACGAGTGCAAACGGTATTGTCTCCGTTATCGGGATTCCCACGATAATCGTGAAGATGACCAGCGAAACTACAAGTAATGTATCAATGACTACGAGGTACCTGATAATACTTAGAATCAGAGTTTCAAGATGTGAACTGGCTTTAGCGATTTGAACAAGCTCCGTTGTTTTGCCAAAAAATGTGGATCCCCCAATTGCAGTGACAACACAGGTTGCCTCGCCTTTTTTAACAATCGATCCAGAATAGACATTTTTGTCGTTATCAAGTCTTACAAGCCTTGATTCCCCTGTTAGCGATGACTGATCAACATCAATAATTCCTGAAATAACCTTCAGATCAGCCGGTACAATGTCACCCATTCTGACATGGATTATATCACCCGGAACAAGTTCTGAGGCACTTATCTGTCTCCAAACTGTGTCTCTGCAGACTCGCGCATTAACCCTGATTTTGCTGCTCAACATTGCTACAGCATCTGTCGCCTTCAATTCCTGAATGTAACTTATCAGGCCATTGAAAACCAGCAAAGAGATGATAATGTATGAATCAAGATACTTGCCCAGAACAAATGTTATTATTGCTGTTATCTCCAGCATCCATGGGATCGGCGCCGAAAATTTTTTTAAGAGTTTCAGGAATGGGTTTTCCCTGATTTCAGTAATTGCATTGGGGCCATACTTTGCTCTTCTTGCAATTGCTTCATTATCCGAAAGGCCGTTAAGGTCAGTTTTCAATTCCTTAATTACCTCTGAAGCAGATAGTTTATCAAATTCGCCCGGCAACTATATGCAGCCCCCATAAACATGCATTTTCACTGCATATTTTTTATCCACTACAATCGCTATTAATAAGGAGATTAAACCGTACGAAAAGAGACCTTTGGCTTTAAAGCCCCGATTATTCCTCATTGTTTGAGACCATATTGCGCTGATTGTGATATTATTTATCCTTAAGGTTGTAGGTAAATCATAGTATCTATCTTTATACCTTATCATATCTTGCCGCAATACTACACAAATACCCACTGAATCAAACAACTAGACTAAATTAATTGCGGATATGAGTTCCTTCTCAAACTGAGCCGCCTTTCCCCGGTCTTCATTAAGATAATGGGAAGCTATTTCCGAAACTCTCAACATCTCTACTACTGTACCAGAGCCCTTTGAGGTCAGCATGATTTTGCATGGTAAAAGTAGTCCATATTCATCATTTGATCCAATCAACAACTGCGCGGCTTTTGGTTTGCAGACATCCAGTATATAGAAGGGTTTAAAATTTTTGTCCAGGCCCGAATTACTCAATGTCTCTTTAACATCAACCAACGACAGAATGACGTATCCTGCATCCTTCAATCTCTGAGACAATCTTGCAAAAACTTTATCGACTGAATCAGAGATAACTCTTTCAAATTTATATTCCGGCAAATCACCACTCAAACTCTCACCCTGCATACCATAATGACATGATCAGAGTTATTTATTTTCCTCCAGAGCATCCTTTAGTATATTCATGTGCATCAAAGCTGGCGATCCTGCCATCAGTACAGCGATGAATGCCGATTCAAGAATCTCCTCATCGCTTGCGCCACTCTTTCTTGCCTCCACTGCATGATAGGTAATACACCACTCACAGGAACTTGCAAGAGAAAGTGCCACCGCTATCAATTCCTTGGTTTTATGGGATAATTTTCCGTCCCCTAAAACAGACTGGTTCAAATCGCCGAATGCCCTAAATTGATCTGGGAGTTTAGTTCCACTGTATTTCATTATCTCCTGAACTTCTTTGAGCAGTTCATTTTTTGACATTTGGCATAATTCCGTTCCAACTAATAAGCTGAGTTAAATACGATAATTGTGCACCTACCAAAACGTTTATTACCAATTGATAGGGGTATCCCAGCAAGCCTCAAACCTGTTAATTGTATCAATGAAGCACAAAATGAAGAATAGAAAAATGCAATTTGTCTTTATTACTGAATATTGTTGCCGGCTTTTTCCTGCGCTTCAAGATATGTCTCATATAATCTCAGATAGGATTCAATTGACCTGAATATCTTGGATTCAGCCTTGCTGAGGTGCTCCTGCATTGTCGACTTGCTGATGGAATTACTTTCTGCAAGTTCTTCAATGCTGATCTTCTTCGGGATATCAAAATAACCTTTCGAAACAGCATCTGATGCCAAATTTATCTGTTTTTGTGACAAATTGTGGAATAGTTCCGAAAGTGAAATTGTCCATGTGTTTCGAAGGTCCTCGGAATGAATCGCCGACTTGTTTAAAATTTCAATTTTTGAGAACGAGGAAAGTCTATTGTAAAATTTTCTGAAATAACTGTTTCTGACTGAAATGACCTTGAGATATTCATAATTGTCCTCATAAATTACCGGTGTTTCAACAATGCAGTCCATAGATTCTGCCATTCTAAGTGTAGAATTACCAAGACTGCATTTGCAAACTATCATCAATGTCAGGTAGTCCTTCTTTTCTGACGAGAAGACGATCCTGCTACCAATTCCTTCTGCAAATTTCTCCACCTCTTTCCTGATTCCATTTTTATCCAGTCCACGTTCTGCAAATTCAAGATAATCGACATAGGAATTGCACCACCTGAATATTTTCGCTCCGGGAAAATCACGAGATATGTTGTTAAACGGCAGATCGTGCCTCAATTTAAGTTTTATTTCTTCCATAGATACCGGTCATGGACGGCTTTAATGCTATATTAATCTTTTGAATATGTAATTAAGGTGAAATGAAAAATGGTAAACCTAATAATAGAACATGAGTGGAAGGAAAAACACAAGGACGAAGCTTTTAAAGTGGTAGGCAGTATAATCGATATGGAGAAGAACAAGAAACTGCCGGAGGGCTTTAAATTGATATCTGTCCAGGTGCTCGCAAACAAGGACAGGGCTATATGCAACTGGGAAGCACCAAGCAGAGATGCGCTACTTTCTTTAGTAAAGCAGGTAAACCCCCCAACAAAATACGAAGTGTACGAGGCACAGAAGATCTTCTGATCTTCTTAAATTTTTAAACCGATTGAAAAATTGTTCTTAATTTAGGAACAAAATCAAATTTTTAGAAAATGAAGAAATAATAGAATATTTCTAACGCAATTTTTATTTTTAATACGGGCACGAGGGGATTTGGACCCCTGATCTATAGCTTAGGAGGCTATTGCCCTATCCATGCTAGGCCACGTGCCCTTGCCCAACCCTGATGGGCTTACTGGAATGGCAGTAATATATATTAAATGTGAGAATACATTTAATGAGCAATACACATGCCTGAAATCTCGCAAACTTTTATTATTGCAACTTTCAAAAGACCCATTTCTTAATATAAATTAAATTAAACCCTGAAGGCCCAGACTGTTTTGCGGTGAATTTATCGCAAGTCAGATAACTAAAATTTATGTCTGAAAGTAATAATATTAAAAATTAGGCAGCCTTGTTCAAGAGTTTTTTATAACATCAAAAGTTCCAGTACAATGCCTAATATAAAAGGATCTATAGACAATGCCGCCATTTGGAATACCACATATCATCTTATTTTCTCGGATAACGAAATGTACCAATTTTTAGTATTGACCGGAAAGGAGAAACGCAGTGATCTTTTCATGGCTCAGATGGCAAACCCGAACCGGCTTCTTCCAGTTGAAGGTGCGGTTTCAAATTATACAACCACCAAACAGGAAGTTGAACAACTAACATTTGAATGTATTTCGAAAGGCCAAGAAATAGAAAAGAATTTAGATAAGTATATCCATGAAAATCCACCCAAATATTCTGTCATAGAATATGCGAATATCAAGTGCGTTGAGCTCTCATCAGGAAATGCTTTTTCCCTTCCGCATGTTGAATTTGAAACATCAAACGGAAAGATAAAATTTCATTTAGTGCATAGCAACTACCAGGGGAGAGGAAAATTACCCGAGGATATTTTTAACAGTTATCTAAGCACACTAAAGGCAGTCCTTGGGGATAAATTGGTCGCTAAGGATTAATTTACAAAACTCCATAAAGTCAAACATTCTTTCTATTTTTCCGCAATTTTGCCATTATTGCAGATCTCCATTGACAAAACTAAAAATGTATCCTGACACTCCATGTTGATTTATCCTGAATTAGATCAGCATCAAGGCCGTTTCTTTTAACCTCTTCAAGCGCCCTGTTTGCGCCTGTTTCATTATTGTACTGCAGATAAACGGAATCATAACCAACTACAGGGACGAACTGCTGCTCTGAAAGAACATTCTTTATCTTTTCCATCTTTGAAATAAAATCCTCTTTCGTTATTAGAGTATTGCCATTCTGTATTTTCTTCAATCCCTGTTCAACAATGCTACTATAGGTCATACTGGTTATATTCTTGCCTGCCTTCATAGCCCTGACATCCTGGGCCATGAGATAAAGGGCCACGACTAAGGTTATCGCCCCTATTATTATGTATGAGGTTTTTGTGAACCCGGACAGAAAAAAGATGTAAACTGAAATTACTAGGAAGATTAAGCCAAAAGTGAGGTAAACGTTACGCATTGTGTTTATGTGTAATCGTAATTAAAAATAAAACCTTTATAGAAGTTACCCGAAATTGATGCATCTCTAATCAAATAAATATAACAAGTTGCTATCTGTGAAATATGAAGTTAAAGGTGTATGGGTGGGATACGGGTCTCAGGTTTTCAGCTGCCCATTTCATCCCATCACACGACAGGTGCTCAAGGCTGCATGGACATGATTACTGTATTGATATAGAATTGAATGGAAAAGATTCAGGCGGATTCATAATAGATTTTGATCTTCTTAAATCACACGCGAGGGAGGTTATTTACCCCATGGACCACAAGGTACTTGTCCCGGAGAAGCAGAATTTCGTTAAACACAGAAATGAAAATGGCCAGATTATTGTGGAATACTCAGATAAACAGTACAGTTTTCCAGAACATGACGTTTTCTTTGTTGATTCTGAGGTGACGTCATCAGAACAGATGTCTCTCTTTCTTCTCAATCGACTCACTGATAAACTCGTTGACAATAAAAACATACATAATATAGAGGTTTGCCTCTATGAGGGGCCCGGACAGGGCGCATGCAGCTCGCGTGTTTTGAATGAATGATATAGCTGTTTCTCTTCTATCAGGGGGTCTTGACTCAACCACAGTTTTGTATTATGCCATAGATCAGGGCTATGATATAACTGCATTCACTTTCGATTATGGGCAACGGCATTCCAGAGAAATAGAAGCAAGTAAATTAATAGCGAAAAAAGCTGGTGTTAAGCAGAAAATATTTAAAATTGACCTAAGGCAAATTGGTGGAAGTGCCCTGACATCAGACATCGATGTACCTGATCATACTGATGATGGGAACATACCTGTAACATATATTCCAGGAAGGAATATCATATTCTTATCCATAGCTGCATCATTTGCTGAAACAATTGGATCTAACAAACTGTTCATAGGGGCCAATGCAATTGATTATTCCGGTTATCCCGACTGCAGGCCTGAATTTTATGTCGCAATGGTCAGGGCTCTTTCATCCGGCACGAAAATGGGCATCGAGAAAGGTTTCAATATAAAGGTTCCGCTTCAAAACATGTCAAAGTCAGAAATAGTGAAACTCGCTGTGAATCTTCAAGCTCCTATTGAACTTACCACCTCCTGCTACAGGGGAGGAAAAAAGGCATGTGGCAAATGTGACTCATGCTATATTCGACTCAAGGGTTTTGCAGATGCCGGGATACCGGATAGAATAGAGTACGAATACTATCCTGATTTTTATAAGAAATTTTTGAAAAGATGAGATATTCGGGAATTAAAGTATTATTATTTGGCGCCCTTCAAAAATTCATCAACCTTGGCGCACCCAGATTTCACGCTTGCTACTGTTTTCTTCCAGAGCTCAAGTTCATCAGGCTTGAAATCAATATCATAAATCTCTTCAACCCCGTTAGAACCGATCTTTATAGGCAGACCTATGAATATTCCAGAAGCACCATAATACTCAGCATGCTTCCCAGTGAGATAAGCAGCGCTCGGGATAATGCGTTTCTCATCGTGCAATATCGATCTCACCATTGCCGTAATGGAGATTGCAGGGGCGTAATAAGCAGAACCACTTTTCAGAAGGTCTACGATCTCTCCTCCACCAAATCTGGTCCTCTTAACAATGGCATCAATCCTTTCTTTGGATAGCAATCTTTCAATCGGTATCCCGCCAGCGCTCGAATACCTGATAAAAGGAACCATATCATCTCCGTGACCTCCAATGACGAATGCATTGATATCCTTGACAGAGACACCAAGTTCCATCGATAGAAATGTCCTGAACCTGGAACTGTCCAAAGAACCGCCGAGACCTATTATCCTTTCCGGTTTTATCCCGGTGACTTTCTGCACTGCATAAGCCATAACATCAGCCGGGTTTGTGACCACAACTATTCTTGCCTCCGGACAGTATTCCTTTATACTCTTGCTCACTGATGATAATATTTCGACGTTCTTTGCTAAAAGATCATCCCTTGACATGCCTGGCTTTCTTGCAAGGCCTGCTGTTATGACAACAACATCTGATCCCTTCAGGTTTTCATAGACCTTGGGATTTGTCGTTGTGAATCCCTTTATCTGGAGATCAAAACCCCAGTGGGGAGCGCCTTCCTGAATATCCAGTGCTTTTCCCTCCGGAATACCATCTACCACATCAAAGAGGAAAATGTCCCCGAGCTTCTCTATAGCAAGAGCCTGTGCAACTGAAGCACCAACATTACCTGCACCTATCACCGATATCTTGTTTCTTTGCATAAACAGTCATCCCTGTATAAGTAAAAAATATTTGGAAAATTAGAGGGTCACATTGACAAAACCGGTCATCCATCCAGGAGTTGCCATTGCGCCATCCCATCCAGTGGGCCCGGAACCGCAGCTTACTTCACACTGCCATGTAAACGATCCAGTCTGGTTTATGTAAAAAACAGCATGCACTATGCTTGAAACAGGTACCGGTATGTTAACAATAGGAACACCCTGGGCATTCAGTATAGTAAATGTATGTGCTATGAGAGCAGGGTTGACATTATGAGTCGTTATTGAACCGTTTATGTTGATACTGCTGGTTGCGTCTGTTGAATTCATCAAAGTGTTATTGAAATAGGTTTCAGTGTTCCCAACAGTTCCGGTCACATTTGCGTATTGTGGGGAATATAGGCTGCCATTTCCATTATCATAGTTGAAAATCGTCAGATCAATCTGGGTGAATGCTGGAATACTTATGTTTGCTGATGAAACCAGACCGTTGCTTCCAAGGACATAATACGCAGGTTGATCCCCGGTTGCATTATTGAAGAAATTATTCGTGGTGATTACCAGGTTCAGGTCATATGCAGAGGAACTTCCCGATGGGTGGTTGTTTGCCGCACTGTTCGTTACCATAAAGCCTATGCCCATTCCAGCCGCAACAACTAGTGCGACTGTTACAATCAATGTTATATTGTCTGTTATCTTCATTGTTATCAGAACCATATTATAACTTAAAGCATAAGATCTATAGCTTATATGTCTGGTAAAGACATTATAGCAACAAGGGTGACAAATTAAATATGATCTGACTATACAAAAGCATGAAGTATATAATTGCAACCGCCAGATCCCCATTTTCACACGACAGGATAGAGGGGAAGGATGTTATCAGACAGAATATAGGTGGCGTTGCGACGGGGTTGAAACGGCTCATGCAGACCTCGGGCGGAATATGGGTGTGCTGGGGCGACGGCACCTTAGATCATGAGCATTCTTTCGAGGATTATGATGGTTACAAGATAGCAAGAATAACACTTGGGAAAAATGAGAAACGCGGATTTTATGATGATTACAGCAACGGAACGCTATGGCCCCTGTTTCACTATTTCAGGGATAAGATCAAGACCGACAACAGGTCATACCATGACTATTATTCAGTCAATAAAAAATTCGCGGAAACCATTCTGAAATATTATAAACCATCAAATATCATCTGGGTCCATGACTATCAGTTATCCCTTGTGCCCGGCATGATTAAAAAGGCTAAACCTGAAGCATTCGTTACCACGACATGGCACATCCCCTGGGTTGCAGGTGAATTCTTTGCAATCCTTCCTGAGTCTGCTGAGATACAGGAATCTCTCTCCAGCAGCGATCTGATAAGTTTCCACACTGAGCTATACACAAGGAACTTTATCGAAACACAGGAACAGATATTTGGTTCTGCTTCAAACATCAAGAGTCGGGTGGTTGCAATTCCCCTAGGCATAGATGATCAGTATTATTCTTCGATGGGCAAAGAGGAGAAGCCAAGAAAGCAAAAAGAGAACAGGAAGATCATATTCTCGGTGGATCGCCTGGATTACACAAAGGGATTGAAAAATCGGATACTGGCTATTGACCTGCTGCTACATAAGCACCCGGAACTCGAGGGTAAGTTCAGTTACATTATGATGGTAACACCATCCAGAACCACGGTGGGTGATTATGTCGCAATGAAGCGCGATCTGGAAATGAACATCGGCAGGGTCAATGGAAAGTATGGCAACATCGACTGGATGCCAATAGTCTATATGTACCGCAAGGTTTCAGATGCTGCCCTGAAGGCGAATTACAGAAATGCGGATGTAGCACTGATAACCCCTCTGATGGATGGCCTGAATCTCGTTTCAAAGGAATTTGTCGCGGCTTCAAGTGATGGAGTTCTGGTTCTTTCAAGATTTGCAGGCGCAAGTTATGATCTGCAGAGTGCTCTTCTTGTGAATCCTTATAATATCGTGGAAATGGCCGATAACATCTATGCCGCTTTATTCATGGATCCCGAAGAGCGAAAGAGAAGGCTGGCTGACCTAAAGGCAACTGTATCTAAGAAGAATGTCGCATGGTGGTTGGGCAGGATTGAGAAGGAGATCACTAAAAGATGGGTGGGTGATACGTTTTCAACATCAGGTCTCGTTGATAATTGATGCATTCAGGAAGATAATGGACAAAAAACCGATTCTTTTCCTTGACTACGATGGTACCCTTGTATCAATAAGAATGAATCCGGAAGATGCTGTTCCTGACGCAGATGTATTCTCAGCTCTCAATGCCTTGAAAGCAAAATATGAAATGTGGATAGTCACAGGCAGGTCACTGAAAGAGATCGTATCTTTTCTTGGAAGGGAATATAATTTTATAGCACTACATGGAGCCGTCGAGTCAACACCTGAAGGAATAAAATATAACGTGCCAGATTTCAGAAAATACAGAAATATCTGCAACCAGATCGAAAAATCAGGTCCAGATATGCTCTCCAGATACCCCGGGCTCAGATTATACAACAAGGATGGAAACTTTCTCTTTCACTATGGGCTGATGGACCAGGGGTTACTTCCTGCTCTCCTCTCTGAAGTTGAACTTTTATCCAAAAGGACAGGGATGCCTGTGTATAATGGAAAGAGGATTGTGGAACTAAGAATACCCGGGATAAATAAGGGAATAGCCATAAGTAAGCATGCCGATGACAGACCGCTGCTGATTGCAGGCGATGATAAGACAGATGAAGATGCTTTCATGGAATATCCTCTGGATATTACAATCAAAGTCGGGAAAGAAGAGACGGCGGCAAAATACAGGCTTGAAGATCCGGACGAAATGCTAAAAGTACTGAAAGCTATTGCTTCTCTTTAACTTCATAAATATCGGTTCTCCTTGCGGATAATACATGCGATTTTTTTCTATATCCATAAGATTCAGAAATATCTATTTCGCAATTCAGGAGATGCTCCCCTTTCCCACATTCTGTCAGGACAGAACCATTCGGGTGCACTACAACTGAGTGTCCGGTAAATTCTGGTCCTCCCTGGGCTGACCCCAGAACAAAGAGTCCGTTTTCTATAGCCCTGCTTCTTAACAGTGTCCTCCATTGAGTTGTTTTCAACGCTCCTCTGAACCAGCCTGCCTGAACTATCATTATCTGTGCGCCATTGCCAGCTATGATCCTGGCAAGCTCAGGAAACCTCAGATCATAGCAGATAATCGACGATATGGATGCATTGCCAAAAGAATAAACAGATGGAAGATTATTTCCTCTTGCATAAATATTGGATTCACTGTACTCGAAAGCATCAAACAGGTGAGTCTTGCGATAGGACCACACTATCTTTCCGTCTTTAACAAGTGAGGATGTATTATATATTGAATCACCAGATACCTCGGGATAATTGATCATTGATGGTATCTTCAGATCTTTGACAAGAGAAGATATTCTCTCGTGCAATAATTTTGCAGCCTTAAAAGCACCTTCGCGATCAGAATAATCCGGCAGATAGAGCTGATATTCCGGGTAAACGATAAGATCTGAATCCTCAGATATAGCTCTTTCGGCTAAATTAATGGTTGCCTTGATATTCTCGTCAACATCGCTCGATGAAACCATCTGCGCAACCGATACTTTCATTCTTCAATCACCGGGGTCTGCTGTCCCTGTAAGCTTGTCGGGAAGATACTTATCGGTCACAAAATCAAGGCCGTATTTTGCCAGTGCCTGCTGCTCTGCTTTCTTGTTCATTTTGAGCATAGCTTCTATCTCGGATTTCCAGAAATCATTCATGAACCTCGGATCCTTAAGTTCTGCCTGAAGTGCCTGTTGATCCTTGTCCGTGAGAACATCCGTCGGCAGATCATAGTTCATTATGTCGCTTGCCGTTATTCCTATGAACTGTGCAGTCGGAACCGCAAGATGCTGTGAAATATGGGCAGTCTTGATGGCACCATATGCCACAGATGCAAATATCCTGAAAGACCATGGATCGCCGTCTGTAAAAACATATACAGGAAGATGCTGTTCCTCATTCAGCCTTTTAAGCAATCTTCTCGTGCTCCTTGCCGGCTGCCCTTTCAGGTGCACCAAAATGGATCGGAACCTTTCGTCGAAACCGTTCTCAACTAGTCGGTCAAACATACCTCCGGTTTCAATTGCAAGAACAAAGTCTGCATCTGACGAATCTATCTTGAGCTTTTCCTGATCCACATTGTATGGTATATTGTAACCTCCCTCGCCAACATCATCCTTGCAGTTTATCTTCTTGAACTCCCCTTTCCTGTTCTTTTCCTCTATTGTGAGGTTACCAATGACGGATGCCCCGTTTTCTTCAGGCCTGAGCCGGAAATCTTCCCTCATCAATGATGTTATTACCTCAAGATCCTCTGCCATGATATCAGATTCATCCTGTGTTCCAAACTTTCCGTTTTTCCACCCTTCAGATATGTAATACATCTCTCTGAGCGTAGAGGTCTTTGATCCTTTTATCATCTCTAGAATGAATTCAATCATGTACAGTGATTTAAGGATGTATTCAGCACCATCAACATATTTTGCGCTTCTCGTCACCCTTGATTCACCGTATCTCCAGACAGAATACATTGGATCCAGGACGATGTTGTCCCTGTTCCTGGACGGCATTATAATTTCGGGAACTTCTCCGGATTTCAGCGATTCGTAAACGGATCTTGCAAGTTCAATCAGTCTCTTATCCGTTGAAGGAGTGGACTCATTCGGCATCTTCAGTCACCTCTTCAACATCGGTCTTCTGTATATTCCAGTCACCCGGAAGCGGTTCTGCACCATTCACATATACAGGATCAATTCCCCTGAAGTAATAATCGGTTCCAGGATATCTGCCAGCTTCGATTTTGAGCCTGAATGTGAATACAGCTCTCTCAGCAGGCTTAAGTCCCTCTATCCTGAACTCCTTTTCTGATCCAACAAGATCGCCGACTGGAGGATCTGCAATTATTTCAAACGTTCTTGGTAGAGCTGTAAAGTTATGTACTGAAAGACTAACATCAATTCCATCCTCTTTCGGTTCAAGGGTTTCATTTATGAAGACAACATTCGCAACCTTTGAAAGCACTGGTTCAATTGGAACGCGTTCCAGACCGGTTATAGCACTTGCCTTGTCAGATATTTCAGGAATAATTGTGCTGACAAGCCTGAATTTTTCACTGATCTTTTTCCTCTTTTCCCTCTTATTCAGGAAGCTTTTAACGGTTCTAGCCGCAGTCTTGAGAGCAGCCTTAATCTCTTCTGAGATCTCCTGAACTGTGGCAATTGCCTCCTTTGATTCTGAAGTATATGGAATCCTGATTCCGAAAACATGTATGAAAAGGATCATCGGTCCGAATGGTACCCCAGTTCCATTTCTCTGATCCAGCCCATAAGACCTCCAGTCTATTTCAGAAACTGCCTTTGTTGTGGCGCAGGCACCAGGCTGGTAAAGAAGTGGAACCTTATTGGCATAGCGTACAATTCTCACCAGTTCATCCTGAGGCAGATCGCCACCATATACAAGACCAACCTCAACCGAAAAAGGATTCCCATTATAGGTTGAAACTGAACGCATAACAGGTTTGGAATAAAATGCAGGGTGAAGTTCATCATATATATTCCTCAATCCCTTTCTGATAAACTCCTCACCAAGCGGTGACAAGCATTCAGGGGACGGAGGCAGGATCTTGATCTTGTCAAGTGAGGATCTAATATTCTTCACATCGTTAAGAGTCAGATCTGCCGGTTTCTTATTCTTGTCCACATTAGCAATTGTACATATTTCTTCCGCAGAATTTTTGCTTATCCTGCTGAAGTCATTAGCAAGAAAACCAGATATGGAAGAGGCTGTTGATTCATGTGCCATGGCAATTATCTCTCCGGGTTCAAGTCCCTGTGGATATGGTTTGATCGATCTTGCTGGAACAGATGGATAATCCACGACCCTCTTAAAGTGGAATATCTTTCCGTCCGGGTCCTCAAATTTCAGGCTCATATTTGGGTTCACGGTCGCAGTTTCCTTCAGGTATTCAAATATCGACTGTTTTCCAACCTGGTACTTGCCCTTGGCATGAAGCGTTATTACAGTACCATGGGGTACTTCCCAGATAGATGGTTTTTCTTCTATTATTTTTGCCCTGTTCTCCTTTATGTTAATGGAAAGACGAAAATCAAACGCAACCTCCTCACCAATCTTCCTTGTCCTGATAAATGCCTCCTTTCCGGTTGTGATCTGAGCGTACAGTACAGCAGCTGTTATACCAATCCCCTGCTGGCCCCTTGATTGTTTGAAAGAGTGAAACCTGGAACCATAGAGAAGCTGACCAAAAACTTTTGGGACTTCTTTCCTGTCTATCCCAGGTCCGTTATCCTCGATCGTGACCTCAAATTCATCCAGGTCCAGTTTTTTTACACTTACCCTGATCTCTGGAATTATCTGATGCTCTTCGCACGCATCAAGAGAGTTGTCCAGAGCTTCCTTAACTATCATATACAAGGCCTTTTGTGGTGAATCGAAACCCAAAATGTGTCTGTTTTTCTCAAAAAATTCTGATATTGATATCTCTTTTCCCTCTGATATCGAATACTGACGGTTGGCCATTGTCAGACTATTGAACTGTTGCTTAAATTATTTCCCTTTTTTGTCAGACAAAATTCAAAACTCAAAAGTGGGGTTAACTACAAGTTCATGCAAAATTTTCTATTAACCGGTGAGACGAAAGCAAGTAAACCGAAATCATATTCTTCGCTCAAAGAATTCAAAGTAAATATTCGGAAACATAGGTCAAATAGATGATTTATATATTAAATTATATGTTATTATCCGAAATAACCCAGATCATCCTTTCCAGGTGGTTTCTGCTGCATTCCCTCCTGCATTTTACCTGTTATTTCTTCAATCTGTTTGCTTCTTTCCTCTATTTCTGATAAATCCACTTCTATCGAAAGAAGTTTTGTTAAACTTTTAAGGATTTGAGTGGCACCTTTTGGATCGGCAAAGTACCCGGAGGTTTCACCCATTAAACAGGCAGAATGCATTCCGAAAATTTCAGTCGCGAGACCTAAAATAAGGCCAGCAGATCCAACAATTCCGCCGCCCGGCTCGCCCTTAGGAAATAATACGCCTGCTGCCTTCAGGGATTCCAGGACAGTTCTATCTGAAACAGCGCCCAGAACCCTCGGAGATTCAATTATCTTCCCAATGCTGTATCCGCCCAGGGTGTATACAGCCGTCGCTTTAAAATCGCTTGCAATCTGGAGAATCTGATAGCACAGTTCGTACTGGCCTTCCTGTGTTGTTCCCTGAAAATCGCCTGTCAGGATCATAAGGTCTCCGCCCTTCAATCTCTTCTTATAATAGATAGAATTCTTTGCAAGGTGAATCAATCCCTCCTCATTTATGAAAACCTGCGGAGGAAGATATTGCGTTATTATATCGATCATCTTTGTCATTTTTAATTTGTCTATAAGATATTCAACAGCGATCTTCCCCACATTTCCTATACCGGGAAGGCCTACTATCATCACAGGATTGTTCAATTTTGGGTTTTTAATTTTATTAACCAGTATTTTTTCCACTTTCATTCACCTCTAATTCCTTTAACCTGAAACGCTGAAATCTATCCTTTGGAGAATATCTCTCAGGCAATGCATATGCTGTCTTTGAAGCACATCTAGGGCAGATCTCCTTCATTGTGTAATAAGAGCATTTGGTGCATTTTCTGATCAGTGTTCTCATTTGGATGTGTTCCTTGCAAATTCGAATGTAACACCAAGGTTCTTCGATTCATCCTCCATCGCCTTGATCGTTGTTTTTAATGTTTCTTCTGCCGTCTTATAATCAGGTTCAGTAACCAATATCCTGTACCTTGGCGCACCGGCGTATTGCAATTTAACAGCATCTGAATTGACCTTGCCCAGAACTTCCTTTATCCTTTCAATCCCATTGCTCGAAAGAGAGTACGCCTCAATATAGCCGCCAATCTTAACGTAAGGTATGGAAACATTATCCTTTGCAACTTTCTGGAATACCTCTTTCCATTCTCCTTTAACCTCTGGGAGCCAGTTTTCGTCTGCAGCTGCATCCTCAAAAGCACGGTATAATGTTCCATATTTTGCCTGGAGATCGAAGCCGAATTCCTTCTCGCATGAATCCACGCTTTTCCCAAGTGAGCCCGCTACGATTTCCAGAAGCTTATCAGCCTTCTGCTCATTCTTCCATTCAGATATTTTTTCCCTCTTCTGGTGAGGGTTGACTCTTTTAAGTGATAAATCGATAGATCCCCTTGAAGTATCAACATTGAGAACTTTGCAGACTGTCTTTTGACCTTCCCTCAGATAATCCCTTATCCTCTTTACCCATCCAGTTGCAACCTCTGCGATGTGGATAAAACCTTCTTTGCCCCGGTATTCCTCCAGGTTTGCCTTTGCACCAAAGTTTTTTACTTCAGTAATAGTAACAACAACGAGATCCCCAACCTGTGGGTAACTCTGCTTCATATGGCGTCTTCTACCACTTCAGAAGTGGTTTCAAGTGTGCCGCCTGTGGGTCTGGCTATTGTATTGCCACAGATCATGCATGTCACAGGGCTGGATATCTTCGTGAATGTAATCTGCTCGTTACTGCAATCAGGGCATTTGATTTTTATAAACTTGTTTCCTACATTTTTAAGTTTAACAAAAGGTCTGTCAGTCATTCTTATGCCTCCACAATTTCAAACTTCTTCGCCCTCTTGGTTGATGGGGTGACTGCCTTCTTGCATTTTGTGCATCTGAATCTAATAGCTACTCTCTTAGTTGGTTTCTCCCGCCCCTCATATCGGGGTCTCGGGAAACCTCCAAAACCAGAAGTTGTCCTTCTGAATCTCCTCTGCCCAGCGTTAAACTCACTTGGTTTTCTCTTCCTGACTCTCTCAACATCATGATCTGTATGGGTCTTGCATTTTGGACAGTACATCTTCACGCTTTTCGGTAGCTTCAATCACTTCACCTTTTCAAATTGAGGATCCCTATCCTTAAGATGGGAGCCCAACCGTATTGGAGATAGGAATATAAGTTTTTAACATTCCTAAAGTAATCAAAAACTACAACAAACCATTTCACAACGTTAAAGTAACCGATCGTCACTATATTCTATTTAATTTTTGGTTTTTCATTCTGGACACCACGCACTACGTTCCCCTGAACAAGATTATTGATGCTGTGTCATATTTACCTAATTTGCATAAGATTTGCATATAATATCTAAAATCGCTTAAGTAAACAAGATCTATAACAATTTTGGGATCTATGATTAAAAAGAACGTTTTAACTGTAATATTTGTTATAACTACATTGGCTTTTGCGGGCGCTTTCGGCTATTCTCTTGCCTCATTCTCGAGTGAGAAGACTCAGAACAATTCATTAACTGCGAATTACGACAATCAGCAGGGCTCTGTTGTTCTCAAGAGCGCATTTACCCACTGGAATGATATCGCTATTGAAAATGTCAGTCTGCTTGCAAATCAGTATTTGTCTAATGCGACACTTCACTGGATAGGTGGACCCTTAACCGGTACCTATACGGGAAACAGTTCCATTCTTCAAACATGGGGAAAATTCTTCAATCTCTGGAGTGCAGTATGGTTTTATGCAGAAGCTCCGCCAACGGTCAGCGTGAACGGCGATAGTGCAGTTGTCAATTCTCAGAACCAGTTTGTACTCACTCCCTTCTCGGATCAACAACAGGTTCAGTACTTGAACGTCTCTTACTCTCTGGGATATCTTAAAGACTCAAATAACTGGCTAATTAATTCTGAAACCTGGCATATCACAGGATCTGGTTATATATCATACACTGGTTCACAAGTCAGTTCGCTTATGGCAGAGGCTTCATTGCAAGCTGCTTTTACCCACTGGAATGATATCGCTATTGAAAATGTCAGTCTGCTTGCAAATCAGTATTTGTCTAATGCGACACTTCACTGGATAGGTGGACCCTTAACCGGTACCTATACGGGAAACAGTTCCATTCTTCAAACATGGGGAAAATTCTTCAATCTCTGGAGTGCAGTATGGTTTTATGCAGAAGCACCGCCTGTAGTCAATGTCTCTGGAAATCTGGCCACTGTAGTCTCCACCAACCAGTTCATAGTGACGCCATTCAGTGATCCTTTCCAGGTTCAGTACATCGACGTTTCTTATATCTTGAATTTTGTTTTCCAGAACAACACATTCTTGATCAGCAATGAGGTATGGCACATTACTGGCAGCGGATTCATTTCATTTGCACAGGAATCATATGAATACAATCAGATAAGTAATCTGGCTTTCAGCCATTGGAACAACATCGCCATTGAAAACACTTCTTTGGTGATGCCGGAATATGCTTCTAACGCGACTCTGCACTGGGTAAATGGAGCTCTGAAAGGTAATTACACTGGCACATCTCAAATTAATGCTACCTGGACGAAGTTCTTTAATCTGTGGAACGCAATCTGGTTCTACAGCGAAAGTCCACCGTCAATCATGATAAATGGCTCGATTGCAACTGTCATGTCTACCATACAGTTTGTTGTGCAGAGTTCCTCCAATCTATCACAGTTTGATTACATAAATGTAACCTATACTATCCAGTACTTCGACCTTGGATTCAACCCAGCTTCCGGTTACACAAACTTCGAAATTATCAACGAAATATTTGACAATACTGCACTTGGACCTCTCTCGAAGATTTGAATTTAAAATGAATCTTTTTAAATGGATAACATTTTTTTCATTTATTATATTTACAACAATAAATCTTATTAGATTTCATATGAATCATGGAACGAGATTTGTTAAATGTTCCGCAATTCGGATTCTCTATCGCGCTCATTGTGGTGGGTATTCGTAGGAACGAAAGGGGGTGCAACAAGGTTGAAGATAGTGAAAAAGTTGATGGATAATCCGGCAAACATATACGGCATAAGCCAATCATTGAATCTGAATTATCGCACTGTTGAGCATCATATCAGGTTCATGGAAAAGAATGATCTCATCGTATCCGAAGGCGATAAGTACGGCCGTGTTTATTTTCTATCGCCTTTACTGATCTCCAATTACGAAAAACTTAATGAAATGCTGAAGAGGGCTGGTTTAAATTGACGCTCGGGATTTACTGGGTAGCGAATATAGTTCTGCTTTCGGCGGAAGCGCTTCTATTAATTGTATTAATTGGCAGTTATATAAAGACAAGGCTTTCGTCTGGTTTCAGAGCAATTACCTCAATTATACTGTTTTCTGTCTTCTTCCTTGCACAGTCAGCCAGCAGTATATATGAATATTTTTCCATGGCCCTTATTTACCCTTCTACACTTGCAATAATGCTTCTTTTCACCAATTCAATCGGATTGGCAGCGGTTATAAGCCTGTTCTTTGCTCTGTCCCGTTGATTTTTAGAATATTTGAATGGGGTTCAATGAAAGTGATATACCTTCAATATCTTAGGTTGAATTCGGACTGCCTGTTAGTGAAAATATAACTTACTGATATCACCACATGGTTAACGATTGTATTTTTGCAGACAGAGTTAAGGAAAAGATAGTTAAAAAGTAATAAACTTTCAGATAAAAGGTAATTAGCGATTTGAAATCAAGTATTATGAATCAGAGTAACCAGAGCTACATCGTTGACGCCAAAAGGACTCCTATTGGAAAGAAGGGCGGGTGGCTTTCGCAGATCCATCCGGTTGATCTTGGAGCTTATGCCCTGAACTCATTAATTTCAGATCACATTGAAAATCCAGATGTTATAGAAGACCTCATTATGGGCTGTGTCACTCAGGTCAATCAACAGGGTCTAAATATTGCAAGGAATACAATTTTATCAGCAGGCTTTCCGGAAAGTATTCCGGGAGTTACTGTGGACAGGCAGTGCGGATCATCATTGCAGGCAATTCAATTCGCGTGCCATGGTGTCGAAGCAGGATATTATGATGTGGTATTAGCGGGCGGTGTTGAGTCGATGTCAAACGTTCCCCTATCTTCTAATATAAGCAGCGAGGCTTCACCCTTAACGGCATCAATTTCCAAGCGCTATTCTATGAAAAACGGCTGGTTTTCCCAGGCAAAAGGGGCGGAATTGATTGCGAAGAAATACAATATGTCAAAAATGGATCTCGCTACCTTCAGTTATATTAGTCACAGAAAGGCACACGAATCGCAAAAATGGTTTAAAAACGAGATTATCCCAATAATGGTTGACAACAATCAGACCGTTGATACGGATCAATGTATCAGACCGGATACAA
>JAKAAI010000126.1 GCA_021797055.1 Thermoplasmata archaeon | reverse complement strand
CGTTGAAACCCATGAACTGCCCAGGGCATATAACAATATATGAGAATACAAGCCATAGCTACAGGGACATGCCTGTAAAGTTCAGTGAATTCGGAACAGTTTACAGATATGAGAAATCTGGAGAAGTTGGTGGATTAACGAGGCCGAGGACTTTCACAGTAGACGACGGCCATGAATTCATGAGGCCAGACCAGATTGAGGATGAGATAAAGAGTGTTCTTGACATGATGAAGATCACCTTCAATACTTTCTTCGATGAGATTGAGGTAAGGTATGATCTGTCAATTGCGGACAAGGAAAAACCTGAGAATTATCTCATCAACTATAAGTGCAGGAAGTGTGGATTCCTGAACGAACCGAAAAGAATGTCTGCAGAAACGAACGAGCAGAAATGTGAGCAATGTGGGTCCACAGAACTTGAACCAGATTTCTCCCTGTGGGATAACGCAACAGAGCAGTTGAGGAATGCACTCATATCATCAAAGCTGGAATTCAAGGAGTATCCAGGAGAGGCTGCATTCTACGGCCCGAAGATAGATGTACACATAAAGGACGCACTTGGAAGGTCATGGCAGCTGACAACGATCCAGATTGACTTCTTCATGCCCATTGCATTCGGCCTCTATTTCATGAACCAGGAGAGCAAGAAAGAGACACCAGTGATGCTTCACAGGGCCATTTATGGTTCAATCGAACGATTCCTTGTGATCCTCCTGGAAAACTCTTACGGGAAATTGCCCACATGGCTTTCCCCCATACAGTCATATATCATACCACTAACAGATCAGCAGAAGGAATACGCAGTTCAGATCAACCATAAACTGAAGGAAGCAGGAATAAGAACATATTTGGATGATTCTTCAGAAAGCGTCTCAAAGAAGATAAAGCTTGGAAGGAGATTCAGGCCCTCATATTTCATAATACTCGGTGAAAGAGAGAGGGAAAATAATGAGGTATCAGTGAGGAACAGGAAGGACAGGATCCAGAACCTGAAGGTCGATGAGTTCCTTGCAAAGATGCAGCAGGAGATCAGGGATAGATCTAAGGAACAGGCACTATAATTCAAATTACTTCTAACCCCAATAAGAATACCTTCTTAAGGCATTTTACAGGATCAAATACAGTTGACCTCTATCAATTTATTTCTTCTTGTTGCCCCCCTCAGCAGGCGGATGCAGTTTATTTCAACATGATAATAATCGGAAATCTGCCTCATTATGTCATAATTTGCCATGTTGTTTTTCATGGGTTTATCAGTAAATACATCCAGATTTTCCCCATTAACCTGAATTTTTCCGGAGCCGGGATGAACTTTGACCTTCAGGATCATGAGATAGTAATGAAGTATGAGACTTAAATGTTGAAACAATGTCAGGTCTGGAATTCATTTCTTTTTTTTCCTGCTGAAAAAGAATAACAGAGAAACTGTTGCCACAACAATGATCATAGCGACGATAAATCCTGAAGACTCAAAGAAGCTCTCATATTTAGTATGTATTGACATATCCTTTCCCTTTACGATCACCGAACCGGAGGCTGGTACTGAAACATATCCTGAACGAGTTCCTATGGTGTATGCATATGAACCGTTGGATGCGATAAATAGAATGCTATTTTCTTCTGATGTTTGATTTTCTCCATTGAAGGTGACTGACCATGAATGGCCAGGAGCCAGATCAGAGATTGCGAAAGTGACTGTATAATACTTGCTCACCACTGCACCTGTGGAGATTATACTTACTGTACCTGATTTGCAATTGGTAACGTAAAGGTCACCATCTGATCTGGCGAATATTATCTGGGTGGGATCGTTACCTACCTTTATGTTGCCAATAACCTTTCCAGTTTCAGTATCTATTGCGGATATGCTGTTTGAACCGCTGTCGATCACGTATATGTATCCGTTCAGTGGATCAAAGGCAGCCTCGGTTGGTCTGTCACCCGCGGTTATGTTTGAGATGACCCTGTATGTGGTTCCATTGATTTCCACAACTTCGTTTAAACTCTCATTTGTTACATATATATTTCCATTATCTGGATCATAAACAGCATGTTCTGATGATACACCTGCATCAATGTTCTTTATAATCTTGCCTGTTTGTCCACTAATTACGAAGATTTCTCTGGAATAATCATTGCCCACATACATAGTCCCATTGGATGAGTCATATACAGCATAGCTAGGACAGAAAGGGAGGCATATGAAATTCACAACATTTCCTGATCTGGAATTCATTACCATGATATCTAGAGAATGGCGTATTCCATACATATTCCCGCTTACGGGATCAAAAACAGTCTTGACCGGAGAGAATATTGCTTTTACGTTTGGAGATGTACTCTCATCTAATTTATTAGATTTAACAATGTTGCATGCTCCATTTACCATAGTGATGTATTTATGAAAATTTCCTGTTATCCATATGTATCCATTGAGAGGATCGTAAGCTACCCCGCATGGAAATTTGTAAACGAAAATATTCTTTTCTATGCTGTTATCCAGTGTGTTTATTGCAGTGAGTGAATTTGTGAGATAATTCGACACATATATGTAACCATTTGAGGGATCGTATACCTCACATAATGGTGATGAAGCCACCTGAATACTTCCAACCGTTCTGCAGTTTATTGTATTGAACACGGTAATATTACCTGAGAGCTGGTTTGAAATATACATGAAGCCGCTAGATGGATCAATGACCTCCCCGTAAGGTGCACATCCTGTGACGATAGATCCTGTAACCGTGTTTGTTGTGGAGTTTATAACTGAAACTGAGCTGGAACCGCAATCTGTAACATAAATGTTTTTGTTGAGTGGATCGAAGATTACTTCCCTGGGACGGGAATTTACGTGTATATAATTCAGAACGTTGCCTGATGTACCATTGATAAGAGTGACTGTTCCTGTGTGACTGTTTGCAACATATAGATCCCCATCTGAAGGATCAAGACCGATCCCCATTGAATCTACACACGTAACGATCTTACCCATATATTTGCCTGTTTTTCCATTGATTACAGCAACGTAATTGCTTCCATAGTTTGATACATAAACATAGCCATTCAGCGGATCGAATATTTCTGCTCGTGGGTCAGAACCGATATTTACAGTATTTACAACTTTATTTTCTGTTGCATTTATAATAAAGACACTGGGTGGTCCTGCAACAAAAATATTCCCATTTGATCTGTCGATAGTTATGGCACATGGTTGTTGATCCACAGTTATATTCCCTACAACACTGTCAGTTTTTCCTTTTTTGTCTCATATTCGTCAAATCATTTCATGAAAGCAATTTTACATCCAGTCAAAAGGGCCATGAGATTTGAGGAAATATTGGTTTTGAAAGAATTCTTATGATAAATTGGCTTGAAAAGTCTAACTTATTTTTTATTATAGAAATAGAAAGTGATATTATCACTGTTAAAAATATACCCATTATCATGGATGGGTTAGAAAATAAACTGGCAATTTTGATCGATGCAGATAATACCCCGTATAAATCTATTGAAAAGATACTGGATTATTCACACAAGTTTGGTAATACAATAATAAAAAGGGCATATGGTGACTGGAGTACAAGTGCGTTAAAGGAATGGAATGCAATATTCAGGGAATACGCCGTAAAACCAATGCAGCAGTATCAATTCACCAAAGGGAAGAATTCAACTGATATTGCAATGGTAATAGATGCAATGGATATTTTGCATTCAAAGTTCGTGGAGACGTTCATTCTAGTCACAAGTGATAGTGATTTTACTGGACTAGCCATTAGAATAAGAGAGAATGGCTTAAAGGTGATAGGTATTGGAAGAAAGACTGCACCAGCATCATTTGTCAAAGGCTGCGAAGAATTTATTTTTATAGAAAATCTTGTGCCATCACCACCAGAAAAAGTTGAAAAAGTGGCATTGCCTAACTCACAAACTATTGAAGGTAAAATTACAGAAGGTCAAGCGCTCTTACGTAAAGCAGTTTTGAACACGGCGGATGAGAATGGAAATGTACTTGGTTCATCCCTTGGTACAATGCTATTGAAACTTGATCCGTCTTTCTCACCAAAAAATTTTGGATGCAGAAATCTATCTAAATTTATAGATCTATATCCCTCCGTCCTGCAAAATGTTAATAATAAGTCAGAGAAGATCAAGAAGTACAAGGTAGTAGATCCTGATTTGATATAGCTCACCTAAATCGGCCTGAACTAATGCAAATGATACGTTCGTGACTTTACATCTATTTTAATTTTGTAGATTTCCCAATATGATTTTCAGGCTGTTTTTTTAAATCATCATTGTGGGTGCACTATTATTTCAATACCTCTTCGAGTTTCATGATCATTCCCATTTTCCTTCCCGTTTCTGACTTGAAATCCAAACTCTCGTTCACCTTTTTTCCTTTGGCTGCATATACAACCATTATATCTTTCATAATATCAATAGTTGAAGGAAGAGTAACGCTCTTTTCTGTCCTGTGCATTTCATTATGTATCGTTGAAAGGAAAAGATATGATAGAAGTGACATAAACATGTGAACCCTAATCTTCTGTGGAGTCCAGTGGTATACCGGAAATGCAATACCCATTGTATTAATGGTGCGGAAACAGTGTTCCGCTCTGTTTCTTTTTTTACAGAGATCAATTATTTCAGCAGAATCCATATTCATGATGTTTGTGAATATGGCATTCTTTCCCA
>JAKAAI010000125.1 GCA_021797055.1 Thermoplasmata archaeon | reverse complement strand
ACGCCTATTCTTGTAATTATGGAGCCAGTAATCGGTCCAAATATTAGCGTTCCAATCGCAAATGGAACAAGGGAAAGTCCCGTGTCTAATATGCTGAAACTGAAACCATAAGGAGTTGGCGATTCAAATCTGTATGTAAGGGCCTGCATTGCCAGAAACATTCCAAGGCCGGAGATGGCCAGAACAACGTTGGGGATCCAGACATTCCTCTTTGAAAGAAGCCTGGAATCTAGTATCGCCTCTAGACCCTTCTTTGAATAAGCTCTTTCATAAAGGAAAGTGGGTATAAACAGGATTACGCCTGCCAGGATCATGCCTATAACTGTAATTGAAGTCCAGCCAATGAGCGCACCTTCCGATAATCCGAACACCACAAGGCCAAGTGCAACAGCGAAAACGCCCGCACCAATGTAGTCGACGCGAGTTCCCGGCCTCCTGTATGCGGATTCCCTTATGTAAACATAGGCAATAGCTACTAGAGCGAACACAAACGGAAAAGCAGTGTGGTAAGTGTACCTCCATCCGAGATCATTGGAGACCAGTGAGCCAAGTGGGAGACTGACTGCGAATCCAGCTCCGAACATAGCGCTGAGCAGTGCCTGGGCTTTTGGTACAAGCCTGCGTGGGAACTCTTCTCTGACAAGACTCATTCCCAGCGGCATCACGGTCAACCCGATACCCTGTATTCCACGGGATATAAGCATGTAGGTAAAATTCGGCGAGAATCCCGTAGACACTACAGCTACCGCATAAATGAGCAGGACAATAACAAGCATCCTCTTCTTTCCGTAAATATCACCCAACTTTCCAACTATGGGGCTTATGGAAACACCTGTAACAAGGTATACTGAAAGAAGCAGGCTTACCTGTGATATCGAGACATTGAACTCTGATGCTATTGAGAGAAGGGACGGCGTCAGCATTCCCTCCACGTACATTACCACCATTATAAGCATTGCAAGGATCAGCATTACCCTGGTCGTGTATGCTTTGTCGTAATCTTCTTTTATATCGTCTGTTTTCATTATATTCAATCTTCCGTTATTCTCAAAGCCATGGATTTCATCAGTTTCAGGAGAATGTTAAGTGATTTCTTGAAAGAAACAAGATCCTCTTCAGTGGATTCGTTTATGAACTCCATGAAGATCCCATCATATATTGAAGAGAGCTTGCTCAACTTCTTCTCCCCTTCGGAAGTTAAATGCAGTGAATAGCTTCTTCTGTCCATATCGTTGTGAACCCTTTGAACCAGATTCATGCTTTCCAGGTTGTCAATAAGGCTTGTTATAGTCGGCTTGGAAACCTCTATTATCTCGGACAGGGTTGTAAGCTGTTGAGGACCATGCATAAACAGGTAATGCATTATCAAGTACGCCGGTCTTGATATATGCTCTTTCCTGAGAAAGTACGTCTGGAGTGCCATCATTTCCTTTACGACGTCCTTCCAGCACGTCACAAGATCTCCTGCATCCACCTTACCATTCTGAGCCATAACTTTCAGTAAGGTAAATTGCTTTAATGTATATAACAGTTAGTACACTCTAACTATTAGTTCAATGGAACAATTAGGGAATTGTGTTGTAGGCCGCGGAGCATTGTTTTCCCGATTAACATTTTACCTCAGGAACCGGGTCATCTATCCCATCAAGTCACAATGACGCGAAGCTCTGAAATACGGAGCATGTGCAGAGAAACATTCATCATATACATGGGGTACTTCCTAAATCCGAGGTAAAGAAATAGATGCAGTTACTCTAAAGAAAATGCATGTTAAGTAAGAAATGAAGCCAATTATTCGAGAAACTTTGTCTGCGAGATCGTTTTTAGGAACGGGCAAACGCATCTTTAAATATCAGGAATAAAGAAAATGGATTGTCGTTCGATCCTTTCTATTTCGCCTTTTCATATATTCTCAATACTGCTTCCAGGTCTCTATAAGCAAGTTCTGGCGAGTATGGAACCTCCTCGTTTTTTTCAACTGCCTTCAGGAATCCCGATATTTCAGCGTCGAAAACATCGACCTCCTCTATTTTCTGGATCCTGCCATTCAGTACTGGAACGCCGAATGCAGTATTAGGATGGTCGTGACTCTTATGACCTCCACCTCCTCTGTATTCGTATATGCTTCCCTTGGTTCCTACGACTTCATATGCAGGAACATCAGGAGGAGAAATATAGTTCCATGAATAGTAGAAAATACCCGTTGCACCGGATTTAAATTTGATCAAGGCTACAGAATTGTCTTCACCTTCTATTGACGCTTCACCCTTGTACACCATTGAATCCATGTCGCTGTATTCTCCTCCGAGATCAAGTAGAGCCTCGATAAAGTGTATTCCTCCGTCAATCAGAGCACCTCCTCCCATTAGTTTTTCACTAGTCCTCCAGCCATCCAATTCTTGAAAGTTCCACTGGCTTCTCACTATTATGGTATGCACTTTACCGATCAATCCTTCTTTCAAATATTCAATTGTGTGCCTCAGGGACGAATCAAAGTAATATTGCTCAGCCACCATGAATTTCACATTATTATCCTTTGATTCCGTTATCATATCCCTTGCCTCTTGCAAGGTGGTTGCTATGGGTTTCTCTATCATAACATGCTTCTTGTCCCTCATGGCTCTGATAGCAAGGTCTCTGTGCATGTAATGTGGCATGACCATATCGATGATATCATGCGATGAGTTCATGGCCTCGTTAAGATCGTTATAAGTTTTCCTGACATGAAATTCCTCCCTGTATCTTCTCAATACATCCTCATTTCTTGAAAATACCGAAAAGTCATATCCGAGCCTTTCATAGCTTTTTGCGTGCGTAAACCCGAACCGATTTCCTCCGAGCAATAGTATATCCGTGATTATTCAATACCTACAAAGTACTTAGTGTTATCACTTCTCCATCGGACATGATGAATGTGCCAGAGACTTTTTCTTTTGATAACAGAAAACAGATTATGCTCTCAAATGACTGAGAGAAAGCCAGACAAGCAGAAAGCTGAAAAAGCTTAGATCAAAGAAAGAACTAAATAGTGTGATTGATCTATTCTGCCTTACTGATCCTGACATGAGCAAAGAAAGCTTCTTTTTCAAGAAAGGGGAATTACAATTGCGGAAGCTATTCTTGCTTATGTTTTTGATGGAAATAGCAATTTTCATTATAATTTCCTCCCTTCCTTTAAAGGATCCTGCTCTTTACATTGAGTTCAAGCAGCAGCAATCTTCCATAACAACTTTACCACTACTGCAGATGATATTCTCTATTTTTCCGCACAACCTTGAAGTAGCAACCCTGGAGATCGTTCCAATCCTCGGGCAGTTTTTCTATATTCTTTCTGCGGTTACAACCTCTCTCATTCTGGCAGTTGAGGGCACCTCGAACGGCACACTAGGCCTTGTTTATTTTCTCGGTTTGGCCCTGCTGCCGGACACATGGATAGAGCTGCCATCCTATGCAGTTACGTCAAGCACGGGCATCTACCTCCTGTACTTTCTTATAAAGAAGCGTTCACAATTGAGATCAAGGTCAAAGAAGATACTGCTGAACTATGCCTTCGCTGCGTTAGAACTTTTGATCGCGGCCACGTTCGAATCGATAGCAATAATTATGGAAACAACCTATTCTAGTCCCTATGACCTTTATGGGCCGCTCCTTCTCTGGATACCAGCAATTGCAGTCATCATAATCTTAGTAATCGTTTACAGAAGAATCAACAACGATGAATATCATGGATACGGGACGGAAGACGAACAGAACATCTTGATTCAATAACGATGATTATTAAACACGCTCATTCCTGAATTTTACGTAGAAAGCAACATCATACGATATTTTTGTGAGCGCAGCCGCCATAAAGACCGCGGGAGGGAAGAACTCGAGCAATGCACCGGCTATTCCAGGTCCAGGCACCTGCCCAACATTTCTTACCGCCAGGAATGTTGAATTCCCAGTTAGACGCGAATCTTCCGGTATAACCGTATTGACGAAACTGTCTCTTGCGGGAACATCCATCTGGCTTGTCGTCTGCCGGATGAAAAGAAGGATCTCGCTCCATGCGAGAACATGAAATACCGGTATAAGAAAAAGGAAGACATTGCTTATTATATGGGTATATACCATAGTACGCACAAGTCCAATTGAAGACGAAATGTGGCTGGAAAGAAGGATCGAGAACGCAGTGATCAGGTTTACACCTATGAAGATGAGACCTGCTTGTGAAAGCGTTATGTGAAATACAACCTCAAACCATAATGCGATTATTGATGTATTGACAAGCCCGCCGCCTAATGAATCAACAAAAAATAGTGACCCCAGTGTGTTGATCCTCTTCCTGGTTTCCGGCAGTACTTCACCAGAAATCGGCATTTCCCCTCGGGAAGGAAACTTCATTGCCATATAGATTAAGACCTGGACAGCAGCGAGTATCAGCAATACCAAGAAAATACCCTGGAAGCTCTTGGCACCCACAATGTAAAGGAAGGCTGAGGCAGCTGTGCCCGAACCATAGGAAAAAAAGTTGTAGAGCGAGAATGCAAGGTTCTTCTGTCTCTGATCCCTGGATGCCCGACCTATGGTATACTGTTCCAGCGACTGGTTTGTAGCCATGTCTTTCCCGGATAGCGAGATTGCACCTATCACAATAGCAATTAGCAGGCCGGGGAGCGTCGGGAATGCTATGAGCAGGGCGATGGCAGCTGTGAGCAGAATCGCCATCATAACCAGC
>JAKAAI010000124.1 GCA_021797055.1 Thermoplasmata archaeon | reverse complement strand
AGGCTGCATCTGAACTGATAAACCTGCCAACCAATTTTTCCCTGGTTATGGAAATCGTGTCCAAGTATTCCATTCGCTATGTAGTCTCTAATGCTCACAACACCTCAAATATTTTTAAACCGGTCTTTTCAAATAGTTTTTATACTGTTTATAGGATCACGATTTGAGTGAAGACGATATCCAAAATATCCTTCGCAGCCAGTAAGCGATGGATGCTTGAGCAATGAAAGGAGGTTTAGATTGACAAATAAGGAGTCGCCCTCAAGAGAAGGGTTTTTTTTAAACCTGAGGGTAAGAAGACTGCTTTACCTGATATACGGCATATTTTTCATAAATTATGCCTTCATAGCTTGGGGTCTTGTAGGTTATCTGGACCTGATTGCTCTTTCACTGATCTGGGTAATTCTGATACTTGCATTCATTTTCATTCTATATTCGGTCTATGTGGGAGATGATTCCAGATATTTCAAATACCTCTCATTCGCTGCATTTGCGCTTTCTTTTGCTTTATTCATAGATATAATGATCAGATTTGCTCCTGCTTATGGAACTGATGAAATTGCAATAGACACCTACGCAAGCTATCTTTTCCTGCATGGGAAAGATCCGTATATCAATGCTAACATGATCAATGTTTTCTCTGTTACAGGCTTTCCGCAGAGCCTAATAACGCCCCTTCTCCGGGGTGGTTCAGTACAGTTCCTTATATATCCAGGCCTGGCCGTTCTTTTGTTCATCCCGACGGTGCTTCTGCATGTCCCCAGTTATTCCGTGCTGCTCTTCTTCAACCTGCTTGCATTTATCGTTGTTTACCAGTATTACAGGAAGACGCAGTTCACATTCGCGGCCCCGGCACTGGCTGTTGCCATGATTGTTAACATGGAGTACGCTGTTTTTTCAATCAACGGCGTTACTGACATTGTATGGGTTACATTTGTAGCCATCGCATATTTCTTCAGAAAAAAACCCTGGATTTCTGGCCTAATGTTTGGCCTCGCGGTTTCCTTCAAGCAGACTCCACTTGTGATTCTTCCATTCTTCCTATTCTTCCTCTACAACGAGAATGATCTCAAGAAGGATTCTATCTACAAGTTCCTTACAGCCGGAATTCTGGTATTTGTCGTTACGAATGCACCTTTTATTATTGCAAATGCATATGCATGGGCAGTAAATATCACAGAGATTGCGTTCCAGCCGATAATTGGGGTGGGAATAGGTCCATCTATTACTTCCTTTGCAGGGTACATATACGTTCCCTCCGCTGTTTTCACCATCATCTCGGTTATGCTGCTTTTCATTTTCTTTGTTTTATACGTGGAGAATTATTCCAGGCTCAGGTTTGCTTTTTTCACTTTTCCAATAGTGGTTTTCCTTTTTAATTTCAGGGTGCTTGAGAACTACCTTATTTTCTGGCCGTTCCTAATATTCCTTGTACTGCCGGACATAAGCAGGAGCCTGCAGACTCGAAATATATCCCAAAAGAGCGCCAGGTTTGCATTATTCTCCAGACTCACAGGCGGCAGGAAGATAGCAGCGGTTATACTTGTTCTTCTCATAGCTGGCGGAGGCGCGGCTTCTGCAGGATATGAGATCTCGCACTATACTCCACAGGCACCTTTCTCGATAATGAATGTGACTGGGGGGGCAAACCCGCTCAATGCCCCTGGCGATATTACTATGCTTACGCTTTCAATGAATTATACACCTGTTGAAGGTGCAAGCCTGAATACTACCCTTCTCTACCGGATTTTTCCAAATGCCCAGCTCAATAATGTAAATTCACTATTGTGGTCGTCTTCGTCGTACCTCAGGCCTGGCATAAACAATGTATCGATATATCCAGATACCGCAAGCGATTTCCTGTCGCAGAATACCACTTTCAGGATAGAGGCATATTATGGAAATTATTCAGCCTTCTATACAGTATCCAAGCCAATCCCGGTCAATAACAATGTACCGTTTGCAGATCCATCTTTGATCTACCCCACGTATTCAGTTACTCAACCTTTCCCCGGATGGTCTGTGAAGCTCACTGGATCCTATCTTTATACGTATCGCTACTTGCCCGATGGGATAAACTTCACGCTTACAAAGGATCTGGCGCCGAGTTCCAAAAATGACTATGTTTTCATGACCTCGAATATTAATTTTACATATCTAGCCGGGGCCGGAGCCATATATTCATATAATTATTCAGGTGATTTCACAACACTTAATCTTTCCGCAGGAGTGGCGAATTTTTCTTTTTCCAACTTTTCTGGCGTGCTGCTGACTTTTGATAATGGATACGAGAAATACTGGATAGGTTATTCCAAGCTGATCAACGGAACGTATTTCAGGATGATAAACAGGACAACGATGATGGAAGTATCAAACCAAAATATCATTAACTTCCGTACTTTAAGGGACAACCTGAATAAATACAACTGGAGCTATGATAATTCAATGTTTTCATTTGTCGTTGGAACTTCCGGTAACGTAGGAAATATTACTGGTGAATTTTATAATACATCATTATACTTCGGTTCCGGTGCCTCACCGGCTTTCACAACAACTGCACAATCAAACACAGAGCAATACTTCGGTACATCATTTCTCATGGAAGATAAAAGATGGTAGATCTCTCTCTCGAGATTCCAACTTATAACGAGGCTGGAAATCTTCCTGTTCTGATAGAAAGACTTGAAGGACTGAACCTCGATCTTGAAATCATCATCATTGACGACAATTCACCGGATGGCACTTATGAAGTCGCACAGGAGCTCGCGGAGAAGTATCACAATATCAAGACGCTGAAAAGGCCGGGAAAACTCGGCCTCGCATCGGCAATATCGGACGGCCTCAAGCTGGCCACCGGAAACTATGTTGCAGTCATGGACGCAGACCTGCAGCATCCTCCAGAAACATTGCTTAAAATGTTTGAAGAGGCAAAGAAAGGAACTGACATAATTATTGCTTCCCGATACACCAATAAGGGAGGAATAGGTAAATTCGGGCTTTTGAGGAGATTAACATCCAAGGGTGCGACATTCCTGACCCATGCACTTCTTAGAGAGACCCGGAGCATCAAGGACCCGATGTCGGGATTCTTCATTTTCAGGAGAAGCATACTTGACGGGAAGAAAATCGAATCAAGCGGCTATAAGGTTCTTCTGGAAGTGCTGGTTAAGAGCGGTAGTGGGGCGAAGGTATCTGAAATACCATACGTTTTCGGAAAACGAACACTTGGTGAGAGCAAACTCACCGTGGGGGAGAATCTCAAGTTTATCAGCCTGCTGCTGATGCTTTCCCATTATCGCCCGATGAAGTTCATCACTGTGGGTGCTACTGGTATACTGGTCAACGAGGGCCTGCTTTTCTTTCTGCATACTTATACTGCAATGTCGCTCCTTTTTGCAGGCATGATATCCATAGAGACATCCATACTGTCAAATTTCTTGTTGAACCATTTCTGGACCTTCAGGGACAGGAGCCTTGGAGGGTGGGGCAGAGGAGTCTTGAAGTATAACCTTGTTGCATTGCCCGGGGCATTAATTAATCTCCTGACACTTTTGAAGCTTTCAGCCTTCACGCATTATCTCATCGCAAATATTATCGGTATCATACTTGCGTTTGCCGTCAACTACCTGGGGAGCGAGATGATTGTCTGGGGCAGAGGGAAGAGGAGACAGTAAGTTGCTTGATGGGATTGCCGCATTTGCCAGGAACAACTGGGCCAGGTTTATAAAATTCCTCTCAACTGGATTTGTCGCTTTCCTCTTTTCTGAGGTGGTTATCTATATCGGCCTGATCATAGCTGGAAAGGCAAACATCGTTACAATTGATGTTGTTGCGGCCGCAACCAGTATTGCCCTGGGTTTCTTCCTGAACGACGCATGGACCACTCGAAACGCAGGGTATCATCCAAAGGGTACAAGGATCACTGCCATTAGATTGATCGCATATGAAGGAGTTTACGCACTTGGAAATGTGATCGCGTATTCCATACAACTATTCCTGCTTTATGAGTACCAGGTAAACCCTCTTCTTGGAAACCTCGTTGGAGCAATAGTAGCGACGCCGTTCAATTACCTGGTAACCATGAAACTTATCTGGAGAATAAAGCTTCTTCATGAGGCTTAGTTTTTAAGGAAAAGAATCATTGCACGGATAGAAGCGTGTCAATATCATGACTTTTCCATGCGGCGCTCACGTCTGACAGATAGCGGCGCATTTCTGCCGGCACGGTCAGCATGGGTTTAATATTTACTCCCTCAAGCCGCAAGTAATCCTTGAGCACAAGAGACTCGAGTATCTTATCCATTAGCATTACGAAGTTATTCTGTTCATGGACTACAGGAACAACGCGGGAACCTCGTGCGAAGAAAAATGAGATCCTTGCTGTAAACCTCAGGAAAAAATCAGAGCGAGAACCATCAAGGTTGATTTCAATTATATCAGAAGGCCTGTAATTGCAGGCGAGTATCTGGTCCCTCTGGGCCTTTCCAAGCTTCATTCCGGACACCGAAAGCTTGTTCCGAAGGTCAGGTTTTTCAGAAAAGAGTGGAATTCCCTGCCTTACCAGCATAGACGAGCCCAGTATGGGAAATGCTATCAGGTTCGCCATTGAGTATACCCTCGCAAGAAGATCAATATCCTCAGCGTACCTGAGATCACGGTAGCCGCCGGCATGTACAAAGAGTTCTCGCGGAAAAACTATCAGATCTGACACAAGAACCGCCTTTTCACCTGATCTGACAAAACT
>JAKAAI010000029.1 GCA_021797055.1 Thermoplasmata archaeon | reverse complement strand
TTCTTTCTCCATAATATACGTAACACATGATCAGACCGATCTGGATTTTGGTTTCGACACTCTGACATTTATGAATGACGGGCAGGTTGTTGAAAGCGTCAAATCCATGAACGAAATCTCACATGTCAGCAGCAGATCGATGCTGCGCTTCGGCAACACCATAATGTTGAACGGGGAATATTATGAGGTGAATGACGAATCATTTTCATTCTCGGAGAGAAACGGGTACCTTTTCAGACACTGGGAAAACCAAGAATACCATGTGTACCTTGTGAGGATTGATCAAAATGAGTATTTTCTTCGATCCTATCGCCTGCCAGATGGAAACCTCATAAACTTTCACTTAGACAGAATGAAAAAAATGGAACCGTAATCAGAGGAAAACCGTATATAATGACATTGATTGTATTACGTAGGTGTTTCATGAGCTTTGGTGGTTTTACGGGCAAACTCCTGAGAGTGGACCTCTCAAAGGGGACGGTAAAGATTGAAGACACAAACATGCAATGGGCAAGAGATTATATAGGTGGACAGGGACTTGCAACAAGATATTTTGTCGATGAGGTCAATCCTAAGGTCGATCCGCTGTCGCCGGATAATCTCCTGATTATGGCTCCAGGTCCCTTGACTGGCACAAGTGCTCCGACAGCAGCAAGGTACATGGCGGTAACGAAGAGCCCGCTAACGGGCACCATTACCAGAAGCAATTCAGGAGGATTTTTTGGAGCGAAATTGAAGCATTCGGGTTTTGACATGATCATATTCAAGGGAAAGGCCGATCATCCGGTGTACCTCTATGTGCATGACGGAAAGGCAGAGATAAGGGATGCAACCCATCTCTGGGGCAAGGATGTTTTTGAAACGGACGACGAACTGAAGAGGGAAACGGGTGTGAACGTTTCGGTTGCGTGCATAGGGCCTGCAGGAGAGAATCTTGTTAAATTCGCGTCAATAATGAATGACAAGCACAGGGCAGCAGGAAGGAACGGCGTGGGAGCTGTGATGGGCTCAAAGAATCTTAAGGCCGTTGTCTCCTCAACCGGAAAAATGCCAACCATAGGCCACGCGGGCAGGTATAAAGGCACTCTCAGTGCGATGCTCAAAAAGATCAAGGAAAACCCGGTCACAAGTCAGGGACTTCCGGCCTACGGAACAGAGGTGCTGGTGAATATAATAAATCAGTCTGGAATTTACGGAAATAAAAATTACCTTGATTCAGGCGCGGATCCTCTGGCGGAGATGGTCAGCGGAGAGAATCTTGCAGCAACATACCTTATTCGGAACACTCCATGTTTTGCGTGCCCGATCGCATGCGGAAGAGTTTCAAGATACAATGAGAGAGAGACTGAGGGACCTGAGTATGAATCCACTTGGGCGCTGGGACCAAACGTTGGCGTCCATGATCTGTATCCAATAATAGCTGCGAACGATAATGCAGACAGGCTTGGGTATGATACCATAAGCGCAGGAAATACACTCTCTGCGGCAATGGAACTGTATGAGAACGGGAAGATACCGGACAAGAATGTTGGTCCAACCAAGCCCAAATTTGGAAACCAGTCGTTTGTACTGGAGGCAACCAGCAACCTTGCATACAGGAAAGGTTTTGGCAATGATCTGGCAGAAGGGTCGCTTAGGCTTGCAAGGAAGTATGGCGACGAGAGCGTTTCGATGAGTGTAAAAGGTCAGGAGGTAGCAGCCTATGATCCAAGAGGAGCTTACGGGATTGGGCTTGAGTATGCGACAAGCAATATAGGCGGATCGCACATGAGAGCCTATACAATATCCAATGAGATCCTGGGTGTCCAGCCTGTGTCCAAACCAACAGAAAAGGAAGGAAAGGCTGCACTGGTCAAGTACGTGCAGGATTTCACAGAGGTGATGGATTCTTCAGGGCTCTGCCAGTTCCCGTCTTTCGCCCTGAATCTCGATGACTATCTTGCACTGATTAACGATGTGACCGGTTTCGATTACACAAAGGACGAGATCATGACCGCTGCTGAAAGGACGTGGAATCTTGAAAGGATTTTCAATCTCAAGGCTGGCATTAAGCCAGAGGATGACAAGCTCCCCGACAGGTTTGTGAAGGTTGCAATAGAGAAGGGACCGAACAAGGGCGGGACAATTCCTTTGGACTACCTCCTTAAAGACTATTATAAGGTCAGAGGGTGGGACGAACGCGGGTATCCTAAAAGCGATACCATCAGCAAACTTGGGCTCAGCTATTACAGGATCTGATTATCCGCCTGCAACGGGGGGAAAGATATCAAGCAGATCGCCTTCCCCCAATTTTTCCTTTATTCCATTTTTAAAGATTATATTCTGTCCATTTATTAGTATAATGACATTCCCCCTGAGGCTTCCATCGCTGAACATCAGTTTGTTGAAGCTGTCGCCGTACTTTGAGGACAGCATCTGAATTATATCCTCAACAGTCTTCCCGTCTGCTTCTATTTCATCATCGATTTTTCCCGTAATCAGCCTCAGATTGGCATAATACTTGACTTTGGTCATGTAATTCCAACCAATCATTGATATTATTTAATACTTATGAAGGTTTGAACTTCTTGTGTAAAGCAAGCCTTCACTGGTATTTGATGAGGCCGCATCAGACCAATCTTCGCCATACTGGTGACACAATCAGGTTGTTATGTCCCCGATGAAGAAAAACGTCCTAAGCCCTGCTTAACGTTGATTACCTTTAGTGATAAAGGAAGAAGCACACTATCTTGTCACTCAATCCACTTTGCAAATTTAACGGAAATTTATGGACTACTGAACACGATAACCTGAAAATTTTTTGGTTAAGAGTTCACTGAACCACAGGCTCTTCAGGATATCCAGGAACGGGGTCAGCTTTTCAATGCTCTCCTTGAGAACAAGAAAATCGTACTCTTCAAAGCCTATGGGAATAAAATCCAGCCCGTACATAGCGGCAACCTGTTTGATCGCGATACCAGCATCGGCTCTTCCGGATTTAACTGCGTTTGCCACAGCGTTGTGTGTCTTCACCTCGTACCTGAAATTTCTTATGGCATCTGATTCAATCCCATAGTCCCTCATCATCTTTTCAATGAGTATCCTCGTGCCCGAACCACTATTCCTGTTAACAAATTTTGCATTTTTGGCAACGATATCCGAAAAGCTTCTGATCTTCAGAGGGTTTCCCTTCATGACAACCATGCCCTGTTCCCTCCGGTAACCCTTGACAAGCACTGCTTTTTCGTTAAGTCTGGTGTCTTCACTGAAATTGTTGTATTCCAGAGTTGCTGGATTGAGGATATGAACTCCTGCCAGATCCGCCTCTCCTCGTTTTATCGCCGCTACACCCCCCAGTGATCCAACATTGATGATCTTCACATTAAGATTGAGCCTGTGAAATACGGCATCAAGAGCAACATCGTGGCTTCCTATAAAATTCAAATCCGGAACAAGCACGTCCTGTGAAAACAGGGTCACATCAATTTCCTCATTTTCATCAATGAATGATCTATCTCCGTATGAGGATATATATCCGTCCGATCTGGTAAGCCTGGAAACGCTTCCCGAATCTCCGAGCAGAGGATATGCAACCGTCCCGGAACGGTTGACAAGACTCACTGGAATCAGGTTGAGTTTACCGAGTGAGAGGCCTATCCTTACAGGCACCCTTGCTCTTACTTTCCTGATCGACCTCTTTAAGTGTGCTGCGTTCAGAAGAACCGGAAGAAAAATGGTCTCGAACACCATGACTGCGGAAACAGGAAACCCAGGCAATCCGTAGACCACTTTTCCGTTGCCTGAAGCAAGTAGGGTTGGTTTTCCAGGTTTGATCTCCACTCCGTGGAATAAGATACCGGGGTCCAGATCACCCAGCACCCTGTAAACCATGTCGCCCTCGCCGGCCGAAGTGCTTCCGCTAGTGATTACAACATCATATCTCTTGACTAGATCATCAACGGTGTTTTTGATGAGTTCCATATCATCCCTGATAATCCCGACATATTCAGAATCGAAGACTCCGTACTGATCCAGCATGGTTTTTATTGTTATTCCATTTGACTCGTAAATCATTCCCTGCGGTAGTTTCTTCCCGGGTTCAACGAGTTCATTACCGGTGGACACTATGCCTATCCTCATTCTACGATATACGCTGACTTCATCAACACCAGTCGAACTGAGCACAGCAATTTCCCTCGGTCCAAGAGGAGTATCCTTTCTTAGAATCATTTCCCCCATGGAAACATCAGTTCCAGACAGTGATACATTCTCACCGGGTTTCACCGATCTCATTATCTCAACAGCATCACCGGTTTCCTTTGTATACTCGGACATCACAATCGCGTCAGAGTTGAACGGTACAATCGCTCCGGTGGCTATCCTGAAACATCCCCCCTCCTTCATGAGATTCTTCGGTGGTTCACCAATCACAGAATTCCCGACTATCTCAAGCTTCACAGGATGATCCTGTTCTGCGCTTTCGACCGACGATGAATAAACTGCAAAGCCGTCCACCTCAGACCTGTCAAACGGCGGTGAATCAATGGGCGAATAAACGTCATCAGACAGAACTCTTCCAAGGGCACTAGAGGTCTTCATCCGTTCAGTTTCCGTGATTTTCTTTGTGTACTCATCCGTCAACCTTATTGCTGTCTCCACTGTTACCAGTCTGTGAAATATGACCGCCATCAGAACACATCTCCGATTACTGTTACATTCACTGTTTCACCCTCTTCTATTCCTTCTACATTTTCCGGTATTATGGTGAGCCCATTTGCATTAAGCAGAGATGATAGTATGCCTGATCCTGTTATTCTAAGCGGTTCCGCCACCATTCCGGACTCGGTATTGCGCAGCCTGACTCTGAGATAGGATCGCATGGAATCCCTGTTGGCTACCCTTTCAGAGATTCTTGCCATAACGGAAACCCTGGAATACTTGAGACCAATAATCCGCTCTAAGTAATACGGAAGAAAAGCCTCGACAGAGATGAGGGCTGCCACTGGAAGGCCTGAGACTGAAAATACAGGTATTCCGTCAAGATCGTAAAGCGAGATTGTTCTTCCAGGTTTGATTCGTACGCCTCCAAAAATCGGGCGTGCAATCTCATCAAGGACTTCAGGGACAATATCTCTCATTCCCAGACTTGTTCCGCCCGTTATTACAAGCAAACTGAACCGATCTTTAATTTCCATCAACTTATTCCTGAGAACATCAACATCATCTGGAACTACCCCCAGGTTCACTGTTTCCATATAACCGGATTTGAAGTAATCTGCAAGAAGAGGCTGAGTCGTGTTCTTCACACGGCTCTGTGGATCAAGAAGTTCATCACCGGTGGAAATTATTCCCATAACAAGCCTGCTGTAAACAGGAACATCATCTAGCCCGATTGCGATCATTGCCGCAACATGCTGTGCCCTTATCAGCTGCCCCATATTGAGTATTATCTGGTTAACCTCTATATCCTCTCCGGCCCTCGATACATTTTCATACTTTCTCACACCTTCGAGAATTTCGACACGGTCACCTCTTCTGATGGAGTCCTCTGCCATCACAACCGCATCGGCTCCAATTGGCAATTCCCCTCCTGTGTATATTTCATAACATGAACCGCTGCTAACAGCCTTTTCTGAAAAGGCTCCAGCTTCCAAACTTCCCCTGAGCTTCAGTATCACAGGATTGAATTTCGATGATCCCCGTACGTCTGCACTCATCACCGCATATCCATCCACTGCACTTCTGTTGAAAGAGGGCACATTAATTGTGGATCGGACCAAGGAAGCACAAACCCTCCCTGAGGATACTGTGACAGGGATCTTCTCTATTGAAGTGCTTTTCCATGAAACAGAAAGCATCCTTCCAACGGCATCTTCAAACGTGATTAATTTCTCAAAACGCTCCATTTTTCTGCGGTGACCAGGCATTGATTCAAATATTTCTGATAGGTATTAAGTGTTATCGCTTGCGGGATGAAAGCGCAGGAATTGTCATGTCTTCATATACGGCGAAATAACGACATTCCAGAGTTAATGGAATCATATTCAGCCTGATCAGGTATTCAGAAGAACCCAGGATCCTTCAGGTAAATCAGCGCAAATGAAAAGATAACAAGAAAAGCTACAATTGATAAAAACTTTAACAGTGCTGACGTTTTTTTGCTCATTCAAATCTTCCAGGAGCATGTCTATTTGCACTATAACTTTAACTATCAGCAGTTCCGATGTTTCACACACACGGCGACTTCTATTAGTTATTTAATCTCCCGCATTTCTGAGAACTGACGTCAATGACCCTGCAAGGCTAAGGACACCGGATAGGAGCATTA
This sequence comes from Thermoplasmata archaeon, assembly GCA_021797055.1. The sequence continues at coordinate 14,118 of JAKAAI010000029.1, read as the reverse complement.
CAATCCTGAAACCATAGGTGAAACTGTTGAAGTACTGTGGAGTAATCTCAATTACTATACCGGAAAACATCCCAACTATCAGGGATTTTGGCATGAATATTGAGAGAATAAATGTGGCAAGAAATATGCTTAACAGCTGCCCCGTGAATCTCATTGTTCCGAGGAAACCGGAAGCTATTCCGGAAGTCTCCCTGTCAACCGACCCCATTACCGAGTTGGTATTTGGGGCAGAAAACAAACCGAAGCCAACGCCAAGGACGCCAAGCAACACCATAAGATCAATCTTGTTTGATGGATGAAAATAGTAGAGTGACAGGAACGAAATGCCGATGACCAGCATTCCAATGGAAGCAATGATTCGCGAACCGGCAAGATCGGAAAGCTTTCCTGCCACTGGAGAAAGTGCAACCATCATTACAGGTTCTGGAAGAAGGAGTATTCCTGATAAAAATGGGCTTACACCGAGGATTACCTGCAAATATATTGAAAAAACAAATACTATGGAAAACGTGCTGACGTAGTTAAGAAAAGCTGTAACATTAGAGGCAATGAAGGTGCGGTTTTTCCTGAATAACTTCAGTGGAAGGATTGGATCACCGGAACTCTTTTCATCTTTCATGAAAATGAAGAGAAATACCAGGGACAGGACAATCAGGAATGAAATATTCAGATATCCAAGTATGTTTCCCAGGGCCAGATATAATGTTAGGGAGAATATGAAAGCTGCAAAGGTTAATGTTCCCTTTAGGTTCATTCTGTATCCATGTTTCCTGATCTCAATGTTTCTCATACTTCCCAAAGATATTAAAAAGGCCAGTGCACCGACAGGAGCTGCAAAATAAAAAATTGATCTCCACCCAAAGAATTCGATCAGGAAACCTCCAAGGAACGGGGCAAAAGTGAGGCCCAGATATACAGACATGGCATTTATCCCAAGGGCAAGTCCCCTTCCACCGGAAGAGTAAACATAACTGACGATTGCGGTAGAATTAGTACTGAGAATGGCAGCACCGATGCCCAGAATAAAAAGAAGAGCCACCAGTGCGTAATAGCTTGTTGAAAATGGAACAAGCATGGCAGCTAGTGAAAACAGGACAAGACCATACCTGAATACCGACACTCTTCCCCTATCATCGGATATCCTCCCGAAAAATATCATAAAAGATGCAAGCGGTATTAGAAGTACGAGGGGAATAAGAGCTGCCTGGAAAAATGTCAGATGAAACGAGACGCCTATCCTTGGAACAGCAAATGCAACTGCACTTGACAGGAATGGCGTGGAGAATGCCGCAAGTGAGGTGGTCAGGAGAATAAGGCGTTTTCTGCTGGGGGGCAATCCAGGCATATTGCGGTGTATCTCGTACCATAAGTTAAGGATTCACCGAAATCATCACTTCACATTATGGGGTCTCAAAAAATCAAACAGGCGATTATGGAAATAATTATTATCTCGGCGCTGGCAACTATTTGCGGAATCAGCAACGGTTATTGAAGAGATTTGTTCCTGGTTTCAGGTGCCAGTATCACCGTCACAGCAAGGCCAATAAACTCGAACACCGCAAAGAAGAGGAGACCATAGGAGATGCTGAGACCATTAATGAGCAGCGGAAAAGCAAATACGCCTAAAATAGCCCCTACTCTGGATGCAGCAGTTGATATGCCCATAGCTGTAGCCCTGATCCTTGTGGGGAATATTTCGACTGGGTACAGGTAGGTTATGTTGGTGGGTCCAATGTTGTGGAAAAAATGCATAAGCGCAAAGGCTGCGAATATATATAGAAACGGAAAGCTGCCATGGAGAGAGAAGAGGCCAAAAATGACGAGTGATATCCCGGCAAAACCGAACCCAATGGATTCGAGTTTTTTCCTTCCAATTCTGTCGACATAAATCAGGCAGATTAGTGTTCCCGCTACCACAGGTAATTCTTCCAGCAGGGTTGCGATTATGGCATAAACATACCCTCCTCCAGACTGAACGAAAAGCGACGGAGTATAGTTCCATACACCATAGCTTGCAATGTCATATGAAAGCCAGGCCACTGAAGTGAAGATAATTAATGGGAAAAATTTTCCAATCTCTGAAAACGACGTTTTTCCTTTCTCTACGGATGGAGCAGGCAGCGCTTTAATCCCGATATCAATGCCCATCCAGTTTGTCACCTTTTTAGCCTCCGCGTATCTCCCCTTTTCGGATAGCCAGTAAGGACTTTCTGGCAATGATCTTCTCGACAAAATTACAATGATAGGTATAACCGCACCAGTTGCATACATCAACCTCCATGCAAAATTCCCTGAGTAGAGAACAATCGGTATGGAAATTACATAAAATACCACTGACCCGATTGTCCAGGAAAATATGTTGAACACGAGATATCTGCCCCGGGTTTTCCTGGGAGAAAACTCCGCCTGTATGGACGAGCTGATCGGGTAGTCAGCACCTATGCCTATACCGGCAATCGCTTCGAACATAAAAAATTCTAACAGATTGGATGAGAATGATGTTAGAAAGAGAAAAATTGAGGAAAGAGCCATGTCATAGACGAATATCTTTCTTCTGCCGTGTGAATCAGAAATTCTTCCAAATGTTATGCTCCCGAAGAACATTCCAATATAAATTGCTGCAGCACCAAACGAAACAAATATAGCCTTATCCAGAAAACTGTTCATGAGATATATGTAAGCAGTGGAAAAAATTGACAGGGCATACCCATCCATGAAGACCCCCATGGATGAAAGCATGGTTATGATATCGAGTTTTCTGGTTCCCGGCAGCTGATCGAAGGCGACAGTCTCCATCGATTCGTAATTCGTATCTCATATTTCCTATTTGACCTGCAGGGGATAGATATGCAATATTTTCTGTAATCCACATATGTATCAAAACTATACAGTAGCCTTGAACGACCATTGGATTTAGGTAAAATTTTTAATAGCGTCCTGTCAATCTGTATGTGTTGTTTGAAAAATTTTTCAATCCAGAAGCCGTTGCGGTTGTTGGTGCAAGCAATAACCCTGTAAAAATTGGATACGCCATAATGAGGAATCTTATTAGCTCTGGATACGCAGGAAAGATATACCCTGTCAACAGGAATCCGGGGGATATACTTGGTATACACTCTTATCAGTCACTTACTGATATCAATAGGAGCGTGGATCTTGCTGTGATAACAGTACCGGCAGCTTCTGTTTTTGATGAAGTCAAGGAGTGTGTTAGTTTAAAAGTTCCCTATGTCATAATAATACCCGGGGGTTTTTCTGAAACAGGTGAATCCGGCAGGGAAGTGGAGAAAAGTATCAAGAACCTGATAAAAGGTTCACATACGAGGCTGATAGGACCTAACACAGTCGGCGTTTATTTTCCGCACACCAAACTTAACACTGCTCTCACTCCTCCTGAAAGGGTATCATTCCCTGTTGCGGGGGATATTGCATTTATCTCGCAGAGCGGCGCGCTCGGCCTGCTCACAATGGATTCAATATCTGAATACGGGATTGGAATCTCAGCCTTCGTGAATATTGGTAATAAGATTGATGTGGACGAGAACGAATTCCTTGAATACTTCAACCAGGATGCCAGGACAAAGGCAATAGCAATCTATCTTGAGAGTATGGACAATGGCCGCAGATTTTACGAACTTCTGCGCGCAATCAACAGGGTGAAACCAACAGTGGTGCTCAAGTCAGGGAGAACGGAAGCATCTGCAAAGGCTGCCTCGTTGCACACCGGGGCGCTTGCATCCAACGACAGGATCGTGGATGGAATGTTAAGGCAGGCTGGGGCTGCGAGAGCTTATAACGAGGTTGAATTACTCGATTATTCGAGAGTTCTTGCATATTCAAAGCCATTTGCTGGTGAAAGGATAGCTGTGGTAACGACTGCAGGTGGTGTCGGTGTCATCACTTCTGATTATGTATCCTCCAGAAGTCATGGAATCGGTCTTCACATGGCCACGCTTTCAGAGGATACCAAGGCTGAAATAAGAAAGCAAATTGTATCATTCGGATCTGCCGAGAATCCAGTAGATCTTACGGCTGACGGAGATATTCCAAGTTACGAAAAAGTGCTGGGTCTGCTGCAGAAGGACCGTGGAGTCGATGCGATCATAGCTTACGCCCTTCCTCAGACCCCGAAAATGAATATGGAAGTAGTTGAAGTCATTTCCAGGCTTTCGGCAGCAGATAAACCCATTCTGGTCGGGGTTATTGGCTCTAAACTTGGGAAGGAACTTCTTGTGGAGTTCGAACGTGCGAGAATACCTGCATTCCCTTCCATTGAGAGAGTGGTAAAGTCATTGAAGGTTCTGCACGAACGCGGAATATATCTAAAGTCCAGGGGATTATTATGAATCTTGGAAATTTGGTGGCCAGCATAAGGAAGGAAGAAGTGACAGAAAGCGTGCTAAAAGACACATTCAGACAACTTGGGATACTCGTTCCCAGAGGGGTGACCTTGAAGGAACTGCCCCCCATCATGGATCTTGAATTTCCGGTAGTGCTTAAAGTCTCAGATGAAAAGATAATGCACAAGACAGAGATTGGGGGTGTTGTCACCGGTATCAGGAATAAGGACGAGCTTAAATCAGCATTTTATTCAATGAAGGCAAAATTTCCTGCATCAGAATTTCTTGTCGAGGAGATGATTGAAGGCGGCCTTGAGATGATCACCGGCATAATAAGGGATAAAGATTTTGGGCTCAGCATCATGATAGGAACAGGAGGAATTTACACAGAATTGTTTGGAGACGTAACTTTTCGACTCCTTCCAATAGATTCAGCAGATGCCAGCGAAATGATCGACGAGGTATCTGTAGGCAGATTTACAGGAAACGGATTCAGGGGAGTAAAGGCCGACAGGAAAGCAATTGTTGAGTTCCTGCTGAAAATATCAGAATTTGGCATCGCAGCTGGTGATTTCTTGGAACAGCTTGACCTCAATCCAGTCAAGATTAACTATCAGCAAATATATGTTCTTGATGCAAAACTGATAAAAACAAAATTGCTGGAAACATGAAGGCGGATTCATTTATTTAGCTAGAAAGATCACGACGAGACAGATAAAATGCTGAAAGGCAACATTAATAAATCTCTTTTATGATGTCAATAAGAAACCGATGAGGAAGATCACTTTAGTGCTCCTGGTTGTCCTGGTACTTTTCATGGGATGGATTCTTTATTCCTCCATGGCGCAGACAGACCTTCCAACCTACGGCTCTTCGCCATATCACGGGCTCCAGAACGGTCTTGGATCAGGCGGCCCAGGCGGAACTGGAAGTGGATCCGGATCCAGCACGGGATTAGGCTCAATAGGCCTGCCCACAAGTGGGATTTCGTTCCCGACAATCGGCAACTTTTTCTCGTTTCATCTTCCGCATCTAAATGTTAATCTCTCTTTTCTTGCGTTCTGGATATATTTTCCGCACTTCCCCCATCATTTGGGGGGATCGAGTATCAGCATAACGCATCCTATCCAGAAAAATACCACCACGCAATCCGGCGGAGGCGGAGGTGGATCTGGTAATACTTACAGGATACCTCTTCCCCTTAACATCTATCTTTTCATGTTCATTGGAATTGTTGTCATTGTCTTCGTTATTGTCATAACCCAGGTTTTAAGCCTCAAGAAGAAAGAACAAAAGAATAATGAAGACAAGAAGGAAGCAGAATCTGTTCCTGAATTCCCTCCTGCTAAAGTACCGGCTGCTAAAGAAGGAATTGAACGCAAGATTGTATTTTCCGAAGATATCGAGATAATGCAACCATGGAAGGAAGGAAAAACCCTGCTTAATTTTGGGATAGATGGCGATCTTCCGCTGATATGGGACACTGAAAATGTACTTTCAGTTTCGAGTCCGTCGACCATCACAGTCTTTTCATCCGACTCTGAGCCACGCTTATTTACAGGATCAAAAATGGATATAATGCTGAGTGGAAGATGCACAGGATTCCTCTCGTCAAAGGAGGGATTTGAAGATTTCAAAATGGTGAGATCGGTTGATTACCAGCAGGAATCTGTGGATCTGTTCAGGCTGAATTTCCTCTACAAAACTGAGGGAGTATCAAGCCTCACACCCTCAGAAATTATAAACAAGGTTATTGAATCGGATCGATCCTCAGATAAGCAGGCCCTCAGATCAGTTCTGATGCACTATGAGAAATCCCTCTATGGAAAGAGGAGGATGAGCAGGGAGGAATTTCAGAATTACTTAAGGATGCTCATAAGGAGCAGGAGAAACGCCCTTGGATTCGTGTGCAGGAGAAATATTAATGAACAGAATCCTTAGATCATTTTTTCCGGAGACAAAGAAACAGTGGGCGGTTAACGCCTCGTTATTGTTTGTGCTGGTGTTACTAGGATTCTTTCTATCTCTGATATGGTTTGTATTTTTTCTGTTGCTCTCGTTCAGTATCGTCCAGATGCTGAAGATTAAGGGCCCGATTGGATCGGAGGGCAGTTTGCGAAGGTCGTTTGTTGACATTTATCTTTATCCAGTGGTCTCACCCGTTTTCTTTCTGATTTTATTCAACCTGCTCCTAGAGGGCCTTGTTCTGAGAAGTTACGTTCTGATTATATACGTATCAGTTCTATTACTGGCTTCAGGATTGCTGCTATCAAGACTGTCCCGCTCTCTGGACAGGAAGGTGTTTCAGTCATATGCCATATTCTTTGGGGGTATTTCCAGGAAAATCACCATTCTGGGAATCGCCACGATCCTCCTCTTATACTATTATACTGTCTATATCTCAATCCCGTTGATATTCTATTCAATCGCTGCATCAATTTCCGATTCCAGGTTTATATTTAGAGATTCCAGCAGAAATATGGTGAGGGGTGTTTCATATTATTTTAAGGAATCTCTAGATCGCTGGCTGACCTACTGGGTGGTCACAGGCATTTTCTTCGACGTGATAGTGTACCCGAAACCTTCATTATACAACCTGTACATAATCACGGCCCTCATTGCAGTGCTTGTGTTCATGGTGATTAGAACGGTTTACAAGTCGTACAAGGTATCGTATCTGTTATTGGAAGAGAAGAAGGATACAGTGTTCGCCAAGCACAATTTTATCCCTAAAGTTGCCACCGACGAAACTGTCGGGTTCCTGATAAATAACACAAGAGAGTTTGTTCTCGAAGGAAAATCGGAGAATATTCTTGTTTCGCTCTCATATCTAATGACTTTATATGGAATTGGATACCAGAGGACAGTCTCTATTCTGGATCCCATAATTCACTATCGCAAACCGGAAATAATCTATACCAGCACGGCTTTTGCAGAGAAAACCATAAACGACGAGAAGGAAAACAGATCAATGATCATCAGGAAAGTGATAGAGACCATGGCAGGTGAAAGTGTTGGACATTGAAGCAAATCCAGAGTATTTGGATGACATAAACAGCGTAATTGACAGTATTTCAAAATACTATGTTGGTAGTAGAAAAAGTGTTGAGATAATCCTGGCAACTATTCTCTCATCCGGCCATGTTCTCATCGAGGATTTTCCCGGCATAGGAAAAACATTCCTTGCGAAACTATTTTCAACAGCACTGGGCCTCAGATTTTCAAGAATCCAGTTCACTCCAGATCTGCTACCCGGTGACATAACAGGAACAAAGATATATAAACAAGCTTCTGGATCTTTTGAAATATCAAAGGGACCAATTTTTGCAAATATAATTCTTGCGGATGAAATTAACAGAGCACCACCGAAAACACAGTCAGCCCTTCTGGAGGCAATGGAGGAAAGTCAGGTGACCATAGAGGGAGAAACAATACACCTCCAGAAACCGTTCGTTGTTATTGCAACTCAGAATCCCATAGAATTTCAGGGAACTTACCCACTTCCTGAGGCCGAACTTGACCGATTCATGGTTAGAATATCGCTAGGTTATCCCGATGACAGAACACTTCTTGAGAGGAGAATTTCCTGGGAGAATGATGATCCAAGCTCATCAATAGGATCCGCAGTGAGTGCGGACAAGATAAATCAGATAAAGGAATATCTGGAAACCAGGATCACTGTAAGCAAGGAGATTCTGGATTATATTTCTTCGTTCTCAAAGTTGAGGAATGATGAGAGGGTGATCGCTGGTCCAAGTCCGAGAGGATTGATCTCAACGCTGAGACTCAGCAGGGCAATAGCGCTATTGAGAGGGAGAGATTTTGTCACTCCTGATGATGTTAAGGAGGTTGTGCCTTATGTTCTCCCGCACAGGATAGTCGTCAAGCCTGATGTACTGTATGAAGAGAGATCGGGGCAGTCAATTGTAAGGGAATACCTGGGCAAGTTGGAAGTACCAAAATAACATTTATGATCAAGGAGTGGGACAGGACCCTTCTGGCAATTGTTTTCATCCTTGGAGTGATAGCTGTCGTTGCATTCGTCTCATCATTTCCTCCACTCATAATGTCCGTGATTTTCCCCCTGATATTTCTACTGATAATCCTTTCGCTGTATTCTGAACCGCAAATACTGGTTCGATCCACTGAAACGGAGATTACATCAAAAACCAGGACGGAAATAGATGTTGAATTCATTATAAGCGTAAAGGGTGGTCTTGGATTCTTCATACTTAATCTGCCAGCCCCAGAGAATAGCATAATAACAAATGGGACGAATGTACATCTCATTTACGCAAACGGCAGGAGCCGAGAGATCAAGGTTTCTTATAAGTTGAAAATCATGAGGCGCGGTGTCTATACATATACAACGGTCGGCACTGTGTATTATCCGGTTAACGCATCAATGAAAATAATCGAAGACACTGTCAGTATCAGTCTAAAGATCATGATTCTTCCGGAAATGGACATTCCAGACGTTAGATCCATAACATTTTCTACTGATAAACCAATTCCACGAGAGCTCAAAAGCACCTTCGGCCCAATATCCAACGATTTTGAGTCTGTCAGGTTCTACCAAGTCGGGGACTCCTATAAAATAATCAACTGGAATGCTACCGCCAGAAGCACTACAGAACCGGGAATAATGGTAAATCAGTTTTATAAAGAAGGTTATCAATCTTACCTGGTGCTCCTTGATATGGGATATATTATGGTGAAGGGCACGGATATTGAAAACGCGCTCGAATATTCAATATCGTTCACTGTCTCAATGGCCAGGGCATTGCTGGCCAAAGGACAGGATGTATCGTTCTCCACACTTCAGTATGCTGCGGGAGAAAGAACACATTTCAAGAGGCTCTCGGGGAATGAAAGCGGGTATAGAGGAATGATCCGGGACTTCATGGAAATGGAGCGCAGAGGTTCCCCCAGATCTAAATACGCAATGGACATAGAGACTCTTTATTTTGTTAGAAAGGAGAGACCGGCAATAATCATCCCCACATCCGTGCTCGGAGACAATGTCAGCAACCTGACATCTATATTGGAGATGCTGAAGCCACATAGCTCAAGCATAACGGTGTTGGACATTATATCTGCAGGGATTGTTCTTCGATACTCAGGGATTGATCTTGGCAGGAAATTCGTGCAGAAGGTAATTGCCCCCACCAAGAAGGAAATGTACAGACGCCTTTCGTCAGGAGCCACAATTGTGTCGTGGGATCCATCCGCAGAGAAGATTTCCAGTGCAATTGTCAGGGTTCTGAAGGGGATGGTCCAATGAACCTTTCAGTTATAAACATTATTGGAGGCATACTGATGTATTTTCCATCACTAATCATAATGTTAATTGCTCCCTCAGGCCTTTCACTCATTCTCGCAGTACTTCCCATAATTATGGTCACAGCGGCAGTGATGATTCCTGAGAGAACCAGAGCTTCAATATCTCTGAGATATTATTCAATTGTGCCATCACTTTTTGTAATACTGTTTTCAAGGGGCTTTCTGGCGAGTCAGATAGCTGTGTTTCCATACATAGGGAGCACATTGGGAATCATTCTGGGTATCGGCATGGTTCTGTGGGAATCAGGGCTGATTATTACTCAGTATACTCAGACAGCAATAAATGCTAGATCGACTCTTTTAGATCATGGTTATGATACGGAGGAAATAGCCAGAGAATTTATTATATTCAGGAATCAGGTTACGAGGAATGTGGTTATATCCGGGGCAGTTTCATTATTTTTATTTGTAATTTTATTTGTGTTGCCAAAGATAAGAACGAATGTGTTCATTCTTATCATCATTTTCTTAATTGTATACATTTCGCTTTCCAGGCTCTTCGTTAGATCAGATAGTTTGAATACACGCATAAAGTAAACGGAACACGAAATATTAATGCCAAAGCCATGAACTCTCAGAACCGTATTATTCTGCTTGTGCGAACATTGACAAATCTCGCCATGAATCAATGAACAATTGAAACATGATAAACTAATTTGGGATTGGTCAATCGTTCAAATACGTATACATTATTACAAACATTTAAATATATACAATTGTTGGTACTTCCATGGAGTTAAAGGGTATTGACAAATATGCCAGATACACTTCTAGGCTATGGATACTCCTTGTGTTGGCTCTGCTTGTAGGAAGTTTTTTGAATTTTTTTGACTTCTTTATAATCGGCTTTATCAACACATTTATTTCCAAGCCGTGGCATATCAACGTTGGAGATGCTACATGGCTTATTCTGGCATCAGGAATAGGACTTGTTGTGGGCGGTTTTGGGGCTGGAAAACTGATGGATGCGTACGGACGGAAGATTATTCTGATAATGATGGTGGTGGTCTATTCGTTCTTCAGCATTCTGTCGGGTGCAGTTCCTACTGGCGACTGGCAGTTGCTAGCTTTTTACAGGTTCTTCATTGGTTTGGGAGTGGGTGGGTCCTTTGCAATAGTTTTTCCATATGTCGCGGAGTTTGCACCTGCAGACAAGAGAGGGTTACTTGTGGGACTTGTTGTAGTGGGGACTCCAGTGGGAACGTTACTAGCTTCGCTCAGTTCAGCTTATCTCGAACCGATAATTGGATTCAGGGGACTGCTTTATGAAGGAGGAATACCACTGATACTGATTCCTCTTCTGGTATTCTTTGTATATGAATCACCAAGGTGGTTGATCACAAAGGGCAGAATAGAAGACGCAAAGAAAGTAATAGCCAAGGTATACAAGATAGATCCCAATAAAGTGGATATTGATGTAAATGATTTTGCAAGTTTCAATAAAAAGACAAGGTGGAGAGAACTTTTCAAGTATCCTAAGCCGCTTGCTACCACATGGATTATCAGTTTCACGCTCCAGTCCGTGTCTTACAATTTCACAATATGGGGGCCAGCTTTACTTGTGTTCGTGCTTGGAATCAGTGCCCATCAGGCATCCTACCTCTTCATATTCGTCTCTCTCTCGGGACTCACTGGAAGAATTTTGTTTGATGTGCTTCTAGACAAGATCGGAAGGAGATTTGCCGGGTTCTTCACCAGCATGGGGGCTGTCATATTCCTGGTGCTGGGCGGAATTTTCCACTCTTATCTCATAGGTGCGGTATCACTGTTCTATATCCTTGCTCTTGTCAGCTACTTCTTCCTTGATGCAAACTGGCCGGTGTTGACTGTTGTGGGTTCTGAAGCCTGGCCGCAGGAGGTAAGAGGAAGTGGCTGGGGTTCCGGATATGGATTCGGGGCGCTTGGAAAGATCGTGGGTACCATAGTCCTTGCCCTGCTAATCGGAGTAGGTCTCACAATAAAACCCAAACCATCTCTTGCCGGAGTCCTACCAGTGTTTGTCTTCTTCGGGGTCATGATGTTCATATCCTTCCTCGTGTTTTTGTTTATCGCACCGGAAGAAAAGGGCAAATCGCTTGAGACAATAGAGAAGGAACAGCTGGGAAAATAAGTAATGACAACCCTTATTACCGGCGGGGGAGTAATAGGCTCCCACTCCGCCTATTTTTTTCAAAATAATCATGAGGACTTTGTTATTCTGGAGTACACCCCCCAATCTGAGGCAATAGGTAATATCATTTCCGATTCAAAAAAACATGTGGTCAGGGGCAATGTGCTTGATCGGGATATATTAACAGAAGTGATTAGGGAGCATGAGGTTACCCGAATCGTGCACACGGTTGCAAATCCTTTACTGAATGCGGGTGCTCAGGACAATCCATATGATGCAATTAATCTAAACATAATGGGAACAGCAAATGTACTGGAGATTTCAAGGAAACTGGAACTGGAGAAGGTGGTGTTCATCAGTTCTGCAACTCTCACCACCAACCTCAAACCTGCAAAGGAAATCGGCAAAATGTCGGAGGATAATATTCCGCGCACCACTAACATATACTCAAGCACAAAGCTGGCATGTGAAAATTTGGGATTGAATTATTCAGATCTGTACGGGCTTGACTTCGTCGCTCTTCGACCGGTCGGTGTCTTCGGTCCGTGGAAAGGCAGCGGTGGTGGCGGGAGATCAAATATGATGAAGTCTTTGATCGAGAATATTTCAAGGGGGAAGGTTGCATCCATAAGTCCCTGGGTGGGTGAAGTGGTTTACGTCAAAGATGTTGCACAGTCTGTGTATAAAGCTGTGATTGGAAAGAATCTGAAAAGCAGGATATACAACGTTGGAATGGGGAGGATATATACCCCAGAGGAGATTATTTCAATAGTTCAGGCCCAGATCAAAGGTTCCAAAGTCATAGTTGAGACAGGTGGGGACATGTTGAAATTCAAGACATCCATCCAGGCAGAGTCACCACTCGATCTCACGAGAAGTGAGAAAGAACTCGGCTACCATCCTCAGTTTGAAATGCCAGCCGCCATAAGAGACTATTACGAATGGTACAAATCACTTTCTGGGTAAGGCCTGACTGGAAGAACCTTTCCGGGATCTGAGTTCAAGAATTGCATATGAAACATTTATGGTGGGGCAGTTTTTACCGTTATTTTCACATAATTTTGCCATGTAGCCGAACAGGTAATCAGACTCGTTGTTTTTATTGTTCATCATATCCTCGGCCATCAGGGACTTGAAGTCATCACGCATATTGAGAAAATTACTTATGGCGGAGTCCTTACTTTCATCTCCAAGGCCCACTCCAATTTTTCTGGACAACGAAAACGCCTCATTTACTAAATTGATCACTGATGCGAGGGCATACCTATTTTGCCTTATCTCTTTTACAGTTGAAGAGAAAACGGCGGTCATATTGCATGCAAGGTTAAACAGATATTTTTCCCAGACAGACTGATATGTGGTCTCCTTTACAATCACCTTGAAACCTGCCTTCTGAAGGATTAGCTTTAGTTCACGAATTATTGCGACATTGTTCGGTGACTCACTCCCGATTGTTATGGTTGGCTCTTGGCTTATGAAAATGATATTACCATTATCATCGCGTCTTGTTTCCATAGAAGCAGACCCACCTATGAGGTTATTTAGACCAACCAGTGGTATTAAATAGTCTATATGTCTGATTCCGTTCAAAAGTGAAATAAACTTAGAGCCTGTGTTTCTTAACATTATCAAAGATTCCTTCAGTGATTCCAGATCACCGTTCCTAACGGATATGAAGACCATGTCAAAGCGGTCGTTTTCTGTTATGGATGATAATGTGTTAACCCTGACATTTTCCGTTCTCCCATTATGGATAATGGTGATCCCTTTTTCATCAATTTCACTTTTTCTCTGTTCCCTGACCAGAAATGTAACGTTCTGTCCAGCTTTCACCAGGTTAAAACCCAGGAACCCTCCCACTGATCCGATTCCAATGATAAGAATTCTCATACAAAGGTATTCGTTTTACTATTAAAGTATATTCCATTATGTATACAGTCTCCAGTAAATGCTATCTTACATCCTAATTTTCTGGAAGTCTATTTGAAAATTGACGTATACAAAAGTACAAATGCTTTTATATCTATTAAATATTCTAATTTGATACTGGATTAGGTGTTTGTATGAGTAAACTGATTGATTTGAGCCATAATTTTGAAAAGAATATGCCGGTCCCTGACTGGCCTGGAGAGAACAGGCAGGAATTTGAATTGATAGAATATACGGTGACAGTCAATAGCGGAACGCAGAACAATCTGAGAATGAATTTACACTGTGGAACTCATATTGATGCACCATATCACTACTGGAAACCAGGCATATCTGTTGAGAAGCTCCCGCTGGAGGACATGATGGGAAAGTGCTACACTGTGAGCCTGCACAAGA
>JAKAAI010000123.1 GCA_021797055.1 Thermoplasmata archaeon | reverse complement strand
CTGGATGAACCCGGCTTAGCTCAGTTGGTAGAGCGGCGGACTGTAGAGGGAATCCACGGCATGGAAAACCGCCGTAATCCGCAGGTCTCTGGTTCAAATCCGGAAGCCGGGATAAATAACTTGATGTGGTTCTAAAACCACACCAAAGTAATTATCAATTCGATCATAAAAAATAATCCGTGATACAGACTGTGAGCAGTCGGCTCCCCACCCGGTTACATTATGCTAACTTCTTGAAGCAATTCTGGGTGTTTTATCCGCTGATCAAGATAATGCAAGGCTTCATCAGATTGAAGCTAAAATATGTGAAAAAATTTCCTGTTTAGATTTAGAGAATATCGTTCTCCCGAACCTTGAAATGAGGCAAAGATTTTTCCTTTCGTCCCGTTCTGCCTAGCCTGATTTAACGGAGTAAATCTTCAAGCGGGTTGCTCATCTCCCTTATCTCCTGTACTTTTATGTTGGCAGCGGCCAGTTTCTGTACCACCGTAGAAACATCATCTGGTGAATCAAGTTCCAACATATAGTACCTTCCCTGAAGTTTTGCTTGCGGAAACACGTCTAAGAGATTGTCAGCCCTGATGCCGATCACGTATTTTCCCATGGGCACCTTGTCTATGTCCCCGTTGTAAGCGATAGTACCATTATTGATTATTATGGCCTGTTTACCTATCTCCCTGGCTTCGTAAAGATTATGTGATGAATAGAGCACGATCTGATCCTTGGAAATGCTCATCAAATCCTTCCTCACTTCACTGGCAACAATGGGATCAAGGTTTGTTGTGGGTTCATCGAAAAGATATATACTCCGGTCGCTCAAAAGGCATTTGGCTAAAGAGACTCGCTTCTTCTGCCCCTGGCTAAGTGAGACATATGATTTTTCCATTAGATCATCAAGGCCAAGCATTTTAACAGCACGCTTCCTGTCATCCTCCCCAGCTTCAAGTAGTGTTGCAAACAGGTCTATTATTTCTCTTACCGACATGCTTAAAGGGACTCCGGACTGGTGCGATAAATACACACATTTCTCTCTTGCTTCAGGATGGCTGTATGGATCAAGGCCGTCAATGGTCAGGGTACCCCCATAAAGTTTCAATATGCCAGTTATGGTTCTGAAAAATGTGGTCTTTCCAGCACCATTCTTTCCAAGTACAACATATATCCCAGGCTTATCAATTGATATAGTGATATCGTGTAATATCGTCTTGCCATAATACCCGGTTGACAGGCCAGCAGCTTCTATTCGAGTCATATATCCACCTATGAAAGAAACCTCTCCCGAACCATCCTGACATTGGTGAAAAAGAAGACGATCAGGAAGAGAATAAAAGTACCTGCAACATAAGCCCCCAGAATCAGATACAGCTGGTTGAAATCAACTGGCCCAAAAACGCCTCTAGCCGAAAATATGGAGAAGAAGAGCGGGATAACCGCGATTATTACGCCGAAGACCGGGGCAAGTCCAGCTGGGGAGTTGACAAAGGTCATTCTCCTAGTTAAAGCCTGGGACACAAATGCGATGGATGTCCCAATCAATACTGCAATAACTGAGATTGGAATTGTATAAATTAGGAGTTCTTTCAGGAATAGTGATGGCACACTCCCGTTCAGGCTGAAAACGACTATAAGTATCTCCACCACAGCTATGGCGATGGTAATTATGCCAACGATTAGGGCAGTGAGTATTATAGCCCAGAATATGTCCCTGGTTTCAAATCTTGTCGAGGATAGAATGAATTCAAAGAAACCGTTCTCTTTGTCTTCACTGTACAAAGCAGGAGCCATCATGGTGCCCACCACAGTGAACACTGGCGCAATAAAAGGGAGTATCAATGCCACCAGATATAATGAAACGTCTCTAAGCCCCATTGATTGGGCAAATGCTTTCAGGGCTGCAGCCCCGGCCCCACCACTGCTTCTCTCACCGACAACAGTGAAGATTATCAGGAAGAAAAGCGGGAGTACTATTCCAATGAAAAAGAAAGCTCTTCCTTCCCTCATGTAACGCCGCAGGTAAAGTCCTAAAAGAATATTACTCATCTTCGCCACCTGAAAGGATACTACACCTCGTTACCATACTTTTGGGCAATAATCTATTGGAGCAAACGTAGTCTGAATAAACAACCTGTAAACATAACTGGCATTCTAACTGATGTAGGACCATTTCTCCCATACCTCCCACAAATGATTTGCTGATTTGTGATTTCAAATCTTTTCTGTTTCCTCTCCGTCGACGAATAACTTGATGGGCGAGAGTGCCCTAATATGGATTTCCACATTATGCTTCTCCAGGTTCCCGACCTCAAGTTGAAACTTCCTTGATGGTGTGAAGTTTGCCACATCAATGACCCTTTCACCATCTACTTCTATTCTAATATACTTAAGAAAAGGATTCGCGTCAACAGCTATAAGGTGTTTTTCACTCACTCCTACCTCAAACTTGGCTTTTGCCATTTAATTGCCTGTGTGTTATATATCAGAAGATTATTAACTTTATCACGAAGACCAAAATAATCATTGAAGGGAAAGGTATATTTGATGTCGCCTGCGAATGAAAGGCTCAATTCAAGACAAAGCTGACTTGCTTCACTTGGTATATTCTCCAGGTTTTCCATAGACTTCCTTGAATTTCTCATAACATTGCGGATGTCATTGAGCCAGAATAGAATCTATGAGTTCCGGATCTATTCCTGTAATGCGCCAGACTGTCTGAATACTGAAGCTGGTACATCTGACATTGAGTTTTGCCTAAGTCCTCTTTTGACAGGTTCGCATCTGGATTGCAAGCATATTTGAGCTATATCCCTTTTTTCCTGAAAAGTAAGAGCATGTTTGAAATTATTTTATAGAGCCTCCACGATTCCTACCATGTGAAGATAAAATATCTGCTGGCCATACCTTTAAAATTGTGAAACTGAAACACGGGACATTGAGGTTTCATATAAATCAAAGGAGAAAAAGACTTGGAAACGATAGTTAGCAGGGAAAACGCGTTACGGTTTACTTACATTGGGGTGTCCGGGCTTCTCCTTGTTGGAGTAAATGCAGTCTGGAACGAATTGGGTAACTTAAATCCCTTCGCATGGGCACTGGAGTGGGGTGCCATCATACTTGCATTTCTTTGTGCATTTAGCGCTGTGAAAACTATTGACTTCTCCAAGCACTTGTACGGTTATATCCTCATTGGGATTTCCCTCTTGGTTGCTATGGTGTCTTACGTTATGTCAGCCATGCAACCTCCAATCGGTATCGCTACAGGCAAATCCTTTGATCCATATACTTTTGTTATTTTTGCAGCACCCATCGCTGTCCTTGTGTTCGTGGTCATAAATGATCTGAAGAACCAGGCGCATGCAAAGCTCATGCCAATGTTGTTTTTCCTCCTAATGCTAGCAACTGTCAGCTTCTCGCTGTACATGTACTACAGTTTTGCCCCCATGTTCCCGACCGACGAATCCGTATTTGATATGTACGCTGCGCATCTTTTTCTTTTAGGAAAAAATCCCTATAATCCTGCATTGATGTCCAACGCCTTTGGTTTTTACGGCTTCCATTTTGGCCCATTTGATCCCATTACTCCATTAAGAACAGGTGGCTATGTCGACTTCGGGACAGAAGTCGTCACTCCTGGTCTTTTTCAATTATGAGATAGGCCTTCTTTCCCAGGAATTCCTTGGGGCAATCCACCTTTGCTCCTGATCCGAATTTTGTCACAACTTTTTCCATATAGGCTTGAATGTTTCTTACAGTAATCTCATTGGCCTCAACAACCTGAACCTTCTTCACAAATGTATATATATTCGGTATATATCATACTTTCGTGATCACCCAGGATCAGTACGAGGCATTCAGGGATAACATCAACACACTGATAGAAGAGTACAGGCAGAAATTCTCAGTGCCGGTGATCTCAGATACAAAGAAATATGAGGAAATATACAGGAAAAGACTTCTTGGAATGTCAGTGGAACTCAGATCCATGATCGATCATGCATCCTCCATTGCCATAAATGAATATGGCAGGCCATCTTTACTGAACGCTAAGGAGAAAGCATTCATACTCCTGACAAAGGAGATAATGAAGCTAAGCAACAGGAGAATGGCATATGGGCTGCCGCTGTTTGGAATTGACAGAATCATCTCATACAAGACCGTTGAAAGGCTCTATTCAGATCCCCTTGTTATCATGATACTGAACAACCTCTTCATTGAAACACTGAGGAAAAAGGAGATCGGGAAATGTGATGCTGCTGGCGATGGAACAGGCTATTCCCTCACTGTAACCAAGCATTACCGATCAATGAGGGAGAAACATGGAGAATCCGTAAAGAAAGGGCAGTTCGTCTATTCATTCGCCCTGATGGACCTCAGTACAAGGATGTACATTGGGTATGCCGTCTCCCTCAGATCGGAGAGGGACGCATACATGAAAGCCCTGGACATGATCGCCAATCTGAGGATAGATCTGGAAAGCATCAGGCTGGACAGATACTATTCTGGACAGAGCATACTTGATGACTTCTCTGAAAACACAAGGATATTCATCATACCGAAGAAGAATTCCAGAATAAGGGGGCCATGGGCATGGAGGCATATGATCCTTAGGTTCATGAACGATCCCATAGCATACCTGAGGGAATACTTCAAAAGAAGCAACTCCGAGGCAGGATTCTCCTCAGACAAGAGATCGACAGGGCACATGATATTCCAGAGAAGAAAAGATCGTATAGAGACCTCAGGATTCTGCAAGGGACTTCTGCACAACCTGATGCTTGTGAATGGGTAGGGCTACTTATGTCCCAGAGTC
>JAKAAI010000028.1 GCA_021797055.1 Thermoplasmata archaeon | reverse complement strand
TTCGTTTTGACAATGAACATGTAATTGTTGTAAGTATGATGATGTTGGTAATTAACTATTAGCCACACGGACCCATTGCCTGTTATCTATATCTATTCTCGATGATCTGGAAGAATCAATTTAACCTGTTTTTCAGTAGTTTTTGACTTAGAATAAACATTACAAATATTGTTACAGACAGGTCCGATGCAGGAAAACCATGAATCAATTTCAGTATATTTATGCACAGGAAATTAAACGATTGTACTAACGCTTCCTGTAGTAAAATACTGCAGCGCCTGTAACAAGTAAAGACCCTATCAGGATGAATATGATCGTATAAAAAGTACTCGAGTTAAGGCCTAAGATGTTGAAATTTTCTGATCTGACTGTTACTGTAATTGAAACGTTTTGGCCGTTTACCGTAAGATTTCCAGATGCAACAGTAATAGCCAGTGCACCATTGCAATAAGTAACACCGGATTGATAATAAACTACAGTATACGAGTATGTTCCATTCGGAAGCATTAGATCTGTGGAATTGAGAAAAGCGCCGTAGGAACGGCCATCTATCCTTAGCTCCAGGGGAGGATTACTAAAGCTTGTAACCAATGTACTGGAACGATTATCCGGGGAGGCCAGGGAAGCACTTTTAAGCAATGCGACTGGTAATAGACTGAATGGGTAATCCAACTGCCCAATTGCTACATAGAATGGTCCTTTGCTGACATTTATCCCGCTGACGAAACCTACTGATAAATTACCAAGCAAAATTGTAATGTTAGCAAAACCAGTTTGATTTACACTTATAATATAATCGTAGATTGCTCCGTACTCAGCTGATTTATTTAGTATCCCAAAAGCCACGCATTTCCTGTTATCGTATAAATGATAAGCAATGACATGATCTTCCTCAGAATGAATAAATAACGCACCTTCAGAAATATCAAGACATTTAGATCGATTTAAATTATAGAGCATAATCTGGAATGCATTTGCACATCCTGACAGCACGCTAGCATTCACCTGGATGGTGAAAGGTGGTTTAAATGATTGGTTGGATCTCATTGCTTCTGATTGAGTATAATAACTTGAAATCATAGGCGTAGTCAGTAAAACACCTTGTGAAGTAAGTTCATCCGCTGGCGGAGCACAGATGGGTACATTCCTTAATGCAGGAGAAGCGTTATCAGGAGGCAGAGAGTGGGCGTATAGATCTGATAATGTCCAGTAAAATTTGGCGCCAGAAATTTCGTATAAGAAACTGACCTGGAAAACCTGTTTAAATTGTAAATCTATCGTTATGTTTCGACCATTTATCACAAAAGTCCCATTCTCTGGATTAACACACCATCTATCACCCGAACGGTAATCAACAAAATATGAGTACGTATCGTTGGAGCCAACGGTCGTGGCAGTAGATGAATTTGAGTGAAGATAATCAAAGTAACGAGGTTGCTGGTTTTTTCCAGTAATAAGAACAAACCAGAGGTTACCTTCCAACCGATTGAAACCTCTCTCCTCAAATGTAATCCTGTACAGCTTTAAAAAATCTACTTCCACAGTCATATTTTTCCCAGTGACGTTAAACAATGTATTGTTAAGAGACTGAAAATAATCCACTGCGCGATAAGAATATGTTCCGTTTGGCAAAAAAATTGTTACGTTGGAAGTATATTCTAATTTAAAGTAAAAGTAATTTGGAGATGAAACCCTCAATGTCCAATAGTAGCAGCATGAATTAAAATTGAATATAGCATTATGTTCGTAGAATGTGATTCCATAGAACTTCTGTATGTTCACTCTTATTGATTCCGAGGAGCCATTCACCGTGAAATTAACCTTTGCAAAACGAAAATCTAAAGCACAAGCAGTATAGGTGTATGTTCCATTGGCAAAATATTGTGATAAGTTATTTCCTTCGCTATAATCATAGGACTCGAGAAGGTTTGACCCACTAAAAAACAAATACCAACGCGTTCCTGCCGGCAGGACATTCTCACAAAAAGTGATATTATACGTCTTCGGATAGACAACATAGACAGTTTCATTTCCATTAACCGAAAACTCCACCTTGCATTTGCTGAAAACATTTGCAAAAGAAGAGTAATTATAAATTCCAACAGGAAGATATTCTGTCATGTTGGTTCCGCATGTAGAGTTACTAATGATAGATCGCAAACCGCTACCGCTTATGCATATATACCAGAAGGTATTATTTTGAAGGTTTGCTTCAGTAAAATCAACCTTGAAAGATTTCGGAAAAACTAATTGAAGAGTTGTGTTTACGGATACATTGAATTCGGCGGTTGGTCCATTAAGGTATGTCGATTGTGATGAGTAATTAAACGTACCCTGCGGTAGATATGCTTTCATCACCTGCGAAACAGACATATTTCTGTAATTAACACTCCCATTGGAGTTTGAGATTGTGACGGACCAGGACAGAGGATATATCAGATTTTGTTCTAGTATGTTAACGGTGTAAAACCTTGGAATAAAGAGACATAAAGTTCTACCAGATCCCGATACTGCTATAAGACCCTTACCCAATTCAACGCTGGTTCTGCCATAGGATAAACCATAAGTGTAATTGAAAGTTCCATTCGGTACGTATGCAGTAATATCTGTGCTCTTTGAAGAATTTTTATAAAAAAAGAACAAGGAATCGTTATAGACCGTTATGCACCACTGTGCATTATTTGGCAGTTCAGGTGCTTCAAGGTTTAAAGAATAGAGTTTTGGAAATGAGATAACTTCAGTTATATTTCTTCCATTGAGAACCAAACTGGCAAGTGGTTTGGAATAGTCAACTTCAGAAGCTACGAAGTAGTATGTTCCATTTGGCAAACTCAAATTAAGGATTCCACTGTCAATGGTTCCAGTGTGAAGGTCTGCATTTGGAAACGAAATAACCCAATCGCCAGAGAACAGAAGTCCTTTTGCCTCAAAAGAAACTTCATAGAGTTGAGGCAATATTATCACAAAGCTCAATGAAGTTCCGGTGACGTTAAATGTAGAAGAGATAGAACGATCAAGCTGGTTTCCAAAAAAGAAAGACGATCGAATCAGACAGGGATAATAATAACCGTGGTAAACTTTGTACGAGCCGTTTGATAAAAACAGGCTGATCTGAGGTTCCCTGGTATAGGTAATGAATTTGACACAGCAGTTGGATGTTATATGACCGCACATTGTAAGGTACCAGCAGGAATTAACATTGGAACCAGCCAGGTTGAATGAGACATTATAAGTTCGTTTGAGGCTGATGGTAACATTTACAGGTTTTCCAGAAACGAAAATGTCTCCGCGGTTGAAAGTAAGAGAATTTTCAAGAATCGCGCTATATTGATATGTGCAGTTAGGCAGGTAGGCCACCATTTCTGATGAATTGGAGACATTACAATACCGAATATTTGAGACAAACGTGTGTATATACATGCAAACTATCGCATTCATCGGTTTATTCGCGAAAGTCAAATTTATTTCATACGTCTTCTCCAGTGTCAAATTAATAGAAGCCGATGAGTTGACATTCAGCAATCCATATCTGTAAAATGTTGATTCAGGGCCAAAACTTAAACAATAACTGAACTTGGGCAAATAAGCAATAGTTATGTTTGAAATGGAAGAATTGTAATATGCCGTTTCCAGCGGAAGGGAATAGTTTGAAGTAATAAGGTCGAAATCAGTCTCAATATTAGTCGGCTGATTTGTTATTCTGAATTTTATCTGATACAAAGTGGGCAATGTTAAATTAACAATATCCGTTTTCCCATGAACGTACAATTCGAACATTCCTGTATATGTATTTAGTGGACCGAACGCATAAAAATATGTTCCTGTCGGTATCAAGACGGTAAGTGATGTGGATGAAGTTGTTTTGGAATAATAAGGGGTGCATAACTTGTCACTGATATAAGTAGCAAGACTGATATATGATCTGAAAATCGCAATGTTCCACGACATTCCCAAAGAAAGATTAGTAACATCAAAGGTTAAGTTGGTCTCGCTGGAAAGATCAAGCGAAGAGATAGAGTTCAAGTGGGTGAACACGGTACGCGATTTTATTGGATCTTTATTCTGGGTTCTTATGCAATTAGAATTGTTACACGATTTGCACATGGTATCAGGAGAGGCGCTTGGAGTCTGGTTATTCACATGCGATTGACCTGCCAAGGGAGAAACATGCTGGGAACTGGGTACTGAATAATCGTCAGAGGCACCAGCAGTATGAGCAAAAACAGGACTGGGATAAAATGTTTGCAGACCAGTAAACAAAAGTAGCGCTACAGTAAGTATCGAAAATGAGATTTTAAGAAAGTGGTAGCTCCCTTTTCGTCCCATTCTTTACTATAGTAACCAATGGATAATAATCTTGCGCTGTGCTTTGGATTACCTTTCTTACATATAATTTCTATAACATGCTGTTTCCAGGAATGCAGATTAACAAATTTCGTTGTGTTTCGCCCAGAATTTCGGAGAACATGGAATTGTAGCTGGGTTAAAGAAGTATGAATCATGATGAATAGAGAAGGATTGAGTGTGTTCAAAAAAAAGTGTCAGAGTGCCCTTGTTCCGTTAACCAGTAAAAGTATATTCACCAGTCTATGTGCATCCTCGAAAGCTTCCTTTTAAGTTTGCTTAAAGTATGTATCTGCGTGACCCAGAGGCACTTTATGTTAACTGGCAATGTGATTTTGTACCTGTGAGTCGAGTTTATTTGACAATCTAAAAAGGTAAAATAGATATCACATTATTCCGGATCTGTGCGGAGGTTGCCGAGCCAGGTTAAAGGCGACAGACTCAAGATCTGTTTCCGTAGGGATCCGCCGGTTCGAATCCGGCCCTCCGCATTTTTATCTTGATCGCTGATGTCTTAATTCTAAGTTACCTGTATACCGTGTACTTTTCGAATTTCAGGATAGTTGGAAATAATTGATAAAGACAGACCACGGTCTCTGTAGCTATTAGTCTGTCGTGAAGTTCAGGGATTTTGTGAGACGGAAAAACACTCCATCAATCCTCAGGAAGATTGGACTGGAATATAAAAAGAGCACTCTTAGTTCATCTATGACTCTCTTGACAGCATTCTTCAGATCGGCCAATCTCAGTCTTCCCTTCATTGCAATCCTCGGTAACTGTATCGCTGTCTCTCCTATTTCAGCCTAGGAAAATAAGTCAGATGCAGGAACTGGCAAATTATCCTCTAAATATCTAACCAATCCAACAGTATTTGTCATGAAGTTTTTCACGACTTCCACTCTTCTCTCATGCTCTAATACCTTTCTAGAATCCTTTAGTGTCAACCCTGCCTTTCAACATGCTTCTCTAGGTACCATAACATGCCTGGTTATAATGCCTTCCCCAGAATCCGAAAAAACGACGGTTTCCACGCAGCACAGATTGTATTTATCTCCCAAATCTTTAGGAAGTGTGATCTGATCCATTGAATTAATCTTAGCAATCTTAACCATACGAAATGCAAGTGCCCGTGCCTATATTATCTTCACCTGAAGTAAAAATTTTAATTAAAATTTTTAAACCAACTGTTAGTGAATTATTCGATCAGAACAATAATCCGGTTCGGATTCCGCACTCTGTATTATTGCTTATTTCATGCTTCTTGCGACTATAAACTTGCTTAAGTTTCGAATAATGGTGGTGACCTTTCCTGACATCCCGCTTAAGCTTTCATGTCTTTCTCAACAGAATAATTCTATTTGAGTTTGTCCCAAGTTTACTGTTCTTCACACCCCAGATATTGGAAGTTTTAGTAAAAACTTGGTCATTAATGAAAACACACACTACCTCGAATCCGGTAAATATGCCCTTTTTAAGTATATACTCATCAAGGCTGATCATACCTTTCCTGACTTCTCCAACTTCAAATGCCACATGGCCGCCTTTTTTTGTAATTACGTATAACTGTTTGAATACAGCCTCGATAAATTTAAGCCAATTTTCTATATCTGGGGTGGTGAATATTTTTTTTTCAGTCTCATCCACATCAATGCCATTAAACCAGCATCGCAACCAGTTATCTTTGGCATACTGTACCACATTCAAAAATGGCGGAGATGTCACAGTAAGATCGATGCTTTCTGGATTTACAAGTAGAGATGCCTTTGTAGAATCAAAGGTTGTGACCCTGGAAAGATGACCTGTTGAATTTATTCTTTCTCTTATTCCCGGTTCTCTAATATCTCTGAGAAGGGAAATCGTCTTCCTTTTAATTATCTTCCTTGTGTCTCTGTATGTAGGTTTCTGTTTAAGTTTTTCATTGATTCTTGTCTGCTCTTCTTTCGTGACAGCCTGATTGGGCGGTAGTGTATATACAGAAAAAAAACCGGATGAGTGTCCAGTCAATCTGCTTGTGGCCACCATCCTGATCCATCTGTCAATGCTATCTTCTCTCCCGGAATCAGACCTTTCCTGCAGGTAATACTTCAGGCTCAATATCTCCTTGATCGTGTCATCATGGAAGAACATACCGAGGTCTAATTCCGGTTTTTCTCGTCCATCCATATTTATTGAGTCTAATCTTTCGAAAATTTCGTCAGTCTTTGGTATATCTATTCTGGGGTGCGTTAAAATTTCTGAAATGGGGTTGACATCGATTCCGATCGATTTTCTACCCAATATGGCACTCTGTATGACAGTAGTTCCCCGGCCATTGAATGGATCAAATACTGTGCTGTCTTTATCTGTTAAATTCCTTATGAAAAAGTCTGGGAGCTGCGGCTTGAAGCATGCTCTGTAAGATATTTCGTGTAAGGAATTTCCCTGTCTTTGTTTCTGTGTCCAGAAGGCTCCACGATAGTATCGTGTTGATTTTCCTTCAATATCAATATCCTTGGCAGTTATCCCATCAAGTCCTTCCAGTATGTTAACGATCAAATTGAAGTCATGAATTTCAGCTTTCATTTTGCTGATCAGCGTCCATCTGATCTGTAAATTTCAACAACAGCTTTCAGATCTCTCAAGGCATCCTCAGGGCTGAACGGGGCATCTATTTTTCCATCAATATATTGAATATAGGAGGAGAACATTTTCTTGAAAAGGTCATATCTCTTCAATTCAACCTTCTTCCCATTAAGGACAGGATCACCAAAGGATGATGTACCATAAGGATCATCATGAGATGAAGATCTTCTCGTGTCAACGTCATCATATATGTTTCCAGATGTACCCACGACTTCAATTGCAGGTACCCTTGGCGGAAACGCATATGACCATGAGTAGAAAAGAAAACCTGCAGCTCCGGATTTGAAATCAAAAAGAGCGAGCGAGGTATCCTCCCCCTGCAGGGATGATCCACCTTTCATTACCCTGGAACTTATATTATTGTATTCACCTCCAATAGTTAGCAGTGCGTCAATAAAGTGAATTCCACCATCGATCAGAGCACCTCCACCCATTGCTTCTTCCTGGGATCTCCATGCCATATTCATGTGCATTGTCTGGTCACGTATCAAAATGGAAAGCAATTTTCCAATCTTGCCTTCTTTTATGATCTCATTGATCTTCAATATTACAGGATCAAAATGATACTGCTCTGCAACCATAAGTTTCCTGCCCGTTTTCCTGGCGGTCGAAATCATCTTGCGAGCTTCATCAGGTGTGCGAGCTATAGGTTTCTCAACGATTACATTCTTTCCCCTTTCCATAGCCTTAATTGCTGTCTCCATGTGCATATTGTGTGGTAGGACTATGTCGATCACATCGGCATCTGATCTTAAGGCATCCTCAATACTATTGTATATTCTGTGTATGTTGAATTTATCCTGGCATTCCTTGGCTACAGTTGGATCCCTTTCCATTATACTCAGATCCACGCCTTCCATGGACCTGAGATGAACCTTGCCAAAACCACGGCAACCCATAACAATAATTTCCATATACTGGAATGTCGGTCGTATAATAAATAATGTTCTGCCATCTTTTCTGTCGAAACGCAAATGCTTCCGCTATTATATCAGGCCCGTAAGGCCATTTTCCCATTCTTCCTTCATTTTATCCACAGGAAGATCAATTATGTCAATCCCTAGATCATTGATTTTCAGTCTGTTCCCGCCTGTCTCCCCAATCTTCCTTGTGAGAGAACCGAAAATCGATAAAAAGGCTTCTGCTCTGTCCTTTGAAACCTCAACCAGGATCCTGTTACCTCCCTCGGCAAAAAGCTTGTTTATTGGCCTTGCAGGTAAAAATTCCGAAATATCTATTCTTGCGCCGATATTCAATCCGAAAGTCATCTCCGATATCGCGCACGCAAGACCACCATCTGAGATATCGTGAGCTGACAGGATCAGATTATTTTCCAATGCCGTCTTCCATTTTTCTCTTATGTCAAGCAGTTCTTTCATGTTCAGGTAAGGTGCTCCGGTTCGGTCATAACCCATTTTTTCGAGAAGCACGCTTCCCGAGAGATCAGTGCTGTCCGACCCTACAATGAATATTATATTATCATGAGAGGTAAAATATGATCTTATTCTTTTTCTAACATCCTTCATAATGCCGACTGTCATTATTACTGGAGAGGGTCTTATATTCCCGCCGCGGCCTCTGTTGTATAAACTGACATTTCCAGAAACAACAGGAAGTGAGAATTCTGAACAGAAATCCCTGATCGCTTTCAATGATTCAACAAGCTGACCCATGATGACTGGATCCTCCGGGTCTCCAAAATTTAATGCGTCCACAATTGAATGAGGGGTACCACCGCTGCACATTATATTCCTGTAGCATTCAGACATCGTATTGAGGACGCCTCTGTAGGGATCGCCTGAGATCATCAAAGATTTTGAGTCAGCCTTTATTACAATCCCTGCATAGCTGCCATCAACCGGTCTGATTATCGCTGAATCCGTGTGTGTTTCATGCGAGGGATAACCGTCAAGTTGCGCTATCACAGTATTGCCCCTGATCGTTGAATCGTATGTCCTGACAACAGGCTCCCTGGAGCAGATATTCAGATCTGATAGCATTGAGAGAAGAAGATCATTAAGATCCTTAGGCTCCGGAGGCTGTATCTGAACCGGCGTCTTGTCAGGGAGGAAGTAATTCCTGCAGTAAACAGGACCTGATGTCATAAACGATAGATCCAGATCCAGTATTGTTGAGCCATTGAATTTGATAACCAGATTTGTACCACCCTTCACCTCTCCTATAACGGCATAGTCGAGATCCCATGCTTCAAGTATGTCAGAAAGTGCTTTGAGATTCTGTTCAGAAACCGCCATCAGCATCCTTTCCTGGCTCTCGCTGATCCATATTTCCCAGGGTTCCATGCCCTCTTCCTTGAGCGGGACCTTATCAAGAAAGACGGTCGCGGATACACCGCCGGCGTAGCACAATTCACCCACTGAGCTTGACAAGCCTCCGCCTCCGAGATCCTTCATGCCGTCAAGTATTCCTGCCTCTGTTGCTTCAAGAACCGCATGTGTCAATGCCTCTTCAATCACCGGGTTTCCCAACTGTACTGAAGATATATCCTCTTCCCTTCTCTTTGATACGGAACGCGATGCAAAGTTAACTCCATGTATGCCGTCCCTTCCTGTCTTGCCGCCTGCGACAACAAGAAGGTCTCCGATCCTTGATACCCTGCTTCTTACAATGTCCGATTTCCTGGCAATGCCTATGCAACCGGCATTGACAAGTGGGTTGGCGGAATATGATGGATCAAATATTATGCTACCAGCCACATTTGGAATACCCATACGGTTTCCATAATCCCTGATCCCTGCAACCATCCTGTCAAAGATGAATGTTTCATCAAGGACACCAAGATTCTTCTTATTTCTGAGATCACCTAAGAAAAGTGAATCAATAAGCGCTACTGGCTGTGCGCCCATGCAGAGAACGTCCCGTATAATCCCTCCGACACCAGTTGCAGCACCACCGTAAGGATCCACAGCACTTGGATGGTTGTGGCTCTCCATCTTCAGAACGTAAACATATTCCTGATCAAAGGATACAACGCCAGCATCATCCTCCATTGCAAGTATAACATAATCCTGCCTTAACGAACCGAGTATGTTTTTAAGATAGAATTTTGAGGACTTATAGCAGCAGTGTTCGGACCATGCCTGGGCCATTGCCTGCATTTCTATATCCGTGGGGTCTCTACCGATTGACATGAAATAATTTTTGAGCATCATCATCTCATCGCCGTTTAATCCCAGGCTGTATTTTCTGCTGATTTTAACAAGCGATTCCCGATCCTTATCGGTAATCTTCACAGTCTTTCTGTACTTTGCCACCATTAAAGATCTGTTTCCTTTATTCTGTGTATGCTGTATTTTTGTATAACCGGATTGACAAGCAGTGTGCGTGCGAGTTCTTCGACCCTTTTTTCAGGATTGCTTCCATTGACATCGAAAACATATTCCTTTGCTATCTTTATCTTTGAGAGATCACTGAAGCCGAGAACTGCACAATTTTTTGAAACTGTAGAGGCTTCCGGATCCTCCACGCCTTCCCTGTATTCTATCCTGAGGGCGATCTTCATGGTGGATAATCGCTACAGGGAATAAAATGCCAGCTATCCTGACCTGACGGCGTTGACAATTGGTTTCAGTACTTCAAGAACGGCAGATGCCTTTTCTGCCACGGTACCTGTAACAATTATATCGGCCCCTGCCATAGATATCTCCCTAGCGGATTGTTCAGATCTGATACCGCCTCCTACTATCAGCGGTATGTTGATCTGCTTCCTTGCGAATTTTATCGTTTCAGGTGGGATGGTAGTTGGTGAACCGCTTCCGGACTCGAAATATACAAGTTTAAGGCCAAGCATTTCTGCTGCAACTGCATAAGATGCTGCTGTCTCCTTGTCATCTCTGCTTACGAGATCAGCCTCACCGACACGCCCGACTGTCATTCCGGGTTGAAAAATTATGTAACCCATTGGCAATATCTCTATTCCCAGGCTTTTAAGATACCTTGCTGCTCTTACCTGGTAACCCATCAGGAATTTTGGATTTCTTGAATTCATCAGCGTCATAAAGAATATCGCGTCTGCTTTCTTGGATATCATGTCAACCGAACCCGGGAAAAGTATTGTCCTGAGACTGCAGTGCTCCTTTATGGAAGTGACTGTTTCATCTACCATCTCCGGGCTGACGCTGGTTGAACCGCCTATCATGATATAATCCGAACCGGCATATTGAGCTTCTTTGGCTATTATTCCGGATTTCTCAGGGGACTGGCTTGCTGGGTCAATCAGTGTCATATGAATCTTGCGTTTGCCCACTGACCCTTCAATATCTGACAAAATATTCATATTATGCCTCCAACAGTAAATGCAACCAGACCGATTATCATGCCCAGTTTAGAGAAATTCTGGCTCTTTTCCGGGCTTTTTCCGACCATAAAGAGTGAACCGATGAATGCAGCATCAGCAAATATTACGGCTGCGAAATAATACACTCCAAATACATGGATCAGGAAAGTCAGAATTGAAAATGCTATTCCAGTCAGCGTTGTGACAACAATTATCACTATAGATGCCCTTATACCATGAATCTTTGGAAACGTTTTCCTGTCAACGTCTCCCTTTATGTCCTGAATGTCCTTTATAATCTCTCTTGCGGTATTTGTGAAGAACGCCATCAGGAAGAGAAGTATCATCCTTGAAATTGAATTTACTGCCAGGCCACCAAACACAAAGATCAGCCCAACAAGAAGGCTTATTGCGACGTTTCCCGGCAGGCCTGTACCTTTCATTCTTGTTTCGTAAGCAACCAGAACTGCGATTGCAAATATTACAACGAGGGCAGAAGTCAGGCTGATTTCAATTATTGATAGAACGGCAGCTGCAGCAAAGAAAACTGCTGAAACAATCCATGCGTCACTTATCTTTATTTCGCCTTTGGGAATGGGCCTGTTAGGATGGTTTATCCTGTCCGATTCAGCATCGCTGATATCGTTAATTATATTTCCGCCTGATATAACAAGAAAGACGCATAACCCGGCAATTGTTGCAACCAGCAGATGGTATCTCAGATCAAGGCCTATACCCACAAGACCTGATATATAGGTTGCAACTAACCCCATAACGGCGTTGACCGGCCGGATTATCCTGATCCACTTGTACATCTGGGAACTCGTATAATTAAGATGTTATTGTTTTTGTCGATAGGTACCAGAAAGTATATCGGATGCGATTCTGCAATTCACGGATGTTTTCAATCCGGTATCAGAAAAATGTGTCCTGAATGAGTCAATTGAATGTTCTCTTAGATAATTCATTGCTCTCCCTATCGCCATTACATCGCCTTTATGACACCTTGCAATTTCTTTCAGATCCACGAAGAATAGAGATTCATCCTCATGCATCAGCCTGGGGACGAGATGCTCAATTTCACGATCATATTCTGGATCCATCTTAACTTTATCCAGTATTTCCCTGCGTTCAATTTGGCCAAGCCACATATCACCTTCCTTTATGGATTCCCTGCAGCATGGATAGATATCAGAAAGATCAAACCTTCCTATGTTTTGCAG
Organism: Thermoplasmata archaeon; assembly: GCA_021797055.1. The sequence goes on along the minus strand of JAKAAI010000028.1, from coordinate 8,251 downwards.
CATCCTGTCTGATCCGTTTGATCCATTATTAACCCTGATTAACAGCCTGTAAAAATGCCCATGCCAGAATGAGATGATCGGTTCTATGTATCTGTCAAAAGCAGCTGCTCTTCTTGCTGTATATGCCAGGAGCAAACGTATCCCTTTCTCATGCCGGAAGATATCATTGACTATAACCGCACCATACCTCCTAAGCGTTTTTTCGCTGTAAGATCCTGTAAGCACAGAGAGATCGGTGGCAGTTATTCCTATGTAACCCCGATTCTTGATGTTGAACAACGCAGCATCTATATAAGGGACCGCGGATCCGTATGGATCGACATCTATAAAATCAAAAGGTATCTTTCTTGAGGTCTCAGCAAACGATTCAGCATGAACGTATACGGAACAATTATTCATTTTTATATTGGATTCAACAGCCTTCAGGGCAACTGGATTTATCTCACATGTATGTATCTCAGAACATAGCTCCATTGAAAACCGTATTGCTCTGATGCCTGATCCGCTGAAGCCGTCTAAAATCCTCTTAGGCGAAACCAGCCGGAGGAACATTATCGTAATATCTCTGTTGATCCTCTGCGACATATTATAGAAACCAGGCATGGCAGAACCTGGACCTTTACGGGACGAGCCTTCAGGTACCTCTACCTGTGCAGAACCTTCTTTAACAAGCAATCAGGCGCCCTCTTCGCCTTTCAGTACCCGCAGTACCCTGAAGGGGAGCAAACCACGGTTTATCGGTGTGATATCAAACACCCTCACGCCTTCAAGGCTCCTAATTTCCTGCAAGACAGGATTTCTGGATTTTTTATGAAGTGTTATTATAAGCGGTTTCGTGCCCTCAAGGGTTTCTGTTATCTCCTTCTGGATAGCCTTTGAAGTATTCTCAAGCTTGCCAAGTTCATCTATGACAATGACATCAGCCATTTCCCTTGCTTTCTGCAGGCTTGGAACGAGAAAATCTTCGAGAAGCCTTGTGTCAACCCCTATTTTGTCTATCTTTACCCTTGATACAATTGATGTTTCCGCAAACACAACCTTCTTTTTAGTGTACAGATCATATATGCTGTAACCAACCAGCTTGTTTCCATTTGTTATCTCTGAAACCAGAACTCCATGAACCTTGGATCCCTGGTTCTCAAGCATCTCTATTATTTTCTTCAGCGCCTCTGACTTTATCGAACCGACCGGACCTGTAATCCCTATTTTTATTGCCAATTTTTCACTCCTCAATATACATTAGCGGATATTCCATCTCTTTAACAAAACGAAGCCTGGCAACCACTGAAATATCTCTATATTTTATTGATACCCTGACGTTCAGCATTTCACCAGTGAGTGTGATGTATTTGTAAACTCCCTGTTTCTTCTTTACAACGTCTGGATCGATCTCGACTGTCGCGTCTGTTACAAAGGGCTGGACCAGCAAGCTCTCCTTAATCGCCTGTGCAAGTGATGCAAGGTTACTGAGATTAATTGGCACACCGACATACTGGTGGTAAACGGTCCCCAATTTGATCCCTGCTTCGAATATAGCGCGCTCCCTGTCAGTGCATTTAAAATATGGTTCTGCAGGATCACGCATGCCGGGACATAATTACTTGGCAATAGATTAACATTCTGATCGCGTTAATTTAAATCGATTCATAGAAATCACATATTATCTGCATTTTTCTTTTTATGTGATTTGATGCGGTCATTGATTTAAGGGTGTACTGATCTGAAAGGTATTATTATCCAGATTTACATTTACCATCTGCATGCCGGATGGATCAAAGTCAGACCAGTCACCACGCACCACTTTTTCAATAATAAATGTAGAGAACATTTACAGATTCTTTGGGCTATTATTAATAATTATAGGTGTAACATTTTATCTTGGCTGGTCCATTGCCTATGATACCTGGACGGATGTAGGTCTTTATTCTTTTGTCGTTCCACTAATCGTATTTGGTCTGCTTCTCCTTGCACTGATCAATGAGAAGAATCGTGAGCAGAAAAATTCCCAATAATTTCCGTTTCTTTCATGGTTGCATTTATCCTTATTTTTTTGATCCTTCGGTTAAAGAGCATTATGCATTCGGAATATTCAGAATTTCTGCCACCAGCGAGCAGTTCAGGATCATGACCTTCCAGGTCGATAAAGCTTGCAGATTTGCCGTCATTCCTTAATGATCTGGTCCTGAAAACGAAGGAAGCAATGGAATTATCCCTAACGCTGTTAGCATATGCCGTCTCTTCAAGATCATAAGAATTCTGAGTAAGTCCTATTATGGATGTATTGAAATGCCTTGAGTTTCTGAAAAGATTTGAAAGATGTGATGCGCTGTTCTCTCCAGAAAGAAACAGGTGCATCTCATCTATCAAGACGATTTTTCTTGACTCGCCAATCCTTGCAAGATACCTTGCCATGGTTAGTGTGAACGTCAGTATTCGCTCCCTTTCACTGCCAGATTCTGAAGGCGTCTTTATCAGTATATTTGACCTCTCATAATCAATCTCCTTTCTTTTCTTCAGCAATTTTCCACTCAGGAACAACATTTTTTCCTTTAGAGAGATTGACTTTGTTGCTTCTGAAAAATACCTTGCTAGTTCTCCCAGTTCCATACTGCTTACATTTCCAGAGGCTAACGCATTCAGTTCATGCTGTTCAGACTCGTCGAGGTTAGCTGTATCGATCAGGAAATTTAACATCTCCATAATTCTGCTATCCGGGCTAAAATAAATGGGAAAATCGATGTACTCACCAGCCGAAGTATCTATGACAACAGTATCATTTCCAAGCATGGATGGGTTGTACTCATTCAAAGGGTCAAGTACTATGACTCTATGAACCCTGTCTGTAAGGCGAAATCTCTGTATCAACAGCTTTGCAAAAAACGATTTTCCACTACCTGTTTCGCCCATTATCAGTAAGTTGTGTGAAGGTAGTTGAAACTGATCGAAGAATACTGGAACGCCGGTGGTTGAATCAGTTCCAATCATAACACCATCTTTCAGAGCAGAAGTGGACAGAAAGACTGGAAGAAATACCGCCACCGAGGTAGAATCAACAAGATATCTGTGCCTGGAATCATTTGATAATAATCTTTTCTTTATGGATCTTTTGGTTAAGAATTCCCTCTTAGTAAAGAACAGTGAGAGGAGTTCCATTGACATAATGAACCTTGAAATCTCACGACTCAGAAAGGCAGGATGATCAGAGGATATCTTCATATCCATGGTGAGATCAATCAATGAACTCTTTTCGCGCTGCATACGGGCAATAAGATCATCTATTTCCCTGATCTGTGATCGAATCATCTCGCTCCTGGCATCTTTGCCATTTTTAACCTTAAGTTCAGACGATCTTTCCGATCTCATATTCTTCAGTCTTTTAGTTGCCGTACTTCCATCAATCGGTTTCAATGCCAAGAAAATGGACAGATCTCTCCCATATGCATCTACGAATCTAGAAAACTCATTTCCCAGATAATATTTGGAATCCGATAGATAAAATTTTACCGAGTACTTTTCCGAGGAATAGTAATTTTTATGAACACTGATCTGTAAATGTTTCTTCTGGGTCCTATTTTTCGCCGCAACAAGAAAAATCATCATCGTTGTAATACCTGTCATGTCAGGGTGTAGAATAGATCTTCCACCTCCTTCGTGCTAACTTTTGTACGCACGGTGCAGCCAGCCGACTGGAGAAAACCTATAGCTGTCTTAATCTTCTCATCAGGTGGTGGCACCGATGATGAATTTCCGGGATTTGAGAGAATTATATACACGCTGTGGATCATTATCGATCCGATGGCATCGTTTACCATGGCGTAATACTGGTATTTATTAGTGTCGTTTTCAAAGGTATTAACGTTAAATTTTTCAGGTGGAACAGAAATTATTGCTAGTTTGATCTCCAGATCAGATTGAAGCAAATTGTTAATCTGGTTAGTCGCAGTAATAAAATCCTGATCGTTAAGATCATATATTTCATCGGCGGTTATGGATATTATTACGGCTTTTCTCTTTCCCTCTGATATTACTGTGAACGCTCCTTCCGATATTTCAAATCCCTTTTCAACAATTATATTTTTTCTTGAAATTTTCCACGAAAAAGCGGATATGTAGTATAGAAGTGGCTGTCTTCCATTTCTTGATAAAAGTGCAAGCATAATGCCTGATACCAGTATGACAAGAGAAATTGACACGTAATACCTGGAAATTATGAATGCAACAAGTGAAAATATTGCTATTGTCAATATCCTGTCTGCTGATATACCGAGTACGGATGATCTGAAACCATAGAGATTCGATGGGAACCTTTCTGATCTCAAGATTACCATTCTCTCCTGTATTCAAAATCCCTGTTGTAGATTTCCTGCCAGTTAATTCCACCGTCTTTTAATCCGATCGTAGATACAGAAGGGTTTATTCCAGCTACCGAAAGACCCGTTCTCAGGGCATCCATGCTTGCAACCGATGAGCCAATGTTAGCAGCCCTCCCTATTGAATTCTCCAGCGATAATCCGTTCACTATGCCAAGAAACGATCCGGATGAAAATATTCTGAAAGCGGATACAATCACAAAAGGCGAAGAACCCGCGAATACCAGGAATGCTAGTTGCAGCAGGAACACACCGGAATATTCAATGGCAAAATATACCCCGATAATTGTAAAGAAAGGGAAAAGAGCTGCCTCGAAAAACAACTTCCACAGCCTTATTGCATATTGATCAAGCCTTGGGATTACAAATGTAATTGAGAATATCGGTATTGCAATTGAAAGAACTATAAGCAGAGCCTGTCTGAGTTCAAGTGTAATAATCAGGCTAACAATAGATAGGAAATACCCGCTTAGGAAAAAGAACTCCATCACCGGTAGGTAAGTTGAATTTATGCCAGAGACTGACTGAAGACCACTACCGAGGTTCACTAGATTCAGGCCTGACCCCCAGTTTATCCCCGCGCCGTTCCAGATTGAAAGGAAAGCATCTCCAGAGAAATTTAGAAAAAGGGAAAGTATCTGGAGCGTAAACAACGGTAAAATTGCACCGATACCGAGTCTGATTATGAATGTATTTCTATTCACCGGACCGAAGAGCGAATTTGATATCATAAAGGCTATAATTCCAGCGAGGAGCAAAATCTCCGCAAGTATGAAGTAGAAAGACGCAAATACAAGATTGTATATGTTTACATATGCGCTGTTTGTTCCGATTATTGAATAGAAGGAATAGTTCGGATTCAGACCATAGTTCACAGCAAGGTTCCAGAATGGTGAAATTATTGCAAGATACGCATCATCGACCAATGAAAACAGTGAGAAGAATACCGATTCAACTGATGCCGGTGTCAGTAAATCACGTACCGAGTGCTACATACTGAAAGATGGCATAAAGGACACCGCTGACTGCGAGAACGTAAATTATCGTACCGTAAACAGCATTCTTCAATTTCATTTTGGCATCGGTTTTCCTGTTCTCATCTGAACTGAAGAAGCCCAAAGCGATTGGAATCCAGAGCAATGCTATCAACAGAGCAGAGACTGAAATCACTATCAGATATACCCGGTTAAGTATATCGTAAAGTTGTGTATTTGTGGTAGTAGATGTAATAAGTGCAATTAATTCACTTAATGCCATTATTTACATGAACTTTAGCTGATATTTATTACTTTTCGCATCTGTAATGCAGATTTTTGATTTATAAAATTATAAGGGAATGAAAAACAATAATTTAAATGAAATAAGAGGGCTCAATCCGGGCCCTGCTCACTTTTGACCTCGTCCCTAATTTTATTCAAAAGGGTTTTTCTGCTTATGCTCCTGATCCTGCCCTCCTCAAATCTCCTTTTATCATCATCTGTTTCCAGCAACAGGCCAGGACAGTCAATTGGTCTCCCATCTGCATCGATGGCCACATAAGTAAGGTACGCCTTGGTTGTAAATCTCCTTGTTCCAGTGATTCCCTCTTCTGATTCGACATCGACCTCGATTTCCATCGTTGTTCTCGAAGTAAAATTTATCCGCCCCTTCATGTAGACTATGTAACCCATCCTGATTGGCGATAGAAAAAAAAGATTGTCTATGCTTCCTGTCACAGTCCTTTTTCTGCTGTGTTTCATTGCGACGATCGAAGCTACATTATCGATCCACTCAACAAGTCTGCCACCGTAAAGACTGTCAAAAACATTTGTGTCACCAGGCAGGACTATTCTCTGCAATTCAGAATAGGATTCTTTCCAGCTCTTCTTTTCCATGATATCAACATTGGAAGGACCCTTATATTGTTTTACCGGTTTCTAAACTGCATTTTTACGATTTTGTCATAGAAAATTATTTTAGCTGCCTCTTATCACGGACTGATGGTTAATACTGATCCAGAATCCGGAAAGAGATCAGCAGCCAGGAAGGCTCTTTCATACGTTAGGGATGGCATGTTGATCGGCCTCGGGACAGGCTCTACAACTCAATATTTTCTGAAATTCTTATCTGAAGAAGTGAAGAATGGCCTCGATGTTTCTGGAATCCCGACTTCGAAGGCAACTGAAAAATTGGCCAGAAAATTGGGAATAAAGATTTCAAAACTTACCAGCCAGCAGATAGACATTGATTTCGACGGTGCTGATGAGGTGGACACAAAGGGTAACCTGATCAAGGGTGGAGGGGGTGCCCTGACAAGAGAGAAGATCGTTGCTGCATCAAGCAAAAAATTTTATGTTATGGTAGACGAATCAAAGATATCTGAATCGTACCTCAGCAGAAAGAAATTGCCTGTAGAGATCCTGCCTTTTCTTTATGAACAGACAGTTTCCCGAATACGCGTATTGTGCGATAGCTGTGAAACGCGCGAAGGTTTTATCACAGATAATGGTAATTATATTGTTGACTGTTCATTTTACAGGATCGACGAGCCCGCCAGGTTAGAATCGCAGATAAAACTCATTCCAGGTGTCGTTGAGGTAGGGTTATTTGTAAACATGGCATCAAAAATAATAGTTGGAAACGGCGATTCAGCCTACGAGATCAATCCGTTTAAAAGCTAATGTTTAAATTCCTGTAATTTCTTTATCTTATCCTGTATCTCCTGAATTTCTGAGCTGAGATCCATAATTATTTCTTCGAGTATCTCATTGAAACCCTTGGATAGCTTATAACCATGAATGGGTCTCCCTTTACCCTCTTTTTTCATGTTTCTTTTGTTAACCCATCCTCTTCTTCTGAGCCACTGCATGGCAATTGATACTTCCGGTTGTCTCAGGCCAGTTTCCCTCTCTATCTCAACGCTTGTTATCTCGCCCTTGTCCCTAATATATACAAGAGTGTATGCAACGCTTCTTGGAATATCCGATAGTATGAGGGACTTTGCTAGCTTTTCACCTTCTTCTGAAATAGGCAATTTGATCCGACTGCTATATTATAAATCTATATATAGCTAGCTTTATAAATTTTAAATACAAATTGAAAAAAAATTATGATTTTGATAGTGCTTCAAGCTTGCTCATCAATGTGTAGAGAAAAGTTCTGGCGTGTGCCGGCACATTGGGATCATTGGTCAGATCATCCAGAGAGGATATTACAGTAGCACACCTTAGATCCAGGCTCTCCTTCTTATTGGATAATCTGGATTTGGCATCGGTCGCATGTTTCCTCACATTCCTAGGTATTGTATTGTCCTGTGCGAGCTCATCAAGCAGGTATATTACTTCTTCAAATAATTTCTCATCCATTTTCATCACGATTCCAACAATGTTTTCCCTTTGTCCTTGACAGTGGTAAGTACCATCATCGTTTTGATAGATCTGACACCCGGTATCTTGCTCAATTCGTCGACAAGAAATTCCTGCAGCGCCCAAAATTCAGGAAACCTCACCTTGAGAATTATATCGTATTCACCAGTTACAATGAAAGCGTCTTCGACACTGTTGTGTCCTATAATTCCCTTCGCAACAGCCTCCACCTTGTTAACGTCGGTTTCCACTCCGATGACTGCAGTCACTATCTTATTCTGATAATACTTGCCAAAGGCATGCTCCACCTCACTGGTTTCCACTGTCGCACCCGGACACCTAATCTTTAATGAATATAACTATGTTTACCTCATTGCCTTAAAAAACAAAGATTTAGTTGACTTTTTATAATAAGGCGACCAATAAGTATTCAAATAAGATAAATAATGCCCCCATTCAATAACCCGTTGGAAGCTGTCGAGCTTGAGTTTTAAGTTATAATCGGGATTGCATCCCGTCGTTAAACCAATCAGGCAA
>JAKAAI010000027.1 GCA_021797055.1 Thermoplasmata archaeon | reverse complement strand
ATCCCGATCATGGTAAAGACGCAAAGGAATCTAAAGGTCATAAGAAACAGTTATTCGCATATTCCTTTGCAATATTGGATCTGCAGTCCCGACTGTACATAGCCTTCGGTTCATCCATGAAATCTGAAAGGGAGGCATATGACAGGGCAATGGATCTTCTCTCATCCATCGGGATAGAGATGGATTCCATCCGTCTTGACAGGTATTATTCATCTCCATCGTACGTGGATAAACTCGGCGAAACGAAGGTCTTTGTAATACCCAAGAAGAATGCCACCCTGAATGGATCACAGAAGTGGAAGGATACGATGAAGGAGTTTGTTGCTGATACAATGCCATATCTGGAACAGTACCACCAGAGAAGCAATTCAGAATCAGGATTTGCAGCAGACAAGAAGATGCTTGGATGGAATGTGGCTCAGAGGAGGGATGACAGGATCGATAATGCTCTATTCTGCACCGGCGTGTGGCACAATCTGTTCAATATGGGAAGGTCATAGAATAGTGTCCCACACTCGCTCGCTTTCATCTCCTATCTTGCGAAGGGGAATTCCAGCTCTCAAATGTTAAAAAAGGGTACCCTGTCTCCCATCTGAAATGGATTGCATTGCTGTGATCCAGTTTATTGAATTTAAACCCAGCGCATTGCGCACCAAATTGACCGTAGCAGGTCCAAATCCCTGAAAATGATTATTTGAGAAGATTGCGACTCGTTCAACCAGGTCCTTATTCTTCTCAATTTCCGAGATCCACTTGCGAATTTCGGCACTTCTATCCTTTAGAACGGTTCCTATCTCTGAGTCCCCGATTGATCTGTCTCCTACGAGCCTGAGGTAGATCTCGTCGCTTGTCAGTACAGCAGGAATTTTGGCGTATGGAATTTCTGACCATGTTAGGGTTATTTCATGGTTTCGAAGCATTGAGTAGGTGAATTCATGAAACCAAGAATTGTGCCTGAACTCAACAGCGTATCTGACTCCGCTTGGCAGGTTTCTCAAAAGTATGCTGATCCATTCTCTTCCTTTGGTGTAAGTGAGGGAGGGTGGAAACTGTATAAGAACTGTTCCAAGCTTGGTCCCAAGCGATTGTAGTGCAACGATAAAAGAGTCTATTAGAGAATCTGCATTCCTAAAATCATATTCATGTGTGATCTGTTTCGGGAGTTTTGGGTAAAATCTGAAGCTATCGGAAACGGATTCTCTCCAGTTTTTAACTGTTCCCGTATCTGGAATTCGGTAGAAGGTTGAGTCTATCTCGACCGCAGGAAATGCTCTTGAATAGAGTTGTAACCACTGATCTGCATGAGACCCGGGTGGATAAAAAGGCCCTACCCATGCAGGGTAAGACCAACCAGAACAACCAATCGTCAGTTCCGTCAAATCACAGTCTAAGATTCATTTACTGATATATGATTTATTCTCCTGAGCTTTTCTCAATGCATTCATCTATTTACCAGAGATGTCTAGTTATTTCACATTCGCGTTATACGGCTCCTGATGTCCAGAGATATCAGTGCCGTCTGTAAGCAGTTGGCCATACCGCTCATTTAATCTTCGTCTTCTCCGCCACTTTGACAACAAAAAATACGATCAATACAACTAACAGGAATGTGACGAGGGCAGCGGTAAATTGTCCAACCAGAAACGGCCCGATGGAGATACTCTGCCATACTACGCCCGGAGGGGTTGCGTATTGAATTATTGGCATAAGGATATCTGTAACAAGAGCCTGAACCAGTGCTCCGAGGTAAAGACCAAGTATGAATGCAACGGCCATTCCAAGGACCTTATATTGTAAAAAGAAATCCTTGAGTTGATTGACCATTCCCTTCCTCGGAGGAGGTGGCGCAGGTTTTGGTTCTAGCAATGAACTAATCTTTTCAGTTCCTCAAGGATTTGATCCTCCAGTTGTCATATTTGATATATAAAATTTAATTATATATATTATTTCTATTTTATGCATATTCGTTATTGGTTTTTAAATTATGAGTGCAATTATGGGTTTCACCAAAAAGTTTCGGTAAACCCGTCGCCACTTATCGTCAATCGGAGGAGATATATCTTCCTAACTTATCTATCATTCCTGAAATCGTGTGTCTATCAGAATTATGAAAAATGCACGCCTGACTATTCGGAATGTCAGAAATGTTGATCCTGCAGCACAGGTAATGGTCGTTTATGAGTATGGATTCAACAGCATCTTGATCATGTAAAAGCTGTATCTTGGAATTATTGTTTGTAGATTTTTCTGCATATTGACTTGATACTGAAACTTAAGGAAGAGTTAATCTGCATTTCCGTGATAATAATAATGGCTCAGGTCATCGTCAGGTTTCGAGACCGGAAATGCCTTATGTTTATTCAGTTGTGAATATTCTCCGATTATTTGAGTTAAATTCTTAGTCTGACCAAGATTCTTGCGTCTAACAGCATCAGAATAACTATTTTTGATGTTTGTGTCTGACATGATAGAAACAAATGATTTCACCTATTAATACTTTGCTGAATGGTACTACGACTATTGTCGATACAGTTTGTACAAGAAGTTTTGTTTTTAAGCTTTGTTTGACACAGTTAATTTTTTTTTGGAATTGAATTTCGATGAAGATTTCAAGTTTGATTTGAAGAATTGTTCTTTTATTCTCTATGTCATCCATCTTCGGGCAAAACAAATTATAGAGGGAATATATTATATAAATATGGGACTAGGAAAGAGGGATCTTGAGAGAAAGAGGAAGAGTATAGAAAATAAGATTGTGGAACTGGAAGCAAAGGCAAAGAAAAATCCATTGGACAAAAACCTGCAGGCTGAGATTAAGGAACTAAAAAAGAAACTTGAGAAATGAGCAGTTCATTCTCATCTGATAAATCCGGTGTTTATTCGTTCCAATCGATGTGAATTGTCTGACGTACCGATTTTCATTCTCTTATTCGAAATGAGAGAATAAAATTATTTCAGTAACCTGAGTTCCACCGCAAATAGTTTATGCACGAAGTCTTTCGTGTAAAGAAGGTTACTCGTGATGTATATAGGCAACGAAGCCGATGAAAAAACTTCAACTTGGAAGGGGGACGGTTTTGTTTTCCTCGTTTTCATATTAATTTATGTACTTCTTGTTTTTACAGTTCATTATATTTGGGGTACATACTCTCCTGAGCCATTTAGTCAGTTGAATGAAACCCCTGTATGGGCGTCCTCTTATGATCTGTATTTCCTTTTTCCGGTTCTCTCAATACTGGCGATGATTCCTTTCACGGGCAAATTTCTCAAGAGAATAGTATTTCCAACTGCCACTATTATTCCAATGTACCTTGTATGCTATTCCTATCTCCAGAATTATACACTATCATACCTTCCATTCCTGGATCGGCATGTCATTAACAGTTCCATGATCCTTCCTTATTTTCTCGTCTTTATGATACCTACCATACCTTTGATAGGAACCCTGGTTGTTGCTTATTATGCTTCAAATACAAGTCTGGGCAGAATAAGGTTTGGAAGGGGCTATTTTCTTTTTGCCCTCACTGTATCTGTGGCAATGACAGCTTTGGAGATGACCTTAAGATTCGTTGAAAATAGTTCACCACTTACCAACATATCTGATGTGGGTTATCTTATTCAGGCAGGAGGATCTTTCTTGTTGAAGGGAATAAACCCTTATTCTGTGCCACTACCACCGTGGGGAACGTTAACTTCGCTCCGAAATGCTCCACTTGCGTTTGCATTTGTCGCGCCTCTTTCCTTTCTTCCCGTAATACTTGCTGTGCACCTCAACACCATATTGTTTTCACTGTTCCTCGCATTTGGGTTGTTCAAACTTACCAAATTAATTGCACCAGAATATGCGATGATATCAACCGTTACTTTCTTTGTTGTTCCGATGACAGGTTTCGAGATAATGGCTTCCTATGTTAACGACATTCTCGGGGCGGCATTCGTCGTCTGGAGCTTATATCTCTTCGTCAGCAACAGGAGATTGTTCGCAACACTATTTGCACTGATTGGTACTGGGGTTCTCATAGTTCCAGCCGCCCTGATTATTCCTTATATATTCTATTCCCGCGGTAAATCAAGAATACAGATTTTTTTGGTTTTCTTTGTTCCGCTTATACTGGCTGTTTTAGCTCTGTATAAATTTGACGGTTTCTCTCTCTACTCTGCATACCTGAACTTTCTGGGCCTTTTTGGGTTTTACTGTGGTTTTATTTTGCCCCCGACAATTTCCTTAATTTTAGGACTTATACCCGCGCTTGCATTGACCATTTGGTTTATTTATTCATCCTCAATGATTTCTGGACCATTCGAACTAATAAAAAATACTGCGGTCTTCTATCTGTTACTGCCTTTCATGTTTGGGGATTTCTTCGCATTTTATTTCGTCTGGCAGTACGTTCTCATTATACCTGCTGTCCTCACCTCAAATAAGGCTTCTCATCCTTTATTTTATCAGGTTGCTGTGACTGCGAAATTGGAGAACACTCAGTCATAATACGATCAAAAGTATGCTTTTTTCCAACGCACTATTTTAATATATATTATTGCATTACAAAGCAAGTGATTAGATGGCAGACAATTTTGATTCCAAATTGGCAGATATAAATGCGCGTATCAAAACTAACCCTGGAGATGCTAGACTTTATTTTGAAAGAGCGAACGTTTATGCGGATGCAAAGAGAGTGAAGGAAGCCTTAAGAGATTATAGAAGGGCTACTGAACTCGATCCTAAAAACACCGAATACATTTTCAGTATGGCATCGTATAATCAGCAGATCGGCGATTTACAGGAAGCTCTATCCTGGTATACTAAATTCCTTCAGTTTGTTCCAACAAGTGTTGCGGCCCTGAATAATCGCGGATTAATCAACTTTGAACTTGGAAACTATGATGAGGCCATCAAAGACTGCTCTGCGGCAATCGACACCGACTCTACTTTCATCTATGCCTATAATAACAGGGGACTTGCAAAACTTGCAAAGAACGATTATGAAAGAGCTTTAACAGATTTTGAGATGGCAATCTCCATGTTCCCTGGGTATGCTGAAGCGCTTGGTAATCGTGGAGTTGCGAAATTCCTTCTGGGAAATTATACCGAGGCACTTCTGGATCTGAAGGAGTCTATCAAGCTTGACAGTTCGAATGCAGCGATGTTTTACTATTTTAAGGCCCTGACTCTTTCGGCTCTTGGAAATGATAAGGATGCTTATACAGACATATTGAAGGCTCTAGAACTTTCTCCTTCTAATGAACAGTATCTGCGTGTTAAAAGGGAAATAGAAGCAAAAACAAAGCAGCCCGCCTAAAGTATTATTGGTTAGTGGTCTTAAACTTCATTTAAGATCAAGCGTAAATTTCCTTATGATTTTGAATTTGATTCCATACTATTCCAAAACCCCATATCCAGCTCAACTAATTTGAGTATTTCATCTGACATTTCACAGCAATTTATTATATATAAGAATACATTCTACTAATAACGGGCTTAAACCGGTTACCGTTAGTGATCTATAATGGAAAAAAATAATACGTTTGAGAACGATGATAAAGGTATTGTGAACACTGGTAAAGCCAGACCATCCCGAATCAGAATAGCTATTGTGGTTGTGATCCTGATCATGTTCGTAGGTATTGCTCTAATGGCTGCGGATAATGGGATAAATAATCCTGCATCCGTAGTTCCAAGTGCATCAAATGGTCCGGTTTACACTGTATTTGCCGCGCCTAGAGTTATACCTGTCGGCTCCTCTGTAACCATAACTGCTTCAGTAAGTGGATTTTCTGGATACTCGGCAACTGTGATTCAGGTCTCCATCACTGTGAATGGCCCACCTGGTAGCAGTCTTGTGTCCACTTCAACAGGCACGATAACAACAAGTTCTACTGGTTCCGGATCTGTAAGTATTCAATATCCTTCGGGTTTTTCTCAGGCATCTACTGCATATGTTGGTCTCTATACACTAAGTGCATCCTTCACTTATGATTATCCTATTGGTACCGCAACTTCCTCATTCCTTGTTCTGGAAGCTAACCAAACTGAGACTCCGACCCTGTCAATATCACCAGGACATGGACCAGCCGGCACCACCGTTCAGTTATTTGGGCAGCATTATGCCCCATCTTCGACCATTAACGTCACTTTTGCCGGATCTCTTGTTCCCACCACTCCCTCGTCAATAACAAGTACTAGCACAGGCTCCTTTACAGCAAGCTTGGTCATTCCAGCATCAGCATCTGGAACAGCTGCTATTACTGCAAGGGATAATTATGGTGACAGTGTGTCACTCCCATTTATCGTTGAATCATCTTCAGTATCTGGGCCGTTAATTGAAAGTTCCACCAATACATACATTGCCAGCGGGTATGGTTATGCGAACCTTACTGAACTGAATTTTGTGGTGACAATTGAATCCTCTACGTCCCCGAATTACACGCCAATCACGGTTCTGGCATCCTCTTACAGCGGGGAGCCTGCGACCGTCACGAAAAACACTTCTACATCTGCAGTTCTGTATTACGACCTCAAGATCACCGGAACGAGTTCGGGAAATGCTTTGATTTCAATAACCAATTCATCAATAACATCTTCAAAAGTTGGTGGAATTGAATACTGGACTGGAAGCCTGTGGCAATCTGCCACTGATTTCAGCGTTTCAGGAAACACTGCAACTGGCATAATTCCAGTCTCTGCTCTCACCGGCACTCCGATTGCGCTGGTCGCACCGACTCCTCCTGTACCAATCTCGATATTGACAATTGCAATAATCGTTATAGTTGTGGTTGTAATAATTGTGGTTGCTCTCGTATTTATACTGCACAACAGAAAAGGAAAAGGGCCTTCTAAGTCAAAGCCTAAAGAGGGCACGAACGTTTCGAAGGGAAGAAGTCAGATTGAGCAGATCCCGTTGAATAAGAAGTAAATTTTCTTATTCTTTTTCTGATCTTCATTTAATTTTTTAGATTATAATTATCTTTTATTTCGCGAGTCCTAGTGTGATTTAGGTTCTAATATGTGTGAGCGGGAATCCATCTTTCGGAAGAAAGTTGGTGAAGGCAAGTAAAACATCCATTATTTCTCTTAATATATTCCTATGTCGCCTATCAGATTGTAGTGAAACCGGTAGGATCGCATATCGATTTATGTGTACCTGGATCCATATAGTCAGACAATTTGGGATGAAGGACAGAGTAAACCTCGGGCCGAATAGAATTCAAGTCCCAAGGAGATTTCGGTCGCAATCTTTCAAGTGGAAAGATCCCTAAGAAAGATGGGAGAGCAGATCACCAAATTATATCTATTTCAGGACCATACTAAAAAATCATGGCTGTTAATTCTGCCCTGCCGATCATCGATGTTCAGAATGCTATGTTTCTTTCTGATAATCCTGTTTTCAATGACGACAATTTACTAGATAAAATAGGCAATATGGCAGATAAATTTAGATCGTGGAATATCCCTGTGATTTATGTGCAACATACTAGCGAGACAGATGATAAATTTAAGAGAGGATCTTTCGGCTGGGCCGCAAATTCAGTAATTAACACTGTCGATGGAGACTTAAAGGTCATGAAAACAAACCCCGACAGTTTCTTTAAGTCGGAACTCAAGGGGATATTGTACTCACACGGTGTTAAGAATCTCTTTGTGCGCGGTATACAAACCTAGCTTTGCGTCGACACAACATTCAGAAGCGCCGTAAGCAAAGGTTACAATGTCATACTCATTAAAGATGCACATAGTACGTTTAGTGGGAGAATTATTTCTCCCCAAGAATTTATTAACTACCATAACCAGATCCTGGAAGGCTGGTTTGTCCAGCTCACCGCCTCTTCAAGCATTTTGAATGCTCCTGATCCTTCTGTTTTATCTTGAGGACCAATAAATAGTATAACATGAATAAAGGGTCAAACAGAAATAATTCCTATTGAACGCGACTTTATAAGGAAGATACTTTATTTGAGCGTACGACTGAGTAATGCAGAAATATTCCGCAACTATATTTCTTTAGAATTTGGACTGTTCTGCGACCGATAATCTATGTAGTCATGCATGGCTATCACGAACTGCGCATGGCTCCAGACCAGCGGTGAAACAGAAACAGGCCTACCGTCAACTGGATCAACCTGTTCCGGAAGTACTCCCGAGAGATGGGCATTGGAAACACACCAATCTATGAGATCGCTGGACTTCTTATGATCGCCCAGCCTTAAATAATACTGCGCCATCCAAAGGGTTGTTATAATCCAGGGATTGCCGGGGAGATTCAGGTTTTTGTGGGAATAGTGATAGGGATCGTTTCTGTATCTCGCGATCCCACCATTTGTTCGTATCCATAGATTATCCATGATGGTCTGCATGCTCCTTACAACCTTCGCATCGCTCGCGTGTTCCATATTTAGAAGGGTTATTGATGATATTGCACTGTCTGGAGTAAAATCCAAACTTCCATCAATAATTCCTCTAGCATATATTCCCATCTCTTCTGAATAAAATTGTTTTTCAAATACCTCACGCATTAGTATTGCTGCATCTTCATATTCCTTCGCGTAATAATCGTCTCCAAAAGTCCTAGCAAAATTTGCCGATGCTTTCAACGCAGCATAACAGCTTGAGATCGTAAAAGTATGAACACCAAATCTCTCTTCCCAGATATCATATGAATTCTTGGGTAGGCCATCTGAATCCCTGAATTTGAGAATGAAGTCTGCAGATTTTCTTATCAGATTCTCATAGTAATCCGATATGAAGTCTATGTCTCTAACTCTTTTGAAATGCGACCACAGGGCCCATATAACAAGCGAAGTCTCATCCTCCTGAAGTGGAAGTACGCTTCTGCCCCCATGAACCCTTGGCAGCCAGCTGCTGGATGGTGTGCCCGAAGGATCGTATTTATGGAGAAAATACCCATCGTCTGTCACTGCTGATTTAGCAAATTCAAAAAATGGTCGAACAGTCCCGGCATGATTTGCACGAATTAGAGAGAAGGCCGCTATCGATGCATCTCTTGGCCAAACGTAATAATAACCGTCCCTGTTGAACTTCAAATTTTCACTGTCTCCTGATGCTACTATTCCTCCTGAGTCTGCCATGTGGGCTCGTATGATTATAAGTGATCGTTTGTAGATTCGGTCCCAGTTTTCGGGTATTGCAGGTTTCTCCTTTGTAACCCAGAGATGCCAGTAATTTGATGTTCTCGTTTCGAGCCTCTTCAGTTGCTCCAATCGCAGGTTTTTCAAGCCCCTCTTTACAGAATCAAGATCAGTGCCGCAATATATGTAGTAAAACACATCCACTTTTTCGTCCTTACTTAAACTCAGATGGTGTCTCAGGATGGAATCAACAGAACCTATCGCCACCGGACTCATTGACAGTTTTCCATCTTCGGCATCCTTCCAAACCCCTTCAAGACCGTTAAAATCCTTAACACCCATGGCATACTGATCAAACCTTTCGTTTTTTGAATCTATGGATGAAATTAGGAAATATCTCTTTCCCTTGTAATGTACAATAGAGTTTAAATCAGGAAAATATTGAGCTGTATCACCGATATTGTTCCCATAGATGTAAAAATCCTGATGAAAAAACAGATCTATTTCGGACTGAATTGGTTTTCTGTTCTCTACCACGAGGTGCTTCACGTATACGTCCTCATATATATCAACAAAATCAGTGGATTGTATGTTGATCCCGTCATCTTCATAACTGCAAAGTCCAACCATGGTGTTATCCAAATAATCTATCCTGCTGATAAGTTGCTTGCCCACCCACTGGAAGTTTCCGTTTACAGAAATACCGAATCTAAATGGATGTCCCATGGAATGGTTTTCACCTTGAGAATCTGAATAATAAAAGTCTGAAATTCTGTACTGATCATCCATAAGAATAAGCAACCGTCCGTTACCTACCGCAACGTTCCTGACCATTTCACCCCACAGCAGTGTGCAAGTTAAAAACATTTACATCGTTAAACAAATTGATTGATACCATCAGAATTCATGGGATCTGCAGATGCGGTCTGATTTCTAAAAGTACGCAGGCGTTTGATTGTTAATGTGCGTTCCTTGCAAATGCTTTAGGACAAACGGTTAAATAAATCCAATCGCATATGTAATTATGGCTAAATTTCCAAGCGATGAATGGGTCAAGGAATACATGGAAAAGCTGAACAGCAATGCGGACTACCAAGATGCAGGAAGCAAATGGGAGGGTGCAATCACATTTGTCATTCTAAAAGATGACACTTTCAAAGATGATGCGTACATCTATCTAGATCTCTATCATGGAAAATGCCGGGAGGCCAGATTCTCAAACAGTATAACAGACTTACCAAAGTCTGAGTTCAAGTATATAGGAAGTTATGGCAATTGGAGAAGACTCATTGACGGGGAGATCGATCCCATCAAAGGGATACTCACCGGGAAATTCAAACTTGAGGGCGCTATGATGAAAATAATGAGGTATACAAGAGCTGCAAAAGAGATGGTCAACACTGCTTCAAAAGTACAGTCGGAATTCTGAGTGAGAAAGATGTGGTTTTTTAGATCGCCCGAAATAATCTTTGGCGAGGATTCCCTGTCGTTTCTCAAGGACCTCAGGATAAATAGATGCCTGGTAATCACGGACAATTTCCTTCTCAAGAGTGGATTGCTTGATAAATTATTCCGGAACCTGCCGGAATCCTCGAAAAGAATGGTAATCGGGGATATTTCGCCTGAGCCAACATTCAGGGAAATGACCGGCCGCATTGAAGAAATAAGGAAGTTTAACCCGGATTACGTGATTGGATTTGGTGGAGGTTCTTCTATGGATACTTCTAAAATACTTTTTGCTCTGAACGAGAGACCTGATCTTGACGTTTATGATATCACTCCCCTCGTTCCCCTTGGGCTCAGGAAGAAGTCCAGATTAATTGCTATTCCAACTACGAGTGGAACGGGCTCAGAATGCTCATGGGCGGCAGTGCTTTCAGAAGAGGGGGAGA
The DNA here is from genome assembly GCA_021797055.1 of Thermoplasmata archaeon. The sequence goes on along the minus strand of JAKAAI010000027.1, from coordinate 9,783 downwards.
AGAGAAAATCAGAGCTTGCGTCTCCTGAGATACTGCCAGATTACGCAATACTCGATCCGGATCTCGTCGTGTCACTTCCAAAGGAACAGACAAAGAACACTGCCGCTGATGCTTTAACCCACGCCATTGAGGGATACGTGAGCTCCTGGAACAATCCATTTTCTGATGCCATGTCCGAAAAAGCTATAGATCTCATTAGCAGCAATATTGAGACAGTTCTGAAAGATCCGGAAAATATTGATGCACGAAACAGTGTGCATATAGGGGCATCCATGGCCGGTCTCTCTTTTTCCAATTCGCAAATCGGACTTGCGCATGCACTGGGACACTCGCTGGGGGCGTACTTTAAACTTGCGCATGGTAAAACAGTTGCGCTGTTTCTTCCAAACGTGATTGATTTCAATTATAATGTCTCTGCTCAAAAATTTGAAAAACTGAACAGCATTGTTCCTGAACGGTACAGAAATAAAAAATTTAGCGATTCTATCAGAGGCTTGTTCAGATCCATGGGAGTTGAAGGGAGCATCGAGGAATGCGGAATAACCAGGAAGGACTTTGAACAGAATCTTGATGGACTGGTTTCACTCGCATCTGAATCGACAGGGTGCATTACAAACCCTAGGCAATCCAGTACTTCAGATATCAGGGAGTTGTTCCAAAAATCTTATGCCAGACTGAGGTGATCAATGTGGAAAAGATCAGGTATGGCAACGTCATAAATGGTATTGAGAATTTTGATGGAATTCCCCATGATCTGACCAGTCCTGCCGACGGGAGGTATGTGGGCACTGTTTATTATGCAAACAAATCTACTGCAGACGAGGCTGTAGACTATGCCGAAGAAGTCTTCAACAAAGTGTGGTCGAAAACAGGTCTGTCAGAGCGCCAGAAACTGCTAATGAAATTAGCCGACCGGATTCAGGAAAGATCAGATACATATTCAGAGCTGGAGACTCTCAACACGGGAAAGACAATCAGGCAAAGCATGTTGATGGATATCCCCCTTGGCATTGATCACATAAAATATTTTGCCTCAACAAAAGAATTTCAACCCAGCAGGAAGATCACACACCCGGAGTTCCCTGATACTGAAGGAGTTGTTGAATACCTTCCAGTTGGTGTGGTGGGATCAATCGCACCCTGGAATGTCCCATTTCTAATGGCGGTTTGGAAAATTGCCCCGGCAATACTTGCGGGCAACACAGTTGTGCTGAAGCCCTCACATTATACTCCGTTGACAGCTCTGGAATTGGCGAAAGACGCTATTCATTCAGGATTTCCCCCTGGAGTCATAAACGTTGTAACTGGATCCGGAAGTGAGGTTGGGGAGGCGATAGTTAAGAATCCGAAGGTGCGGTTTGTAAGTTTTACCGGATCATCTTCCACGGGATCAAAGCTTATGGCCAGTGCTTCACCAACAATAAAAAAGTTCACTCTTGAACTTGGTGGTAAATCTCCAAATATAGTGTTTGAAGATGCTGATCTGGATCATGCGGCAAAAGGCGTGTTGTTTGGAATTTATCTTAACTCTGGTCAGCTCTGTGAGTCCGGAAGCAGACTGATTCTTCAGTCATCGATCAGGGACAGGTTCATGATCAAACTCAGGGAATTGATGCAGAGTATGCGTGCAGGTAATCCCACTGAAATGGAGACAGATATCAGTGCGATTACAAACGCTTCACAGCAGGAGAAAATAATCAGAATGGTTGATATGGGTATTGATCAGGGTGCGAAGGTGTTCTACCGAAACGAGATCTCTGGAAAGGTTCCAGAGCATGGGATCTACTATCCCCCCACCTTACTTACCGGTATCGGCCACGATATGGAAATCGCCAACGAAGAGATATTTGGACCTGTCCTTACTGTCATGGAATTCAGTACCGAATCCGAGGCAATCGAGATCGCCAATAGAACAAATTATGGACTTGCAGCCGGTGTCTGGACAGGTGATATTACCAAAGCCAGAAGAGTGGCTTCTTCGATACTTTCGGGTACTGTGTGGATAAATGAATATCACCTGCTCTCAGCAGCAGCACCGAGAGGAGGTTTCAAGAATAGCGGTATTGGAAGGGAGCTGGGACTTGAAGGGGTCCTGGAAATGACAGAAACGAGGCACACATTCATAAGTCAGGGGAAAAACGATCTTGATGACGTGGCATACGGACTTCTGTTTCCTGACTGAAGGATCACAGGTTCGTATAAAATGAAAGGGATTTGGGGATAACCTCGATACGAATCGGAGTGAATCCCACTACCTCTCCATCCATTTCAACTGGTGCCCTTTCTCCAGTTATTGATATTCTCCTGCAGGAGAAATTTTCCACAACCTTTTTCCTGATGTAGTTTCCAGACCTTAATGAACCAAGACTCATGAACAGGGAAATCTTTCCTATCTTCTTTATCAGATGAATATCCAGGAAACCATCATCCATGATTGAATCAGGAGATGCATGCATACCCTTGCCGAAGTACTGTGCGTTCGCAATCACAATCTCCGATGTTGAGAAATTCCGCGTGACATCATCGCACGAAATTTCAACTTCATACGATTTCAACCCGAGCAACTCTCGCATTATTGATCGCATGAAAACATTTCTGCCCTTTGGAGATTCATTTACCCTCTCCATTACAGATGCACCGAATCCTATTTCTGCAATGTTTACAAACAGTCTCTGCTTACCATCGAATTGCGTAATGGCAGAGTCGACGGTTATAATCTTACCTGCCCGAAATGCCCTGATCGAATCTTCGGGACTAAAAATCCCAAGCGATCTTGCAAAATCTGCACCTGTGCCTGATGGTATCACAAGAATTGGTATTTTCTTAGCGGAGTGAATTAATTGAATTGTGTCATTAAGCGTACCATCGCCACCGGCCACAAACAGTGCATCTGACATCTGGATATATTCAGCAGCCAGGGTCGATGCGTGACCCGCATACTCAGTCCTGACATGAACTATTTCAACATCTTTGAGCAAAGCTTTAATCTCCTCACTGACTGGATTTCGCAGATCCTTCCCTGACTTTGGATTTTCTATTAGCGTAGCCTTCGTATACTTTCAACCCCCTTACTTGCCAGGTCCTACCATATTAGATCATCAACGGAATTATTTGATCATTATATTTGAAGGAATATTGGATCAGACGCTTTATCCTGTATGGATTTCAAACCATCTGACAGATATTTCCTGAATTCATTTCCTATTCCATGATGATGTGTTATACTTCCTCCGGAAGAAAGGAAGGTCTGAACCATGTGATCCCTGATGGTATCCAGATCTTCCACTGGATTAGAGCTCTTGAACATGAATGTGAAATAAATGCAGGCACCAGATTGATACTCATGAGATATGTGAGACATTATCAGTCCGTTGATTCCGATCTCTTTTGTGACCTGGGTAAATTCGTTCTTCACGTTCTGGTAAAGCGAGGGCAGATCATTCCATGACGCTGAAGTCTCAAGTGTATCAACGATAACTGATCTTTTCCATAGTATATTTCCAAGATATGGTCTCTGGTAACGGGTCTCGTTCCATCTAACCGCAGGAGACTTACCCATCTTAATCGATCCTGACACCTTTGGCACTGAGATCTTCTCTCTGCTCATGATTATGACCATCGACCCCTGGGATATCCCTCTTGACTTCATCATTCTCTGAAGGACCCTTTTGGAAAAACTGTCTCCAGCCTCGTTCAAGGCCAAATCGGTCTCAGTCTCGTCCATTAGCCTCATGACGTCCGGAAATCTTTCCAGTGTTTTCATAAAATCAATTCCTGATTTGAATGATGGGAGCAGAAAAGACTGAAAATATCTCCTTTCTGGTTTCGGGAATGTCTTCATTTTTGCCCTCACCACTATTCCGTTCCTCCCTTCGCCTCCAGTGGCTATATCCTTTCCAGCCACTCCCGAAGAGATGCGAGTGTAATTATCCTCAATCACTGTTGAATCTGAACGATAAAGATCTACACTTATCACGATATCTTCAATGTCACCATATGCATTTGACTCCTGCCCGGAGGCTTTGGTCGAGATCCACCCGCCTATGGTGGAATGCTCCAAGGATTCAGGGAAGAAACCCATTGTCAGCCCCTTTGCATTGAGCAATTTTTCAGCCTCAAATCCGGTAAGACCGGCACCTGCAGTGCAGAAACCTTTTCCAATTTCCAGTTCGTTAAGGTTTGAAGTGTCGATGCACACCACTCTCTCGTATTTTTTTGATCGTATTCCTCCCGTGACCGAGGATCCACCACCATACACGGTGATCTTAATATTCTCCTTTTTAAGAACAGTTATAAGCCTCCTCAGCTCTTTATCCTTCGGAAAGACAACAGCATCCACAGGAGTCGGAAGCTGGTATACCATTGCCCTGGCAATTTCTGGTGACGATTTTCCTATGGAATGCTGCAATCGCACCTGTGAATCAAAGCTTACTCTTTCCCTCTGTACAACAGTTTCAAGCAAAACCTTGAGTTCGTCGTCAACCTCGAATTCCGGTACAAGAACCATTCCGTCCCAAATCTGTTTGCTCAGATCAGTATTAAGGAGTTTTTCCAGATAACTAGAGAATTCTCCGCTGATCTGCAGTTCCTTTCCGGAAGCATACAGAACACTTAGTTTCTTATGTCTATCATCCGCCATGATCTCTCTACCCTGCGTATTATTATATTAATGCAAGATAGACGCTGCAAACTTATTTAGTTGTCGCATCGGCACAGAACTCAACTGTCCAATGCCTTTATGCTTTCTACTGTTGCCTCCGAAAAACGCTTCCTGAAAATGCCGCTAATGGAAATATACATAAAAGATACGGCAACCGATCCTCCCGCTATGACGATCCAGTATGTTGCCGTCAAGTTTCTCAAAACATATAAAAGCCAAAGTCCAAGCACGGCACCGCTGAATGATCCAATGCTGGTAAATAAATTATAAACCCCAATATATGACCCCCGCATATTGCCCGGAGCGATTACAGTGATAATGCTCTGCGTTGTGGGAGAAAGCATGTCCTCTCCAACGGTTGAAATGGTCATAAAAACAAGCAGAATCATCAACGTTGGGTAATTTATCAGGATAAGGAAGCCTGCAGCATAGAATAGGGTACCAATGCCTCTCCAGAGCATTGGATTACCATACCTGGTCATCATCCTCAGGATGGGAAACTGCAAAAGTACCACCAGAAAACCGTTCAGAGCCCAGACGTATCCTAGGTACATGAACGGAAGATTCTCAATGGCCACGGAGTAAACTGTCAGTGAACTCCCTCTCTGTCTCGTAAAAAATCCCAGAATTATACCAATTATTATGAATACTACGAAGAATCTGTCTCCACTGTACGATTTCCTCAATTCGCCTTTCTTCATTATACTGGATTTCTGTGGGAAATACGTTTCCCTCATCAGCAAGTAGAGCATCACTATTTCCGCCACTGTGGCAAATGCAGAGATCAGAAATATATACTGCAAACCATAACCGGCAAGATACGCACCTAATAATGGACCTATGGCAATTCCCAGATTGGCCATTATTCTCATTATTGTATAACCGGAAAGCCTGTCTGAAACAGAGGTTATGTCCGCTACCGACGCTTGCACTGCAGGGTACTGAATGGAATTGATAACTATTGTTCCGTACCAGGATAAAACAAGCAGAACAAAGTAGAACGGAAAGGCGACTGTATAATATATGAGAATGTAAAACACCACGGCGGGTATCTGGGAATACACCAGGATGGATCTTCTGCCTATCTTGTCGGTGAATATACCGGCATAATACTGAACAACGGCCATAATCACAGTGGCTGATCCAAGGAGAAGGCCGGTATCTATGAATGATATGTGATATGTGATTATGAAAATCAAAGGTAGAAAGACGAAGGTCGATCCTCTTCCGAATGACCTGATAAACCTTGTGATGCTTAAGATCCAGAGTCTCCTGTCCAATCCCCTGATTTTATACTCAAAATTATTTGTCTGCGTTTTCCACTTATGCGATCAATATACTTAAGCGATTTCTTTGGTAATTCACGAATTCCCCGTAAATCTGAAAGAAATAAATAATGAATTCAGATAAGCGTAGGATTGGAGAAGGTTATTGAGATAGGGAATCTCGTCAAAGAATACAGGGGTCTGAGGGCAGTGGACGGCATAGATTTGTACGTGAAAGAGGGTGAAATATACAGTCTGCTCGGTCCCAACGGTGCTGGCAAGACCACCACTGTGGAGATTCTGGAAGGGATAAGGAGGAAAACTTCCGGCGAGATCTCGGTACTCGGCCTCGATCCCATAAAGAATAAAAAGGATTTGAGCAAAAGGATTGGAATACTGCCGCAGGACTTCAATTTCATGGCGAATATAACCCCCATTGAAGCGTTGAAATTCTACAAAAGGTGTTTGGGAAGCAAGACCGATGTGATTCAACTGCTGAAGGAAGTTGATCTCTATGATAAGAGGGATACCCCGTTTGAGAATATGTCCGGTGGTCAAAAGCAGAAACTTGGACTCGCGATGGCGATGTCTAGCGAACCACAAATCCTTTTTCTCGATGAGCCTACGGCGGGCCTGGATCCTTTCTCCAGAAGAAATGTATGGTCTGTAATCCAGAGGATGAAGGAAACTGGAAGAACTGTTTTTTTAACAACACACTATCTCGATGAAGCCGAGAAACTTTCAGACAGAGTGGCCTTCATCAAGGATGGAAAAATTGTGTCTGAAGGATCACCTGATGAAATAGTCAGGCTCAACCACAGGGGCGACAGGGTCATCCTGAGATCTGAATCCGACATCATGTCTATATTGGAGATTCTGGGTTACGACGTGTCTTCAGAGAATGGTACGGTGCAGGTGGTAATAAAGGATAGTACTGAGTTTTTTGAGATCGTAGACCTGCTGAAGGAGAAAAAGATAGAACTTACCGACGTCACTATGAAAAGAGAGAGCCTTGAGGATGTCTTCATGAGACTCGTGGGAAAGGTTGATGATAATGAACCTTAAGAGAAGTTTGGCCTATCTCAGGCTTCATGTGACATCATTCATGCGTTCGAAATCAGGCATTTTCTTTGTTGTACTTCTGCCGGTTATATTCATGATCATTTTTGGGTCTATTTTTGGTGGGACATCGACACAGAAAACAACGCTTGCGGTTCAGGATATGGATCAATCCACGGTTTCGGACAATGTTCTTTCTGCGATAAACAGTACTGGACTCTTTACCGTACAGATGGTCTCACCAGCCCAGAATCTTACAAATTATATGGTATATAACTCGGTTGATCAGGGGATAATAATTCCATCGAATTTCACACAGGGGCTTGCGTCTGGCAGGTCTTATATTTCATACTATTCTAACCCTTCTGATCCGTATTCGCAATCCCTTTCACTTGTTATTCAGAATATTCTTTTCAAAATCGGTAGCAATGGTACTGGAACAATTTACCTTTCCAATATACCTGTTGCACAGAACATTCCCAAATCAGTTGATTATTATCTTCCCGGCTTGATTGGGTTCACAATGCTCAATGGAATATTTTCCATGATTTACATTGTTCCGAATTACACAGAGAAAAAGATATTCAGACAGCTCTCATTTACCGGCTTAACAAAACTTGAATGGCTCTTCGCAGTTGTGATTTTCTACCTCGGGATTACTCTGCTTTCTGATGCTGTTCTGATCATAGTTGGATCGGTTTTCTTCGGGATCAATTTTGCTGTTTCCGGACTAGGCGTTTCACTGATTGTGCTATCCATATTCATAGGTCTCATCACGTTTGTGTCTATTGGACTGCTCGCAGGTCTGTTAACGAGAAAGGAGGAGACAGCAAGTCTCATCGGGAATGTGATATTTTTCCCCATGATGTTTCTATCAGGAGTTTTCTTCCCAATCAGCATAATGCCCGGTTATCTCCAGACGATTTCGTCGGTTCTTCCTCTGACATACTTTATCAAGATACTGGATGACATCATGCTGTTCAACAATCTGACACTTGCTCTTCCACTCATTATATATATGGGAATCTTTGCGCTGGTCATTTTTGCGTTCGCTGTGTACGCTGCAGCAAACAAGAATGAAAGCTGAACTACGGATAATGAGTCGGGAAAAGTCCACGATTACGCGCGGACGACAGTACAATTTGTCATCGTACGCTACCCCTACGTTTTGTCCCTTGATACACTTTCTATGCGTGATAGTGCATCCCTGAATACCCCGTCCATTAGATTCAAGTCTGCATTTTTAAAGAACTCGCAAGAAAAATTATTTATGAGCACTATCGAATCGGAATAGAGTTTCTCACCTAATTTGCTGATCACAAGTTCAAATGCGCGCTCGTCATTGGTATCCTTTACTCTCTCAATCAAACCTCTCTCCACCATGGCATTGAGCACATTCGACACCCTTGGCTTGCTGATAAAATCGTCTTCTGCAAGATCGGTGAGTCTCCTGCATCCCATATTCCTGATACGATGCAATATTCCGAGTTCCACAACGCTTGTTCCACTGGATCTGAGCATCCTGTCCATATATCTTGTCAGAATTTTACCTGTCTTGATTATGTTTATGATTAGATGACCCTCAGGAGAAAGAGGATCGTTGTTTCCTTCATCATTCATTGATTGGCTCCTGCGTTATTCCAGGTTCCTTTCTGACTGGCTTTGAAGTTGCATTTAGATCTTTTCCCCTGAGGGCAGACAGGACCACTCCAACCACAGAAATAGAGAATCCGAATATGAAGGTAAGATGGAGCGCTGTCATAAATGGAGACGAAATGATTCCGGGGAACCATGAATTTGCCGACATGTTGAGAATGGCTGTTGGAGAGAGGGAAAGTGCACTGATCTGTGCTGGAGTCAGCAGGGACAGCATTGCTGTGGATGGATTTATGCCCAGAAAGGCTGCAAATATTGCGTCGGTTGGGGGCACGTTCGCCATGAATGGTATGAGTTGGGGAGCTCCTGCACTGGTGAGACCAGCGGAAATGGAAGCAGGAAGTGTGGTGGACATACTGTAAATAAGAATGGTGAAGAATATGGCCATGCTTGCAGTCTGCCCACTGTTCCTGAGTGTAGTAGCCATCCCGGATGCAGCACCCCTGGCATCAGGCGGGACGGAATTCATGAGCGATGATGTGTTGGGTGCGGCGAACATTCCCATTCCAAGTCCGAATATGAACAGCGTGATGCCCAGGAACGGATAGTAGAAATTTGCAGTGAGCATATACATCAGTACGAAAGAGAATGCAGTTATGCCAAATCCGAACGTTGCAATCTTTGTTGGACCGCGCCTGTCAGATATTATGCCTGCGATCGGACCCATTACCATGAAGCCTGCCGTCATGGGGAGCATGAATATACCTGCCCAGAATGGAGCGCTTGCATAGCTGTATCCATGAATCGGAAGCCAGATTCCCTGCAGCAGAAGAACTATCATAAACATCACCCCGCCCATTGCAACCGATGAGAAGAGACCGGAGAGAGAACCCATTGAAAATCTCCTGATCTTGAACAGTTCCATCTTGAACATGGGGAACTTCACCACTCTCTCTACAAAGAGGAATCCCACAAGCAGTGCCAAACCGACAACAATTGCTATTATAACCCATGGATCAGACCATCCCATGGAACTGCCATTATATGGAATAAGTCCATAGGTGACACCGATGAGTGCAATCACCAGACCTGCGCCAAATGTTATATTTCCTGCATAATCGATTTTCTGCGCGAGTTTTGGTGACGTCTCCTTGAGCTTCCAGTAAGACCATATGGTGCCAAGAACACCTATGGGTACCGAAA
>JAKAAI010000026.1 GCA_021797055.1 Thermoplasmata archaeon | reverse complement strand
TAGATTATAACTATGATAGGTTGGATAGAGTTCTAATTCGATCCTGTTTGACAGTTTGAATGTATAAGTGATACTCTTTAGTAATTTCTGGGCTGAAAATAATGTATGTTGACCGGCGGAATCATTCAGGAGAGTAACGTTAGAAAAAACACCTCCATAAATGTCCGTACTATTTTCGTAGTTGTTATTCCAGTCTGTGAAAAACAAACAACTGATTTTGGATGTGTTGATCGCTCTTTCATCGCCCGGAATAAGCATGAATTTCATCGCGTAAGGATACTGTGCCACCTCAATCTGTGTGAGTGCAATGTTGGTTGGTCTGATATTTCCATTAATGTCGCCTGATATGTTGAAGTTTTTAATACAAAGCTGATAGAACCCCCCACATGTGTTATAGAAAACAGAACTACTCCCAAGACTCATGCTCAACGAGGAATTTAATGACTCACTTGAAGTAAATGTTGAATTGGAAGTAATGCCTGGATAAAATATGCCGTGTGGTGAATTGTAGGACAGATTCAAATAAAATATATCATTTGTTACTCCGTTATGAACACTGGTAATAGTTGGATCTGGCGAATATGATAACTCGTAAAATGATATCGGAACTGCAACAATGATGACCCCAATGACCGCGAACATGATCATCTTATTGCTCTTCTTCTGGATCACAATTTAATTACTTTATCATCGTACTTATAACTAGCTTTTGTTTGTTATAATATCTAATTTAATCCGCAAAATAAGGAAGAAAATGATACTATCTACTTTTTCCTGTTTTCAATCCATGGTCTCAAATCGTTGTAACTTATCATGTTTACCAAATAATTGTTTCAGTTTCATGACAAGATCAGTCAACCTTTAATGTTTTTAATATTCTCACAAATCTCCTGATGGACACATGGAAAAGAAAATAGCAGATATCGAATATTACGCTAACATAATCACCAACTCCATATTGCAGGCTATCAGCTCTTCAGCTCCTGAATCTGCCATAGCTTTCTCTGGAGGATTGGACAGTTCTTTTTTAGCTTACTTGTCCAGAAGAAAGTATGGTTTATATGTCTGTGGTTTGGCTGAATCTTATGACGTCAGAGCTGCAAGGAAATCTGTTAACATACTGGGATCAGACTTACACGAGATAATTGTTGACGAAGGTGAAATTATTGAAACTGCATTGACTGTAAAGAAGTTAGATCCTGTTATTAATCTGAGCGATCTTGGTTACGAGACTGTGCTTGCTCTTCTGCTTGAAAGAATAAATGAGAAGAACCTGATAACAGGTCAGGGAAGTGATGAGATCTTTTATGGATATAACAGATTTAAGGAAAAACCTGGTCTAGATAATAGTGAAAGCATCAGGAAACTTTTCGAAGTAACGCTTCCAAGGGAAAAAAAGATAGCCAGCCACTTTGGAAAGAAATTGATCTTACCATATCTACAGGATCCAATCATTGAGATAGGTCATCTTCCGAGATCTATACATATTGTAGACGGAATAAACAAATTTATTCTTAGGCAGACGGCTATTCTTTCAGGGATGAGCAGTAGCATTTCAATGGCCAGAAAAAAGGCAGCTCAGTATGGTTCCGGTATCAGTCGAATACTCGCGAAGAACAGAAGCAGTCTCGGATTCAATCACAGATAGTTTATCTATGAACATAGTAGCTTTTATTCCCGCAATTGATTCACTTCTATGATATGTTCAGAGACAATCAAAATACAGAGTCGTGACTACGAATACCTGAAGGTAGATATGTATCGAGCACCACTTGTCATGCTCAAAGGAAAAACAGGCTACGTAATGTGCGGATACCTCAATATTGAAGCTGCAGAAAATCTCAAGGATACAGCAGTAAGGGTAACTGGCGTCAAGGACCTTGAAACCCTGCTCAAAGCAAAGGTTGCTAATCTGACTACAGGAGCAAAGTCACTTGGTATAAAGGAAGGCGACGTCGTTTCAGATATCATATACAAGCTTTGATATTCACTGTCGCAATCAAAAATAATTTTAATACACATACTATCACCTGCCAATGTATGGTTCAATACTGGGCTGGGAGCTCTTTGTACTGGTATCAGCACTATTAGGTCTTATCTACGCCGGTGTCCAGAGTTATATTCTCTTGAGGATAAAGGTTGATGATCCTAAGGCACAGGCTATTTCCGACTACATCCGTCATGGATCAAACGCGTTCATGAAGCGCCAGTATACCACAGTATTCATATTTGTAATTGTTCTGACTTTCGTAATCTTTGGTGCATTCTTTGCTTACAAGAATTTCACATACGGCGGTGAAATAGCACTGGGATTTTTTGTTGGGGCACTCGGATCTGCAGTTGCAGGCTTGATTGGGATGAATATTTCCGTAAGGGCAAATGTCAGGGCTGCCATAAGAGCAAAGTCTGGCCTGAATCCAGCTTTGTCCGTAGCGATTCGAGGCGGCAGTGTTACTGGACTAACGGTTATTTCACTTGCAGTACTAGGTCTAATATCATTTTACATGTTCTATGACAATCCGGAATTAATGATTGGTTTCATTTTCGGAGCATCAATCGTTTCGCTCTTTGCCAGGGTTGGCGGAGGTATATTTACGAAGGGTGCCGATGTAGGGGCCGATCTTGTCGGTAAGGTAGAGCAGGGTTTGCCTGAGGACGATGAGAGGAATCCAGCTGTCATCGCAGATAACGTTGGCGACAATGTTGGAGACTGTGCTGGAATGGGAGCAGACCTTTATGAAACATTTGTCGTTACTGCTCTTGCCGCAATGCTTCTTGCCTATCTGGACAATATAGGAAAAGCAGCGATAATATTCCCCCTTGTTCTTGGAGCAGTGGCATTACTTTCGACCATGGCAGGCATATTTTTCGTAAAGAAAGGGCCCAACCAGAGAATTATGGGTGCCTTATACCGCGGTTTAATTGCCACAGTAATTATTTCGATCATAGGCTTTTACATAGTCACTGATCTGCTGCTTGGAGGTTCCACCGTTGTATTCATAGATGCCGTCATAGGGATAATAATAATGCTTATTTTTGTCTATGTTACTGAATATTACACTTCTGAAAGATACGGACCTGTAGCAAAGATAGCTAAAGCATCTACGACCGGAACAGGAACGAATATAATCACAGGTCTCGCATATGGCTTGCAGGCAGTTTTTATACCTGCTATCGTGATCATTATCGGCATAGCTCTCTCATTCGGTCTAACATCTTATTACGGGATATCTTCCGTTTTCAAAGGCAGCGATTACGGCCTTTATGGAATAAGCGTGGCGGCTGCTGCAATGCTTTCAGCTACCGGCATCATAATTTCTATTGATTCTTACGGTCCAATCACGGACAACGCGGGCGGAATTGCCGAAATGTCTGGATTCGATGAGAAGACAAGGAGAGAGGTAACAGATCCACTGGATGCTGTTGGAAATACTACGAAAGCAGTTACAAAGGGATACGCAATTGGAAGTGCAGTTCTCGCTGCCCTTACACTTTTTGCTGCATACAAGGTTCTAATTAACGCAAATTTTAGTGTCATTCAGATAGACAACCCGTTAGTTCTGATCGGACTCATTGTTGGTGCTATGCTACCGTTTTTCTTCACATCATATTTGATGAATTCCGTTGGCAAAGCAGCATTCGCAATCGTGGAAGAAGTAAGGAGACAGTTCCGTGAGCATGTTGGAATACTTAACAGGACAGAAAAACCTGATTATGGTAAAGCTGTGGACATAGTGACTAAGGAGGCTTTGCATGAGCTCATGGTACCTGCATTGATCGGTATACTGACACCAATACTAATGGGTTTTATCCTTGGTCCTCTTGCTCTCGCAGGTGTACTGATAGGTGTAATACTTTCCGGATTTCCACTGGCAATAATGATGACTGTAGGCGGTGGTGCCTGGGACAACGCAAAGAAATACATCGAGCAGGGTGAGTATGGCGGAAAAGGCTCAGAGGCTCACAAGGCTGCAGTTGTAGGAGACACTGTTGGAGATGCAACCAAGGACACAGCTGGTCCTGCAATAAATCCGCTGGTCAAGGTAGTAAACACAGTTTCCGTTCTATTTGTTACGTTGATGCTCAACCATTACATAATAATGGGAATAATCAATTTCTTCTGATTATTTCACTTAAACATTTTAAAAACAAAACATTTATCAATTATTATATGTACATAGATATGTGACACTGCCCCTTCTTACATCAATTCTGCTACTACTGATCATAGCTTTCGTTCTCGGAGAGCTATTTGAGAGATATGGCCTTCCATCTGTTGTTGGTGAAATTCTGGCAGGGCTGATACTTGGGCCTGCTTTATTGAACCTGATCCAGCCTGGAGCAACATTTAGCGCAATCGCTGAGATAAGTCTCTTCTTCATCATACTGTACATAGGGATTGAGGCAACAACTGATACATTTCGTGCCAATTTTGGAAAGAGCCTCTCCTTTTCATCTACAAGTTTCTTTATACCTGTGATAGTAATGATTCTTGTTTCCCATTATGTTCTGGGTCTATCCTATTTTCAGTCTATAATTGTGTCAATAGCCATCGGCGTACCATCAATAAGCATAATTTCCGTTTTAATCAAAGATAATGGTTTACTTCACATGCATACTGGTGACGTTATACTTGCTTCCGTAATCATTACTGATGTTGTTGCGCTTGCTATTACATCCATATCCATAGATCTAAAACAGATATACATCGAAGTACCTGGAATAATCATATTTGTGATTCTGCTTGCCCTTCTCGATCGTACTCTGAGGAAACATTCAGAATTCGTTGTATCATTTTTTGACAAGATTCACGCAATGGGACGCGGTGAAAAGATTGTATTTGGCGCCGTAATCGTGGGTGGCCTTCTAGTGTCACTGATTTTCGAGGAAATCGGTGTCACATATGTTCTTGGAGCCTTTTTTGCAGGCATTCTGATAAGCGATGTCGTCATAGGAGAGGAACTGAATGGAAAGATCAAGAGAACACTTACGAGGCTGGATGACAGTTTTTTTATACCTTTATACTTCAGTATAGCAGGGCTTGACGTAATATTTCCAACAGGGCAATATATTGTATATCTTGTCGTACTTGTTGCAATCTCAGCCGCTGTCGGTGGCGTCCTGAATTATTTTCTCTCTTCAAGAACAGTTAAGGAAGTAAAGCCAAGGACAGTGACCGGCATACTTGGTTCAAAAGGTGCCGTTGGAATAATCGTTGCATCACTTGCCCTTTATGATGTTGGATCAACGTCGCTCAGCAGATCCATAGACATACATCTTTACTCTGTTGCTCTGTTTGGAATAATGATCCTATCACTTGTGTTCGCATCCATGGTAAGAAAATCTGACATCAGGATTCATAATTTAGAGGAAAAGGAAATTATCGAGGATGTATGATCCTTGTACCGAATCTATCGAATGAAACTCTCACGACAAACCTTGAATAATTCAGCATCTTTTTCTGAAGTTCCACTATTCTGTTTTCAGAAAGAAGAAGAACGAACCCCTGGGAACCGCCCCCCAGGAGCCTGGCAGCATCTGCGCCGTTCTTCATAGCCGCTCTTATTATGCCGTCAACTATATCATTCGTCACATCGCTTCCAAGACTCTTCTTTATCTCCCATCCGGCGTTTATAATCGATGTAATATCCTGATAATTCTCCTTTGAAATCGCATCCTTCATTTCAAGAGCCAGTTTTTTTATTGCCAAAAGCTTATCAATCGTTTCCGGGTCTCTCTGGTGGGATCTCCTGACCTGTTCCGAAAGGATCCTGCTGCTTTGTCTTGTCTTGCCAGTATAAACAAGCAAAAGGGAAGTCTCAAACTTTCTTATGAAATCCCTGGTCAGATCAAATATTGAGTTTGAAATCCCATTCCTGTCGAAATTAAACGATTTGAATCCACCATACGCAATTGCATACGGATCCTGGAGACCTAAAGTAATCCTGAAGAAATCCCTTTCGACCCTGTAGGCCTCCTCTGCAAGAGAATGCTTATCTACTTTTTCGCCTCTTATTGTATGAATCAGATTCAGTGCTCCAAGTATGAGTGCACTCGAAGATCCCAGTCCGGAACCCGGTGGGACATCGCTGCTTATGAGGACGCTTCCCTTATTTATGCCCATCTCAGTGAAAAGATCAACCAGTTTCCCAGGCATACCTCTCCTTTCTGAATGTATCCCAGAAATGGTGCTGCTGAAAAAGTCCCTTGACGAGATCTCAAGCGGATACTGGTCTTCGCGGTAGTTCAGCATCACGCCGCGATCAAAAGTTGCATTTACAACGGATGAGCCATATTCATCGACAAATGGCGGTATATCCGTACCACCGCCAGCGAAGCTGATTCGCAGCGGGCTGTAGGAGCAGTATTTCCACATTCAGCATTATAGCGCTTTCGTAGAAATAAAATTATCTAGAATTATATTGGTTCAAGCACAATTCTATTTTTCTACACCTTCGCGATTACGTAGAATTGTCATTGCGTTTACGTAATAAAGCTTCTGAAGGACTGATGCTCGGTAACCGGCAGCTATGGGCAGTGTCAACCGCATCATGTATACGCAGCATTGGTTTCGGCGCAAGCTGGCCTTTCATGGCTATTTTCTTCAACATAAATCTCAAAATATCCATATTTTATGTTGGCGTGATATTCACAATTCTTTCTATATTTTCATCGATATTCAGCCTACTTGGAGGGCAACTTTCAGACAGGATTGGAAGGAGAAGCACATTACTTGTTGGATCTGTTATAGGTCTGTCAATATACGCGATCCTTTCGATTCTCGTCTTCACGCATGCAAACGAATTCATTATTATCGGTTTTTTCATAAGCTCTTCAATATCCGGTGCCTTTGTATTTCCAGCTGCATCGGCGCTTGTATCTGATGTTACATCGGAAAGTGAACGAAACACGGCATATTCGCTTTACAGGGTGATGTCAAATGTTGGATGGGCTATTGGTCCGCTCACGGGTGGCTTTCTGTCTGCGATAAATATTGGATATATATTCACGCTTGTCGCCATTACAAGCCTTATTCAGCTGATAACAGTTGCAGCGTTCTTGCATCCGGTAGAGATCACGGCACGTAAAACTGGAAATAACGTGCGCATCGGACTAGACTGGCGACTGGTTCTTTTTGCTGCCGGAACTTTCTTCATAACACTTGTATCATCGCAATTCTCAGTAACTCTACCTGTATATTCCACAAAGGTAGTCGGGATCCTTGAGAGCAACATTGGCTACATATACGCAGTCAACGGGCTTGTTGTCGTTCTTGGTCAGTATCCGATGTCATGGATCACTAGAAAAATCAGCATCGTTCATGTCATGGCAATGGGTTCAGCATTCTATTCTTTGGGTTATTTCCTTGTTGCATTTTCACATTCTCTCTTTGGATTGATGTTCGACATGCTTTTCATTACTGTAGGAGAGAACCTCACTTCCCCTGGAATGAATACCGTAGTATCTCAGATAGCGCCTGAAGGTAAGACAGGAAGATACATGGGGTTCCTGAGTATGGCTAACTCCGCAGCTAGGGCAATTGGGCCGTCAATCGGATCTTTTTTCATGTTCTTTTATGTTTACAACGGAATAAAGATATGGTCCACAATAGGATCCATGGGTTTCATATCCATCTCCCTGCTGTTCATATTCAACTTGACCGTTTACAAGAAAAGATCAGATACCAACAAAATTATAGGATAATATCAGACCTATGAGAAACAGTATGCCAATAAACGAGTTTGCTCCAAAGAACGATGCCCGGACACTTGATGGATTCGATGGGTCTATAATTCTGTGCTGCAATATCATAAGACCAAGGATGGGTACAAGCATTACAAAATACCAGAACGAATCTAAGTAAAGGCCAACAATAAGCATAGCAATGAACGAAACAGCATGTGTGAGGGTGGAAATCAGAAGACCCCTATCGGTTCCAAATCTTGTCATAACTGTCTTGAGGCCAAGTCTCTGATCTGTCTCGATATCCGGTATAACATATATCATGTCAAAGCCTGCTATCCATAATGTGCTTGACAGGAATATAAGATAGATCTGCGGGGTGGAAGGAATTCCAGGAGATACAGCAAGATATCCGCCTAGCACACCGAGTCCAATCGTTGCACCCATGTAAATGTGCCTCCATGGAGTAATTCTTTTTAGTATAGGATCAGTTATGAACATGAAGAGAACTATTGGTGAAAGTAGGAATACAAAGAAGTTCAGTAAATATGAGGATATTTCGAACAACGCCGAGAAGACGACAGTCATTATGATTGCAGATCTCATGCTGAGTTTACCATTAACAAGGACCCAGTTTCGTTTTCTTGGATTCACTAAATCCCACTTTCTGCCCTCTATCCTGTTGATTGACATACCGGCAGCTCTTGCAGAAACTGCTGCCACAAGAATCAGCAGAAAAGTAACGGGCAGAAACCTGCCATGTGATGCTATGATTGCACCGCTGAAAATGAAAGGCAGATCGAACACAGTATGTTCGATCTTTATCAGCTGAAATATCTTTTTAGCAAAATCAAAGGCCAAGTTTAACCCACCTATCCATTACCTTTTTTTCGATCTCCGCGGTCATTTCAAGTACATCTGGCCATGTTCTGTTATAACCTTCTGCCTTAGTTTTACGAGTTGCGTCTATTCCCATTTTGGATCCATAATTCATAATTGGAGATGCATGATCCAGCGAATCTGTCAGCGTACCTGGAACAATGAGAACATCCCTTTCAGGATCAACCCTGGTGCCCATAGCCCAGATAACCTGTTTTCTGTCATGTACATTTATGTCGTCATCCACGACGAGTACTATTTTCGAAAACATGAGCTGGCCAAAACTCCACATCGCAAACATAATCTTCTTTGCATGGCCTGGGTATTTCTTCTTTATTGACACTACAACCATGTCATGAAAAACAGCCTCCTCCATTGTATTCAGATCAACAATCTCAGGAAACTGCATCTGTATAAGAGGCAGGAACATCCTCTCTATAGCCTTTCCGATCACAACATCCTCATGCCATAATTTACCAACTATTGTCGTCGGATATATCCTGTCTTTGCGCTCAATTATCTTTCTTATATGGAATACTGGAAAAACATCCTCAAGCGAATAATATCCTGTGTGGTCGCCGAATGGGCCCTCCATCCTGGTCTCGTCCGGATCAATATAGCCTTCAAGCACTATCTCAGCGTTTCTTGGATATTCCAGATCAACTGTCTTTCCCTTAGCCAATTCCATCCTCTTTTTTGACACAAGACCAACAAATGAAAACTCATCGAGATATTCAGGCAGCGGAGCAACTGCTGAAAACATTGTGAGCGGGTCACTTCCAATCACAACTGCAACATCCATTTCCTTCTTTCCCTGTAACAGGAAATGTTGTGATCCTCCTTTATGAATGTGCCAGTGCATACCGGTAGTCTCGCTGTCGTAAACCTGCATCCTATACATGCCAGCATTGCGTTCTCCGGTTTCTGGGTTCTTTGTAATCACAAGGGGCAGTGTTATAAATTTACCTGCATCCTTCGGCCATGTCCTGCATATAGGGTATCTGTTGAGATCGACCTTTTCCATCTCCTGATAGTTGCCAGGCAGCCCAGAGGATATTTTTGGCCTGACTCCACCAAGTTCACGCCACATCTCGAAGCCCCTGGAAATAAGAGATTCAGATTGTTCAGGCATTCTTGTCAGATTCCTGAGCCTTTCACCGATTGCCTGAGGATCATCCCCCAGTATCAACTTCATCTTGTCTGGGGTGGAAAATATATTTCCAACAGCAGGTATAGAGGATCCCTTAACCTTTTCAAAAACAAGCGTTTTGGATCCACCAGCACGCTGTTCTTCGCTCAGTATTTGAGTTAGCTCTAGATCCGGATCTACTTCATCGCTTATAACTCTAAGATAATTGAGCTTCGCAAGATGCTGTATGTAATCGTGAAGATCCTCGAACTGCACTTATACATAATCGCAAGCATACTATTGACTTTTATTACAGTTTTTACCAAACCAATATTTAACAGGTGAATCCAGAAGAACTACCTGGAAATACAATTTTTGAACATACAATGAACGATTCAGTACTTATAGATAGCAGATCATATTATCTTCGAAAATCAGCTGCGGGTAGGCTCGATATAAAAACTACACTTAAATTAAAGAAATTTTTTTTAGAAAATATAAATATATTAACTGTTCAGGTCCTCGCTGATTCTTCAACAAGTTTTGCCCTTGCAGCACAGAGCCTTGCTATTGGTATTCTGAATGGAGACGAGGAAACATAATCCAGTCCGATCTCATGGCAGAAATAAATAGTTTCTGGGTCTCCGCCCTGTTCACCGCATATTCCAACCTCGAGATCTTTCCTTGCTTTTCTCCCTTTCTCTACACCGATGCGCATCAGTTCACCGACGCCCTCTCTGTCAATCGATCTGAATGGATCAGAGGTGAGTATTCCATCCTCGAGATATTTATTTATGAATTTACCCTCGGCGTCATCTCTGCTATATCCGAATGTAAGTTGCGTGAGATCATTGGTTCCAAACGAGAAGAAATCTGCAAACTCCGCAATCCTATCTGCAACAAGGCAAGCCCTTGGTATCTCGACCATTGTTCCAATTTTGTAATCTAAGGCAGAACCGCCAAGAGATTCAGTGGCCGTTTTTGTCAATCTCTCTCTGAGGATACGCATCTCATTCTGGAGACCGACAAGCGGTACCATGATTTCTGGCATGACCTCTGTGCCCTTTGATGAAACTTCCTTTGCTGCAGTTATTATGGCCTTAACCTGCATTTCGTAAATCTCCGGATATATCAGGCCAACCCTGCACCCTCTGAAACCAAGCATTGGATTGAATTCCTCCATATCCTTTACTGTGGCTAACAGGCGTTTGAGATCAGAAAGTTTCTCTTTTTCTTTTGAGTTAAGCCTCATTCTCTGTTCAAGCGTATTTATCTCGTTGATAAGGGATTCCTTATCCGGCAGGAACTCATGCAATGGTGGGTCCAGTAATCTGATAATTACCGGATAGCCCTCCATGACCATGAAGAATTCCTTGAAGTCCGATATCTGCATGGGTAGTAGCTGATCCAGATATTTTTTCCTTTCCTCACTCGAAGCACTCATTATCATACTCCTTACAATTGGTATGCGTTCGCTGCCAAGAAACATCCTCTCTGTCCTTGCAAGCCCGATGCCTTCAGCTCCGTTTGCCCGTGCTGCCCTAGCCTCCTCCGGCGTATTTGCATTTGCCCTCACGCCGAGCTTCCTATATCTATCACACCAGGTCAGCAGTGTTTCCATCTCTTCGCTTTTTTTGGCATCCTCAAGTTTTACCTCTCCAAGATATATGGATCCAGAGGTACCGTCAATGCTAATTACGTCGCCTTCCCTTAAAACCACGCCGCCAGTCTTTAAAGTACCGGATTTTAGATCAACTGTTATTTCCTCAGCGCCAACCACGGCCGGTTTTCCCATCGCCCTAGCAACTACAGCTGCATGAGAGGTCATGCCTCCTTTCTGTGTGAGAAAACCTACGGACGCTGCCATTCCTCTTACGTCATCAGCAACTGTCTCTGGCCTGACTAGAATTAAATTTCTTCCAGATTTTGATAACTCAACTGCCCTGCCTGAGCTGAATACAATGCTCCCAATTGCTGCACCAGGTGAAGCTGCAAGGCCTTTCCCTATCATTTTTTCCTTACCGGTCAGTTTGATCTGTGGATGCAGTACGGTATCAAGGACGGAAGGTGCAATTCTCATAATTGCAGTTCTTTCGTCAATGATTTTCTCCTTTACAAGATCTACTGCTATCTTCAGTGCGGCCCTTGCAGTTCTCTTTCCCACCCTGACCTGAAGCATGTACAACTTCCCCTTTTCAATCGTGAATTCAATGTCAAGCATATCCCGATAATGTTTTTCAAGAATGTCCACAGATTTAATCAGATCATTGTATGCACCGGGCATCTCCTTTTCGAGGTCGCTTATCGATTTTGGTGTCCTGACACCTGAAACGACGTCCTCCCCCTGAGCGTTTGTCAGGTACTCGGCAAACAGTTTCTTCTCACCGGTATTCGGGTCCCTTGTAAATGCAACTCCGGTCGCTGAATCGTTTCCCATGTTTCCAAATATCATGGAAACAACATTTACGGCGGTACCCATGTCATCTGGTATCTTGTTTATTTCACGATAAGCTTTAGCCCTGTCTGAATTCCATGACTGGAAAACAGCTTCAATCGACACATTTAGCTGTTCGAGAGGGTCCTGTGGAAACGCCTTCCTGCTCCTTGAATATGTTTCGAGGTATTCCTTTACGACTTCCTTTAACTGATTCTCGTTCAGGTCAACGTCATTTTTTGCGCCATATTTGCTCTTGACAGCCGAAAGTTTTTCCTCGAAATCCTCGTGCGGTATACCCAGCACGACGGTACCGAACATCTGTAAGAGTCTTCTGTATGAATCATACGCAAATCTCCTGTTTCCAGTCTGTTTCGCAAGACCTTCAACTGTCTTATCATTCAACCCGACGTTGAGGATTGTATCCATCATCCCGGGCATACTGATGGGCGCACCTGATCTGACGGAAACCAGGAGCGGATCGTTTTCGTCTCCAAACTTTCTGCCCGCAAGGTTTTCAAGTTTTTTTAAGGCTTTTGATACCTGATCCATCATACCTTCAGGATAGGTGAGCTTTGACATGTACTGCCTGCACGCCTCCGTTGTTATTGTAAAGCCTGGTGGAACATTCAGACCAATATTCTTCATTTCAGAAAGGCCAGCTCCTTTCCCTCCAAGGAGATCGACCATCTTCTGATTTCCCTCTTCAAACATATAAACAAATTTCGTAATTTCTGGCATAGTTGATCATCTTCCCTTATAGATAATCTTCTCCTAAAATCTTCTATCGAAATATATGTGCATGCTCAATTACCATAGTATATACAACTATCACTGCATGCTGCAACTTATTATTTGCTTCAGGTCATTAGTTCTTTTTCACTGATAGAGATTAAATTTGAATTCGCTGGTTCCCGCCGACATGTCAATTCACGTTAGAAAAGCACGGGTTGATCTATCATAAACCATTGTAGTGCAAATACTTATTCTAAAACTTCAAACAGGTCTAAAGATTATTTTTAAACCTAAGTTTGTTCCAGTCTTAACTTTTTTATTCACAGTTCACGTAAAATATAGTCTAGTAATATCATGCTGAACAAAAATGGAGAGATCTTACGTGGAAACTTCGTTCGGTAATATTTCGATGCTCATTAGGCCCGGTAATGATGCGCTTATATTTCTGCATGGCCTCGGCTCTAATGGGAACACATGGCTCAAGGTCGTACCTCTCTTGGAGAGGAAATATGGAATCTACTTGCTTGATCTTCTAGGTCATGGTAGATCCGCAAAACCGCCCGATCGATTCACAATTGAGGATCAGTGCGTGATTCTAAGTGAGGTTATTTCCAAACTTCATATTACAAAGTTCACTCTCATCGGCCATTCTTATGGAGGATGGGTATCAATGAGGTATTTCCTATCTGCTAGTACAAAACCTGAAAAACTTGTTCTTGTCGATTCTGCTGGTACTAATCCAACAGTCGGAGAATCTGGGGAGGAGGGTATTAACTCTTTCGTGGATAGGATCATGCAGCTAAATTCACCAAACGAAAGGGATCTGATGTTAAAATTTGTGACCAACAACACCCGGCCAGAAGAAAAGATAAGTTATGATGATATTTCTCGAATTAAAATTCCTGTTATGATCATATGGGGAGAGAAGGATAGTATTATACCATTGCAATATGCAATCAGGTTGCAGGAGAAATTGCCAAACAGCATACTGAAAATAATCCCCGGTGCAGGTCACACACCGCAGACGTTATATTTCAGGGAGGTTGCTGATTACATTAATTCATTCCTGCAGGAATGAGTATTTTCCAGGATCTTCATTCATCCGGTTCTCTATCATATTATCAATTCGGGACATATCAATTTCGTACGACAAGACTGACTGTTCTGCCATATGACTTTCTAAAATGACCCCACGGTCAAGTTCGACCAAGCTGGTACCCAGGGAATTTCCACCTAAAGGCTCGCTTGACGAATTCACCGATATTATAGGTATTCTGTTTTCCAAGGATCTGCCCTTGACATAAAGATGCCACATTTCATGAAACTGCTTAATGATCAGTGATGGATTGAATAAAATTCTGGCACCCTTCCTTATTGCAATTTTCGTGTAATATGGAAAATCCAGGTCATAGCATACTGCAACAGAAAATTTGATTCCCCTGGATTCAAATACGCAGATATCCCTGCCTGGAGAGTATTCATTTTTCTCTATCCTGTACAGGGAAATCTTATCAGACCATCCCAGGACTTTTCCGTTGGCTATTACGGGTGACGTATTATATAGAGAACCATTCCTGAAAATGCTAAAGCTGCCAGGTATAATTGTCATGTCGAATTCTTTTGACATGTTCTGGAAAAATTCCAATATTTTAGAAAGACCGCTGCTGCCTTCCATATATTTCTCCATAATCCATTTTTCAGGCAGAACCAAGAAATCAGGTCTATTTTCCTCTATAATACGCATAAAGTCTCCGTCGATTGCTTTCAGGGCTTCATCATGGCTGGATAAGATTGCCTCAATACCAGTTATTCGCAATTTTTTATTTGAGGGCATCGGCGTTTCCCACTTCCATTACATGAATCAGCAGTTTCCAGGTTACCTCTTCTTTATTGAGCCCGGATATTTCCTGCATATCATTTCTGTGGTATACTGTGTAATCCGCGGAGGAATGACCAAAATTGCCGCCATTTGGTTTGATCTTGTTGTAAACAACATATTCATTTTCGGCAATAGTTTCGATCTCCTTGTATTCCTCTGAAAGCTTATAAGATATTATTTTTCCATTGTAATTTTTTCTGATCTCATCTATTAGCTTTGCTCTCGGACTGAGATTTAATGTGTAACCGGTGCTTCCTGATAGTTTTGTCTTTGATTCCTTAACCATAAAATCCGACAGTGCAGCCGGTACTATGATAGCGTCGTAGTTTTCAGACCGAAGCTCGTTCCTTGTTTCAGCATAGTACAAATCGGATGACTCAGCGTTAATATGATTCACATAAGCAGGCAGATCATATTCAGAATTACCTATAAGTGTAACACTGGCTGCACCCATTCTATACAGATTCCTTGCGAACCAGTAACCAGTTAATCCTGTTGACCGGTTTGTGATAACCCTTACTGGATCTATTGATTCTTCACTTCTACCGGATATGATTAGAAATCTTTTTCCATCAAGTAATTTTCCAAAGAAAGCTCTGTATATTTCATCTATCATTAAATTATTCTCCTGGATCTTGGCTTTTTCGTCTTCAACCCTTGGTTGCACGAATTTAACACCCAGAGACTGAAGTTTCTTTATATTATCAACCGCCATTGGATTTCTAAGCATATCCTCATGCATTGCAGGTGCAAGGATCACGCTGCATCCATGTCCGAATGCGTATGAGAAGAATAGAGATGGTATGCTATCAGAAATTCCGGCGGCGATTTTCCCTATTACATTATAAGTGGCGGGTGCAATCAGAAGAACAGTGTTTTTCCTATCCCTGAAAAGGGATATATGTTCGATGTTACCTGAGATTTCTGATACCGTTGGATTACCGGTGGCCCACTTGAAAATTTCAGGGCTTACTAGCTTCTGAGCAGAATCGCTCATTGCACATATTACTTCGGCGCCCTCTCTTACGAGATCTCTTGCAAGATCAGGTATTCTGTAAATTGATATACTTGCATTTATGGCAATTACGACTCTTCTGGTTCGCAGTTTACTGAAGGGTTGAAGACAGAATTTACACATTATTTAACCTCATCTGAAAACATACCATGTTCCAGTACCTTTGGCGCAGATATTCCCAGAACCATCTCTGAGATCCATATCCACATGGATAAGGGTTTTTCCTCTTTTAATGACATGCGCTTTCGCAATAACAGGACCGGTTGCAACCTTGCCAACAAACTGAACGTTTAGGTTAGTTGTCACCTCATTCACTATACCATCCTCATTCATAACCGCAAGCCCACCGGCAAAATCCAGCAGCGTGCAAATTGCACCTCCGTTCATTATGCCGCCTATTCTCTTGAGGTTATTCCCAAAGTCAACGGTTATCTCCACGTCGTCTCCTTTTATCTTAGAATCCAGGAGCTTGAAGTTTTTAAGAAAACCGTCGTTATCAATCACAAACTGAATGTGGTCTTCCTGAAGTTTCATCATTATGTAAGTAAAGGGAGCTATTTCAGAGATTCCATTCATGCATGCGGATAAAAATCTCCGAAGAAAGATCAAATTCCCGGTTCAACTGTTTTCCTTCTCTGCGTTATTATAGTTATAATGGAAAGCACAATCGCGGAACCTATCTGGACCGTTCCGAGAATAAGCCACATGGTAAAGAAAGATCCTGTGGTATCCTTTATGTAACCTGAGAGGGGTGCGCCTATTATAGTTCCGGATCCAAGGATAATTAGCCCTACACCACTGAATATGCCCACCTTTTTCCTGGGAGCTATTTCTGATACTGCTGTGACATATGTGCTGTTCCAGCCAGCAGTATTCATGCCGAGGAAGAAGGCGTATGGTACGAGTATTAACGTGTTTAAGTGGAAAATGCTTATTGATATTAGCAGGATTCCTGAGATTACCATTATCAAAGAAAGCCCATACTTTCTGGAACCGCCGAAGAGTGCATTCCCGATCCTTGACCAGAATATTCTTCCAGCAACTGCTCCAATTAGAAATATGGCAAGAGATATCTCGGCTATGATCACCAAAATACCATTATTCTCCATAAAAAGGATCCAGAATGTGAGGCTGACCTGCTGCCCCCAAGACAGCACTGTACTGAAAACACTTATTAAAATCAAATCACGATTTCTTGCAGTTTGAAGCATATCAGATAGATACTTTCTAAAATTAAATGTGCCGGAATACAATCTGTCCGTTTTCACCAGCACAAAAACAGTTGCAGTTGCAGCGAAAAGTAAAAAGAAAGGCCATCTTATTCCAAAATATATTGCAAGAAGAGGGAGAACAGAAACCGCAACCAGAGATCCTATAGGTACTCCAGACTGCTTTATACCCATCCTTCTCATATGATCAGGGAAATATTTCTCCATTATCAGTGAATTTGTTGAAGGAGTTATGCTGCCGTAACCAAGACCAATAAGAAAGAAACCTGAAAGTATCATCTCATATGATATGGAAACTGCACATATTAGCGAGCCAAGTGAAAGAAAGGCAAAGGAGATCTTTACAGCAGAACGGCTCCCAAACCGGTCAACAAGTATTCCAGTAAAGAAGTTTACAGTCAGGGATCCTATGAATACCACGCTTGTGATTATACCAACCTGTTCAGCTGTAAGTGAATATGCATTTTTAATGAATGCTGAGAGAGGAGAGTAAGATGAATCTGCAAAATTTCCCAAGATTGTAAAGGCAAAGGCCTGAATAACAACAGGAACTGATATGCTCCGCCTTTCAGATCCTCTATACATGGCTATCTCCACGCAACATTATATGAGAAGAAAAGCAGGAACGCATGTCCAGGTTAATGACATCCTTCAAGAAAACATTAATCGAGTTTTTCCATTCGTGTTTCGGAAGATAATTTATCCTATTCCATTTTATATACAGCAAAAGATACGGATCAAACAGATCTATTCTAACAATTGCACGATTATTAAAAGATATTCAATATCCGGTATCGAAAATTAAAAAAGGTTCATATAAATACTGCGAATGTTGTACTATGACACTCAACCCCGATCTTATGAAAAGGACAACAGATATGCTCAAAATGCTCGGCCTATCATCATACGAAGCTCAGGGGTATGCAGCACTCGTTTATCATGGCGTTGCCAATGCAGATACAGTTGCGGACACAGCCAATATTCCAAGGACGTCCGCATATAAGGTTATGGAATCACTTGTTTCAAAGGGTCTTGCAAAAGAGACTGAAGGCAGACCAAGGATGTTTAAGCCTGAGGATATGGATCTTGTAAAGAGAACTTATGAGAAAAAGCTTAACGATCTCTTTCTGGATCTAAAAAGTCTGCAGGATCTACTCCCTTCTAAGGGAGAACCTCAGCTAATATACACAATATATGGATCCGATAAGGTAATGGATAAGATGAAGGAGATGTTCAACCTCACAGAAAGGGAAATTTATGTCTGCACTCCAAGAGTCAGGGAGATAAGGACCGAACTTAAAAAGAATATAGAAAATGCCATAAAACGTGGAATTAACGTTGTATTTGTGGTTCCGCCAAATAAGAGAGTGCCTGATAACGTAACTGTATTCATGAAGGATGGTTTGATATCCACAGATGTTGTGAGTGATCAGAGAAGGGCAATGATTGCGGGCCCGGATCTGGATGCGTGTGGATACTCAGATAACCCGGCACTAGCAATGCATGTCTACCAATTCATTAACCTGCTTGTCAATTCCAATCCTCCGGGTTCATCAAGTTCGAGTGGGTAATATTTACATGTTCTGCAATTGTTATGTTCAGAAACTCGCAAATGTAATTATTGACTGATCATATTCTGAACATGAATGAGCAAATTAACTGAGAGAAATCTAATTGGTGGACACGTATCGACTGCAGGTGGTATCTCAAAATCGCCGGACCGAGCAGCTGTATTCGCTTTCAGGACATTTCAGATATTCTCAAAGAATCAGATGCAGTGGAAGGCAAAGGCCTTGCCAGATGATGAGGTAAAAGCCTTCAGGAATAACGTAAAGGCACACAAACAGGAGAAACTTATGAGCCATGCATCTTACCTTCTTAACCTGGGCAGCAATTCACCAGAAATGCATGCTAAGGTCTCTGAAGCTTTGACAATCGAACTGCAGCGAGCAAATGCACTTTCAATTGATTACCTGGTACTGCATCCAGGTTCCTTTTCGGGTTCATCTGAAAAGCTAGCTCTGACTCAAATGTCAGAAATATTGAACACGGTGTTACCTGATACGGGAAAGACAAAGATATTGATTGAGACATCGGCCGGTCAGGGATCAACTTTACCTTACAAATTTGAACAGATTGCACAGATATTTGATCCGATCACTGACAAGAAAAAGATTGGCGTATGCTTTGATACATGTCACGTATTTGCTGCTGGCTACGATATAAAAAGCAAGAGTGGGTATGATGAAACAATTGACAATTTCAATTCAGCAATAGGGCTGCAATATCTGATGGGTTTTCACCTGAATGATTCCAAGAAGGAAATGGGAAGCAGGGTGGACAGGCATGAACAGATTGGTTCCGGTCAACTGGGAATAGATGGTATTTCAAATTTTATAAATGATCCAAGGTTCTTTGAATTACCAATGGTCCTTGAAACACCTAAGGGTGAGGACGGTTATATGGAAGACCTCGCTGTTATGGAAAAAGCAATGAGGTGATCGAAATGGAAGCAAAGGCGTTTAAACCATATGTTTTCTCATTAAAGTCTGATAAGTTCTGGTCGCCTCCGTTCGATGTTATAACACCGGAGCAGGAGGCGGAGCTCAAGAAAAGCAGATACAATATTACACACATCACTTTGCCTCGCGGCCAGGATGGTATTAAAGACTCAGCATCAACTTTCCAGAAATGGGTTGAGGAAAGGATTCTTTCTCAGATACAGAAAGAAAGCATCATCGTTCTAGTCCAAGAATTCAATCATCATGGATCAGCAATGCAAAGATTTGGTGTAATTTTGCTTGTACGAGTGAATCCTGATGATGGTTCAATAAAGCCACATGAGATGACATTTAGCGGACCTAAGAAAAACAGGGTAGATCTTATGAACGCAACTGGTCTTCAGCCTGAACCTATATTTTTGGTTGTTCCGGATCCAGAGTTGCCCAACGTGGTTGAGAATATAACTGGCAATATGGATCCATCCCGCATATTCGAAGAGCCATCCGGTGTCATAAACAGATATTATGTCCTGAAAGATAAAACGGCACAAAACAGGATTCTCTCTCTTCTAAGAAACAGGATTTCAATAGTCGCTGATGGCCACCACAGACTAGGTGCTATAAGGGAGATAGCAGAAGCCAAGGGCAACGGGTGGAACTATTCGATGGCTTATGTCGTATCATCAGAGGACAGGGCCCTTCTAATAGGCGGTATTCACCGTGTTGTTATGGCGAACATTGATCCTCAAACCATTCTAACCAGGTTACGCGAGTCATTTTCTGTGAAAATAGAAGACAGGTGGGACGAAAAGAGTATATGCATTGTAACAGGTAAAGGGTATATTAATCTCTCTTTACCGAGTGAAGCAAAACCTGATCTGAAACAAAGAATGGTCGAAGATCCTGGTGCTTTCATTCGCGATGAGATACTGAAAAAAGTATGTTTTCTTGATGATAGTTCGATTGAAGAATCTGTTCTTTATCTGCACGATATTGAATATGTTAAAAGTATGGTTGAAAGTGGTAAGGCACCCTTTGCCGTTCTAATGCCAGACTGGGATAAGGACATATTTGTAAAATTAGTCAGCTCTGGTAAGAAATTAAGTCAGAAATCAACATTCTTCTATCCGAAGCCACCTTCGGGCATCGCTATATATAGACCATAAATCGCCGCTGTAGCTCAGCAGGTAGAGCAGCTGATTCGTAATCAGCAGGTCGGGGGTTCAAATCCCTCCAGCGGCTTATATTACAAAATAGTGAATTTTCAAGTTACAATGATCATTAATTTTCACATAATACTGAATCCTTCTAACTGCAAGTTCAAAG
>JAKAAI010000122.1 GCA_021797055.1 Thermoplasmata archaeon | reverse complement strand
GCCTGACGCTTGGAGGTTAGTGTATTCTGTCGCAGGCAGCGAAATAGAGATAATTGCAATATTGTTGGAGTGGTTTCCTCATAAGGAATATGAAAAGAGATTCAATTATTGAGTTGTGCTTCTATTAGGAGCCACCCCCAGGAAAGATTAGTCTCAAACCAAAATTTTCAAGGAGAGCGTGGAAACTCTTCGCAACCACGCAAGATACATTTCCTGAGCTAACCCTGGAAAAATTGGATGGCTAACGGTATCCATTTAATTATATAAATGACTCCCTACCTGTTTTTGGAATGTGATAAGAACAATTCCACACCACTCAGAAGCTGAAATTCCTTGCAATGATCTTCTTATGACTACTTACTTCACTCTCCTAGCCACTTTTGGATTGAACAGTTGTGTTAAAGAAGCACGTCATTATTTATGACTTCGATCCCCTTTTTTTCATAAATAAAAAGTGCTTTAGTGGTTATTTGTAATTATGAAATGAAGGATAAAATGTTACCCTTTGCCTTTTCTAAAGGTGAAATTACGTAACCATCATTTTTTAAGTATATAATACATGTCATACTCATGACCAGATCGAATAACAGTTCCGATAGCAACGTACTCGTCGTAAGGAAAATAGACAAGGAAATTTATAAACGATTCAGGCAGAAAGCTATTCAGGAAAATAAAAATGTTGGAGAAGCACTCAATCAGGCCATGAATTACTGGCTGGAAAAGGAGGGTGGGATTAGAGCTCCAGACATCTACATATTTCTGAAGCTTAATGGCTTAGTAAGAGTTCGTGGCGCAGTGCAGTGGAGTGAGGAGATAGACAAATCACTCTACGGTGAAACATCTTGATTTTCTTGGATACAAGCATCCTTGTTGCATACATCGTTAACAAGGATAGTAACCACAACAAGGCTGTCTCCTTGGTAGGTGAAATAGTCTCAGGCAAATAAGGGTCTGCAGTCACTTCGGATTATGTATTCGATGAAACAGTTACTGTCGTGCTGGTCAGGTCCAAGTCCCCGGAAAGTGCTATAACATCAGGCAGACTCATAAGAGAATCAATTTCTGTTCTTTCAGTCAGTGAGAGGGTCTTTGAAAATTCATGGGAGTTATTCAAGAATCAAAAAACCACAAAATTTAGCTTCACAGATTGCACAATACTTGCATTGATTTCGGAGAACCATATGATAGACTTGCCACTTTTGACAAAGAATTCAAGGGAGACAGTTTCTACCAAGTAGTCGAATGAAGCATAGCCCCAAGTCTATCATAACGATCCTACCAACCTGACATCCTCCCACGACTAAAGCCGTGGGCTTTCCGCTCTAAGGATCGTAAGCGAGAGTTCTCTTATTTTCCTGACCAAATCTGGACAGACCCATTGTTTCGGAATCAGCTATTCTGTGCAGTCCATAAACAATTGGCATAGGTCTTATTAAGTTGCTCTGGCCTGCCAATACGTGAACAAGGAGTAGTATCTCCTTCATTGCGTACCATTTCTAACAATTGCTAATATTATCTCCGAAAAGCAAGACCATAGCAATTAGTAAAATGATCGTACAGTATATATGTGTGTTTTGTCATACATAATTGTATGACAAAACTCGTAAGTATACGTGTAGATGAACGGATACTGGCAGAAGCCAAGAGGTTGAAAATAAATTACTCAGAGGTTATGAGGGAATCATTGAAGAATGAAATCGAGAGGAGGAACGATAAAGAGTTCCTGGAAAGTCTTTCCAGGATTCATAGAATGCTAAAGAACGTTGATCCTGACCAGTTTCTCAGTGATTTAAGAAAAGACAGGGATCAAAGGTGATAGAGTGACTTCAAGCTATGTTTTGGATTCAAGCTCGCTCTTCACCCTCTTCTTCATGGTTTCTGAAGAAGGTGTACAAAAAATCCTAAAAGAATCATATATACTGGATCTGACTGGTTATGAGATTGGAAGTATTCTGACAAAGGGAAATGATGGTCACATAAAAGGGCTTGACAGAGAGATCACAATGGACTTGACAAAAGAAATTGAGAAAGTAGTCGCCATGATTAGAGCAATCAAACTTGAGCCATTGGATATTGCAGAAATAATGAAACTTTCACTCTCCACGGGCCTTACATTTTACGATGCATCGTACATTTTCTACTGTAAATCTAATCAAATAGTTTTACTGACAGACGACAAAGAAATGTATAGAGAGGCCTCGAAACTGGGATTGGAGGTTAAGAAGGTGGAAGAGGTTTTCAATTGAGTCTGGTGCATTTCCAGATTCAATAAACGCCACGGTGAAAAGATAACGGATTACCCGTTTTCAATTTTCACTTAAAGCATCGAACATGCTTCAATAGACAGGTACAATATATCCTCTCTGACGATGTTTCTTTTCTTTGAAGATTCAACGTCCCACATATCACCACTTACATCATCGCTGGCGTAGAGCAACTCCGCGAGAGAAACTCCCCTGAACTCTGCTACAGCGAACAATGCTGAGGCTTCCATTTCCACAGTTAAGCATCCTTCCGATTGCCTCAATTTTACCTTCTCCTTTGTTTCGCGATAAAAAGCATCCGTGGTCCAAGTCTTCGTGAGAAGATACTTGATGTTGTGAAGAGTCAGAGTCTCCGTCAGGCTTCTAAGCGCAGAAGGGGTTGCTCCAATTTCCCTACCAGGTGGCAAGTAATGATAGGATGTTCCCTCATCCCTCACAGCAGAAGTTGGTATCAGCAAGTAGCCTAAGGAAATTTCCCTATCCAAGACTCCTGCACTACCACATGCTATGAATTTTCTGGCTCCAAGTGATATAATCTCCTCAAGAAATGCAGCAGCAAGAGGTGCCCCTACACCGGGGTGGAGAAGAGCAACTTTCTTCCCGTTCAACTCGGTCTCATATATGGGGAAAGGACCTATGTCGCTTCTGACATTTCCTATTATTCTTGTTAATCCCTTCTCGTAAAGCCGCTGAAGTACATCATTGAAAAAACAAAGCACGCAATTTTCCGGCACTCTGAACGAATCGCTTTGTACTTCAGGGCTAGTAATAGATTTTTTATCAGGGTCAAATTCTAATATTGGATATTCTTCGCTTTTAACTGTCATATCAGGCATCACCAATTACGATACTCTTTAATAAAGTCCCGCTTTAATTAACAGATACATTTTCGGGTTCTGGCATTACTCTTCACTTTTTGTTTGAGTCTTTTTCCGGTTATAGATTCCTGCTTCAAATCCACACGCAACAGACAACCTGTTCCAACAGTTGATCACATTTATGCACATTATGAGATTCACGTATTCTTCCTGAGAGAAGAGTTCCATGGTTTTCTGATAAAGGTCGTCGGGTACACCGTTCTGTGAAATCATGGTGACATATTCCGTAAGCTCAAGCGCTATCCTCTCCCTCTGAGTAAAGAATGGGGATTCTTTCCACACTGAAACATTAAAGATCTTTCTTTCCCCTATGCCAATTGCCATTGCGTCCTGTGTGTGCATATCAAGGCAGAAGGCACAATGGTTTATCTGAGATGCCCTTATCTTTATCAACTCCATCGTTTGTTCATCAATTCCTGATTCATCAATGTACTTCTGCATCCTGATCATTGCATCATATGCCAATGGCACAACTTTCCGATAATTGAATCTGACCATATTACTGAGAGGAAGAATGTCCAAATAACCCCTTCTCACATTATGTCCAAAGATAGATAGAAGGAAACAAAAGAACAAAGTACAGATTCTTTGAGGTGTTGACTTAGGAAATGTACACTGTGAATAAGATAAAGATCAGGGATGCCTGGCTACTAACCAAAAAAGTAATCCGGACCTTTACAATTTGTATATAATCCAGGTAATGTGGTATGTTTAAAGATCGCAAGGATGCGGGGAAGAAACTGCTGGCCTTGATGAAAGATTACGAAAAAATAGAATGTATTGTGTACGGCCTGCCAAGAGGAGGGGTGCCCGTAGCCTATGAGATCGCCGTTGGATTAAATAAACCACTGGAGGTCCTGATAGTGAAGAAACTTGGCCTTCCAGGTGAGGAGGAACTGGCACTAGGGGCCATTGCTGAAGGAGAAAAACCATCTCTTTACCTGAACAGCAATCTGATGCTAAATTATGGATATTCTGAGAAAGATATGCAACCATACATTGAAACTAAATTGAAGGATATTTCCAGGCTCCAGCAAATTTACAGAAAAAATGGAAAAATGATGGTGAACACAAATGGGACCGCTATTCTGGTTGATGACGGTATTTCCACAGGAGCAACAGTAAAAGCTGCCATCAAAGCCTTTAAGGACATAGATCAGAAGACTATTGTTGTTGCATCCCCGGTGGGGCATATCTCTGTCCTGAGAGAGATCCAGAAGATGGTGGACGAGGTTGTATGTGCAGACCCAGTCCGATACATGGAGGCTGTTGGGGAGTTTTATCTAGACTTCAGCGAGGTGTCAAATGAAGAAGCATGCGAATTGATCGATTCTGCAAGAAGAAATATAAAAGGTAATCGATCGCACAATTCTTGAATTGTCACCTGAAGATCCTATGACATTGATCTACCATGAAACCACCATAATTATCTGCCGGTCATAATAGATGTTTACACGGCAAATCCTTAATTTTAAAGATTTACAAATGATACTTACCTTTCTTTTGGGTAACAGGTCAGAATACCTCATAAAATCAAGTGAAATTAATTGACAGTAATTTCTGCTTCATCAGAAAGGAAAACTTTTTTTGAGAATAGCTGCATAATGATGATCGAGCAGAGAATTAAGAGGCCACCAATGTATTGTAATTCTGTAAGAAATATTCCAAGGATTATGGCAGAAGTTACTGCAGCTGAAATGGGTTCAACAGTACCTGCAAGAGAAGTTTGTGTGGCTTTGATGTATCTAAGGCTTCTCAGGTAGAGTCCGAAAGCAATTAGTGTACCACCTATGGCGACTATAAGAACAAGGC
>JAKAAI010000025.1 GCA_021797055.1 Thermoplasmata archaeon | reverse complement strand
ATGACATAATTCCTGACAACTGGTATAATGTTGTTCCGGATCTTCCTGAACAGCTTGCACCACCCAAGGATTCCAGTGTCGAAAAATCATCCATCGAATTACTCAAGACGGTTCTGCCCTCGAAGCTTCTCGAACAGGAATTCTCATTCAGCAGATATGAGAAGATACCAGATGAGATCCGGGAACTTTACATGCAGATCGGAAGACCAACACCGATGGTAAGGGCAATGAATCTTGAGAGGAAACTTGGATATAAGGGCAAGATTTACTACAAGTATGAAGGAGCGACTGCCACCGGTTCACATAAGATAAACACTGCAATTCCCCAGGCATACTACGCGTCTGAAGAGGGTGTAAGGGAGGTTGTAACTGAAACGGGTGCAGGCCAGTGGGGAACCGCGACTGCGCTCGCAGCCTCTCTGAACGAAATGAAATGCAAGGTCTTCATGGTCAGTACTAGTTTCAGACAAAAGCCGCTGAGGAAACAGATCATGGAGGTTTATGGTGCATCTGTTGTACCAAGCCCTTCTGGAGAAACGAAATTCGGTCAATCTGTTCTTGCAAAAGATCCGGATCATCCTGGCTCTTTAGGAATTGCAATCAGCGAGGCGGTCGAATATGCACTTGATCACGGTGTTAAATATATGCTCGGAAGCGTCATGAATTCTGTCATAACACACCAGAGTGTGATAGGTCTCGAAAGCAGGAAACAGCTCGAGATA
Source organism: Thermoplasmata archaeon (assembly GCA_021797055.1). The sequence continues at coordinate 20,627 of JAKAAI010000025.1, read as the reverse complement.
GAGGGAGAACATGCTGACGTATTGATAGGGTGCGTGGGCGGAGGGAGTAACTTTTCAGGTTTTGTATTCCCTTTTCTTGATCAGGAAAATGAGATGATTGCATCAACCGCTCAGGAAGTGCCGAAACTCACAAAGGGCGAGTACAAATATGACTTCATAGACAGCGCCGGAATCCTGCCGCAATTGAGGATGTATTCCCTGGGGGCGGATTTCGTTCCAGCAGGCATATATGCAGGCGGACTGAGATACCACGGTGCTGCACCTTCGCTTTCCTCTCTTATACATAACGGCAGGATCAGAGCAGAGGAGATACAGGAAAACGAAGTCATAGCTGCAATGAGGGTTTTTGCCAATACACAGGGTGTAATCTGTGCACCTGAGTCTGGTCATGCGATTGCATCTGCTCTCAGATATATTAAAGCGAATCCAGATTCCAGGAAGACGATAGTAGTTAATGTAAGTGGCCATGGTTTGCTTGACCTGTCAATTTTCCAGAAGGAAAAAAGATGAGAAAGAAACTTTTCATTTACATAACGCTGGGATACCCAGATAATGATACCCTTGCAACATTCATTGAACAGATGGAAAGCGGAATAGTTGACGGAATAGAGTTCGGCCTCCCATCAAGGGACCCAAGGTACGATGGTCCTAAAATAAGGCTTACACATAAAAGGATAGATTTACCTGAATTTTCGGGCTTCAGGGAAATATTTGAAAAAAGTGATAATATCTGCGAAAGGAAGATAGCGCTATCTTACTTTTCTGATCTGTCAGGTGACCTTGATGGATATATCTCATTCATGAAAAATTATGGTATAACGGAGGTAATAGTCCCAGACATGCTTATAGATTTCCCGTCAAAAATTGATCAAACAGTGAAGAAACTGGCGGAATCGAACATATCATTCATACCTTTTTTCAATGCAGCCACCCCGGACAGCGTGATACGGAGGGTCCTATCAATAACTAAATCGTGGATATATTACGGCTTGCAGCCCTCGACCGGCATAAACATGCCTTTCAATGTTGACAACGTTGCAGCTCGAGCAATGGAAGTCTGCGCTGGCAGATCAGTTATTTTTGGTTTCGGTATAAGGAATCGCACTGATATATTAGCAATCCTGAAACACGGTGGTGATGGTGTTGCAATCGGTTCCGCACTTATAGATGACATATCCGGTCATAATTTTACCGCGGCTTATAACAAGATAAGGGAATTTAGGGAGGCGCTGGACAGTGTTATATGATATTGATATTATAATTGACAGGCGGGACCTGAATGAACAGCATGCTTTTGATCTGATGAAGACACTTATAGCAAGTGGAACCGATCTGGAAAAGACAGTTTTTCTGCTTGCAATGCACATGAAGGGTGTGACAGGGCAGGAGCTGACTGGATTTGCAAACGCTGTCAGGTCTGAGGCAACGATTGAACCAATCGAGAATACCAGTGACATTGTCGGCACAGGGGGCGATGGCAAGAATACCATAAACGTAAGCACTGCAGCTTCAATACTGTGCGCCGGTCTTGGAATCAGGATGGCCAAACACGGTAACCGTGCGATAACTAGTCCTCAGGGGAGTGGTGACATCCTCTCCAAGATGGGGTATAAATTCGAGAAAAGCAGGGAACAGATCATTCAGGATCTTGAAAGGTTGAACTTTGCTTATATTCTCGCACCGCACTACAATTCATCATTTGCAAAATTCTTCCCCGCAAGGAAGATGCTCACATTCAAGACTATAATGAATTATTTAGGCCCTATTACAAATCCCTGCGACCCAGATACGATAGTCATAGGATCATCTGACCAGGAGATATGCACACTCTATGCAGATTTTCTTTCTATAAGGAGGAAGAAGGGATTCATAGTGCATGGAAAGGACGGCATGGATGAAATTTCTCCCGTGTCTGAAACATACTCTATCCTTGTGGATTCGCAGAGGAAAGAGATGCTCATAGATCCAAAGGCAATTGGCCTTCCGGAAATATCTTATCATAACATCTCCTTCCATGATCCACTTAAAAACCGTCAAAAATTCCTTGATGGACTCTTCGGAAAGGATGAGAAGATATCATCTTTTATCGCCCTTAATGCTGCACCTCTTCTTATGCTTAAGAAGGAGGCATCTGATCTCGAAGAGGGATATTCAATTGCAAGAGATGCAATAAAGAAAGGGATCGGCAAAAAGTCATTCAAAAAAATATCAGGGGGTATTGAAAGCATTGACTGATCCGCTTATTAAAATTTGTGGGCTCACGAGGATGGTTGATGCAAGAATCGCAGCAGACTGTGGGGCGGATATACTTGGGCTTGTATTTTCAAAGAGATCTAAGAGGAAGGTGAACAGTGACACTGCAAGGGAGGTCAGCGGCCTTGGAAAGCATATTGCTGGAGTCTACACATCAATGGATGAGATAGGTGACGAGGTTCGGTATCTGGATTACGTACAGCTGCATTTTAAGCACAAGGCTGAAGATATACAAAAAATAAAGGAGATGACCGGGCTAAAGACAATATCCGTAGTCGCGTCGCTTGATCCAGACTTAACTGGTTCAATAACTTCATACCGTAATGCAGGTACAGACTATGTTCTTTTGGAATTTGTTTCCGGTTTCAAAAATCACTATGATCTTGCCTCCAGTATAGCAGAAAGATTCCAGATAGGCATATCAGGCCGGATATCTGTCGACGATCTGCCAGTTGTCAAGAAGCTGGAACCTACTATAATAGACGCAAGCAGCTCAATTGAGATTGAACCCGGAATAAAGGATCCTGAAAAATTGGCACTTTACCTGAAGGAGGCGAAAAGCTGAATGATTTTTGACAGAATTCGTGATTTCAGGGAATCTGAAAATATCTTTTATTTCTGCAAGTTTGACAGGGACAATCCGTTGATGGGAAAGGAATTGCTTATGCATGGAAATGGATCAATCCTGAAGGCAGACGGTAATTTTGGATCCTTTATGAATGATCTTTCAGACAGATTATCGGACGACATAAAATACTTGCCGCTCTTTGTTCCATTCGATTACATATCTTCCATCTTTCCAGATATTCCAATAAAGAGATCTGAACTGCCTTTGATGCAGTCATTTATACCTGATAAGCTTATTTCCGGCAAGATCCAGAGGGAAAAGTCTCAGATTTCCGCAGTTCATTCAGTCCCTTTCCATGATCAGGAACTTTCTGAAAAAATTGCAGAAGCAATAGAAAGGATAAGGGCAGGAGAACTTCTTCAGGTTGTTCTTTCCAGAAAGTTTGAACTGCCAGAAATGGATCTTCTTTCAGTAACTAAGAGAAATTTGCTCAGCGATCTATCGCTATATGTTTTCTACTACAGGTCCAAAGGAATTGAAATATCCGGTTCATCACCGGAGAATCTGGTATCAAGATTTGGTGGAGACCTTGAAATTTTCCCGATTGCAGGTACAATTCACAGGTCGTACGATAGCAAAGAGGATTCAGATCTTGGATCCAACCTTATGAGTTCTGAAAAGGATAAACTCGAACACCGCATGCTCGTGGATCTTGCAAGAAATGATCTCGGTAAAGTTTCAGCCACCGGCACTGTCAGGGTTAACAGATCAATGTTTCTGAGGAAATATGCCTCAGTACAGCATATCGTAAGCCATGTAACATCGAAACTCAAGAATGGCTTGGGAAATTCGGATGTTATCAATGCAGTATTTCCTGCCGGAACAGTTTCAGGGGCTCCAAAGAAGAGGGCAATTCAGCTTATCTCTGAGTATGAGGATTCTGAAAGGGGACCATATTCGGGTGCTATTGGTCTTTTTGGCCAGGATTCTATGGATCTTGCGCTTATGATACGAAGTGTCTTCAGATACAGAAATCGTTGCTACACACAGGCTGGCGCTGGCATAGTCAAGGATTCAGATCCGGTGATGGAGGTACAGGAGATGTTCAACAAATCAATCAGTGCAACTGGAGGATTGCTTAATGAAAGTATTGATAATAGATAACTACGATTCATTTGTCTATAACATCAAGCAGGCTGTTGAGACATTTGGTCACAGCGTGGAGATAATAGAAAACGACAGGGTCAAAGATGTTAACGTAGACGAGGCGAACGCGATCATAATTTCGCCTGGACCTGGCAATCCAAAATATACAAGAGACCGAGGCTCCACACCTGAAGTAATTGAACTGGGCAAGAAGAGGATACTGGGCATATGTTTTGGACACCAGTTACTCGCAACCATGCTGGGCTGCAACGTTAGAAGGGCTGAAAGCATAAAACACGGAGAGATAGATACGATAAGGCATTTTTCATCCCCGCTCTACAGGGACGTACCTGAAGAATTCAGTGCAGTCAGATACCATTCGCTTGTTATCGAGCCCTCTGCATCAATAATCGTCGATTCTATAGCGAAATCTGATGGTTCTATTATGGGTTTCCACACAGCTGACAACAAAACTTTCGGGATACAGTTTCATCCTGAAAGTCATTTTACCGAATACGGTGACAGGATCATACGGAATTTTTTGGTGGGATAATGTCTGTAGTTGAAGAAATATACATGAAAAATCCTAGCAGGAAACTGATCACGTCAAGCATGCGCAGACGTGGTATCCTGAGCCTCAAGAAATCACTCACAGATTCAAGAAAGGAAGGCAGGCATCCCATAATAGCTGAATTTAAGAGATCGTCACCGTCAGGATTCAGCATCCATGAGGGAATGAAAATGCAAGATTACTTCGATAGGATCATTGATTTTGGAATATCAGGCATCAGTATTCTTACGGAACCCGATTATTTCAATGGTTCATATTCTGATCTGCTGGAAGCTTCTGCACTTAATATTCCAGTATTAGCTAAGGATTTCATCTCCAGCAAGGAAATGATCATTAGCGCATATAATGCAGGAGCTGATGCAATCCTCCTGATAGCAGATTTTCTGTCGGAGGAGCAGCTCAGGGTCTTATCTAAATACGCAATGGGTCTGGGGCTGGAGGTTGTTACTGAGTTTCATTCAATCGACATGCTTGAAAAATGCAAATCTGGGACATACAGCATACTTGGATACAACAGGCGGAACCTTTTGACAATGCAGATAGAAGATGAAACAGAAATTGTTGTCACCAAGATCAAGAGTATGCCCGGCATAAAGATACTGGAAAGTGGCCTCGATTACGATAATATTCCATCCGATTACATGGAAAATTTTTCAGGTTTCCTGATCGGTACGTCTATGCTAAACAGGATGGGGGTGTCTTGATGCGTTTTTCTTTCAATATAACTGACAACATTGAATTCCACGATGGGAATTTCCTTATGATTGCGGGCCCATGTGCAGTTGAAAGCGAAGAACAGATTGTAAAAACTGCGAAATTTCTGTCAAAGCTTGGCGTCAAAGTTCTGAGGGGAGGAGCCTATAAGCCAAGAACCAGTCCAGATTCGTTCCAGGGACTTGGAAAGGAAGGTCTTCGGCTTCTGAAGATTGCCAGAGAAGAGACAGGAATGGCAATTGCAACCGAGCTCATGGATGCTGAAGATCTTAAGATTTTGATGGAATCTTCTGACATAATACAGATTGGCTCAAGAAATTCGCAGAACTTTTCTCTTCTGAGGAAGGTGGGAAGAACTAATGTTCCTGTTTTACTGAAAAGGGGTTTCGGGAACACTCTTGATGAATTGATCAATGCATCTAAATACATAACCAAGGAGGGGAATAACAAGGTGATACTGGCCGAGAGAGGGATAAGAACATTCGAGCAGTCAACAAGGTTCACACTTGAAATTTCAGCAGTTCCCGTACTGCAGGAAAGGACAGATCTTCCCGTAATCGTAGATCCGAGTCATCCAGCTGGCATATCCCGATACGTATCACCACTTGCGAAGGCAGGACTGGCGGTTGGTGCAGATGGTTTGATAATAGAGGTGCATCCAAATCCAGTCACCGCACTCAGCGACAGCCAGCAGCAGCTGGATTTCGCCCAGTTCAGTGCGCTAAATGACGATCTCACGAACATGCTCCCTTCCTGCAGGAAGGAATATGTCTAATCTGCGCCGCAGATTTACTGAGAAGTTTTACCTAAGATCTGTCATTTCCCAGGAATATATACGTATCCTTGCGGTAGATGGTGAAATATTAATCACTTGATATACTGACCATATATGCCTTACACTAAGGTACTTTGCACAGTTGGGCCATCAAGCGACAACAGAGAAACACTGCTAAAAATGGCTAAACTTGGTTTATCCGGTCTCAGGATCAATACTGCCCACATCGAGACAAATTATGTAAGAAAGATTCGATCACTTACAGATTACGTTAATTCGGAACTATCAACGCACATATCCATCCTCCTGGATCTTAAGGGACCAGAGCTCAGGGTCGGGGAGCTGAATGAACCGATCAATATCGAGCAGGGCAAGATCTATCCTTTATCTGATTCAGGCATTCCCGTCAACCGGACTGGTTTCTTTGCATCGCTTAAAAAGGGTGACTCGGTTGTAATGCAGGATGGTTCATACCAGTTCTCTGTCGTGGAAGCAGATTCGAGCCATGCCAAGGTGAAGGCATTGAATTCAGGACAGATCAGATCTAAGGCAAGGATAAATGTTCCAGGAGTTAAGATAGACCTAGGGACGCTTACCGATCGCGATATATCATTCATAGATGAGGGAACAAAGCAGGAAGTAGACTTCTATGCACTTTCTTTCGTGCAGTCAAGGGAGGACATGTGGAAACTTGAGGATCAACTGAAGGCATCAGGTTCTGACGGCAGAACTGTCTCTAAGATAGAGACGAAGAGTGGATATTCACAGATCAGGGAGATTGCCCATGCATCCGATATTGTAATGGTTGCAAGGGGTGATCTTGGTGTGGAGCTTCCAATCAGCGAGGTCGCAATTGCACAGAAGAGGATAATACTTGAAGCGCACAGGCAGGGGATACCTGCGATTGTTGCGACCCAGATGCTTGAATCTATGGTGCAGAATGATGTTCCTACAAGGGCCGAGGTATCTGATGTAACCAATGCAATATTCGACAACTGCGATATTGTTATGACATCTGAGGAGACGGCAATAGGAAGATACCCGGTTGAGGTCGTTAGATATCTGAATGAAATATCCTACTACGCAGAAAAGTCTGCAACAAACCTGAACGAACCGGACGAGTTCTTTGGAAACCAGATCGCATATTCCGTATGCAAGGCTGCGAAAGTAATGGCTGAGAAGATCTCTGCCCAGAAGATAGTTGTGTTTACCAAAAACGGTGGAACAGCAAGAATGCTTTCTGCCCTCAGACCGAATGCCGAGATAATTGCAATCGTTTCATCGGAATCCCTTGCCCGCAAGCTGACAATGGTCCGTGGTGTCAGGGTCGCAATGCTTCCCGCTGACGTTGAGAAGTCTGTTGGTGTCCTTGAGGCGATAGAGAAGATAACGCCAGGAAACCTGTTCAGAAAGGGGGAGGACATAGTTGTTGCTTCAGGTGCTCCATACTTCCTGCTTGGCGGCACAAGCGATGTTCGTGTCGTCACGATAGGTGAATTTCTGGGAAGGGGATATCCAGAGGGAAAAGGCTTAAAGGGAAAAGTGAAAATGCGTCCAGGGGAAGAAGGGGAGATTCTATTCACCGATACAGATTTTGATCATCCAGGAAAAGGTACAAAGGTCATAGTTACTACAAAATCGCTCACGGCATCACAAAAATCAAGATTAAAAGATTCAGGCATATCATGTCTTGTCCTGACCCAAATCAAGAGGATGCCCAGGAAGGGTGAGATGATATATCTCAACGGTTCAACCGGCGTGATTACGTCACTGGAATCATCGAACTAATTCTTCTCTTACCGTATTTATTGAAACCTCTTTTCCCGAATAGTCTATGTAAACATTCTTGAGCTTCAGGTATTCCTCAATACCATATTTGCTGCCCTCGCCAGCCTGCCCAGTCATTCTGAAACCTGTATGGTAACCCTGTGATGATTCCGGGCCTGGCATGTTGACGTAGAGCTCTCCGAACCTGACCCTTTCAGCTGCCTTCATTATTGTTGTGAAATCCTTTGAGAATAGATAGGATGCAAGTCCGTATTGTGAATCGTTTGCAAGTTCCAGGGCCGAATCAACGTCGTCTACAGGCATTATACCAGTCACTGGACCAAATATCTCATCCTGGAAAAGCGATGCTTTCTGTTCCTTCTCTTCGAGCACAGTGGGGAGATAGAAATAACCGCCGGCTAATTTGCCCTTGAGATTTGCCGTGCTCCCACCAACAAGAACCTTCGAGCCGCCTGATTTTGCATCCTGAACAACCTTCTCCATGTTTTTTACTGCTGAAGCGTTAATGAGCGGCCCCATATCTGCTGTTTCCGGATCACCTACTGTAATCTGCTTTGTTGCGTTTACGAATTTTTCAACAAAACTCTTGTATATATCCGTATGCACATATATTCTCTCAGCAGCAATACAAGACTGGCCGCTGTTCCAGAATTTGGCCCAGAGGAGTGTCTTAAGCGCATTCTTTTGATCTGCATCGTTCCAGACGATAAAAGGTGCCTTTCCGCCGAGTTCGAGCACAAGCTTAGCCATGTTTGCAGACGCTTTTTCCATTATTCTCTGGCCAGTTGCGGTTGAGCCTGTCATTGTTATGAGTGAAACTTTCTTGTGTGCTACCATGTAGTCTCCTATTTCAGATCCCTTGCCTGTTATGAAATTCAGTACGCCTTTTGGCAGTCCAGCCTGCATGAGCTTCATGGTGATCCATTCGGCAGACTTCGGTGTATCTGAGCTCGGTTTCAGAACGACAGTATTTCCAGTCATAAGCGCTGGTGCCAGCTTTCTTGCAACCATCGCGGCCGGGAAATTCCACGGCGTCAGCGCAAGCACGACACCGTAGGGCACTTTATACTGCAGTATCTTTCTATCAAAAGTATCACCCTCTACAAGGTCGCCTGTCAATTTTCTCTCAAACTCCGCGTAATAAAGCATCTGGTCTATTACACCATCAACCTCACCCACCGATTCGATCCTTCTTTTACCATTCTCAAGCACCAGAATATCTTCTAGTTCTTTCCGGTTCCTCTGTATGAGATCAACGGCCTTCATGATAATCTTTGATCTCTCTTTAGTGCCGAGCTCATACCATTTCCAGAATGCATTTTCCGCGGCATCCATAGCCTCGTCAACTTCAGATTTTCCAGCTGCAGGTATCTTTTCTATGGCCTCCCCGGTAGAAGGATTCATTTTATCAGTATATTTTCCGCTTTCTGGGTCTTTCCACTTCCCATCTATCAACAATTTCATAATTATTCAATTACTTCATAGATAATAGCATTTTCACTCTGACAAATAATTGCATTAGATGTATAACGCAAACCGCATAACCAGGAATAATCAGTAAATGAACTGGAGATGAATTGAATCCGATATTACAAACAGGCAATTGACAGGTGAAATAACCTATGCCTTGACAATATTAAAGACAGAATAGCAAATGGTTCAGCAATAAGCGTTTTTCGTGTTCGATATTTATAAATAGAAACTTGCTCTCTCGGTACGCTTAATTGCGGTGCTATTAATGAATGATGGTGACTTTATAAAAGTAGACTATGAAATGCGGGTCGGTGATGATAAGAAACTCGTTTCAACCAGTAAGGAACAGCTGGCAAAAGAGAACGATATTTACGATGATAAACATTCATACCATCCAACCGTTATCATAGTCGGGACAGATCAGGTCTTCAAGAAAATTAATGAAAGCTTCAAGACTCATTCCGAGGGCAGTGAAGATGAAGTTACAATGACTCCCGATGAGTCTTATGGTGCAAGGGACCCGAAAAATATCAAAGTCCATTCCTATATTGAATTCAAGAGACAGAACATCGATCCAGTGCCAGGACAGGAAGTTCTGATAAACCACAGGAGAGGAAAAGTACTTTCAGTGACTCCGGGAAGGGTTCTTGTGGATTATAACCACGCATATGCTGGAAAGACAGTCTATTATAAATACACAATACTTGAAAAAATATCCGATGATAAGGGAAAAGTATTGGCACTAATCTCAATGAATTATCCCGTGAATGAAGATAAATTCAATGTTTCTGTTGAAGGCGATTCAATAAAGATTGAAATACCTGAAGAGACTAAATTTGACCCTGTCTGGGTTGAGGCAAAATTCCATCTCGTCAACGATATGAGGAAATATCTTCCAGGCAAGACAGTGCAACTTGTGGAAACATACCTGCCTCAGGAAGAACCGAAGCTAGAGGAAGCCAAAGCCAATGAATCTTCAGCTGAAAATACGAATGATGAGCAGCAGAAAGAAACTGAAGTATCGCAGCCCGTAAATAAGGAAGAAAAAACAGAAGAAGTAAAGAATGAGCCAGTCGAAAAAGACCAGGCCCAGTAAACTTTTCAGGGAAGAAGAAACCAATTTCAGGGATTCCGTAATATCCAAGCTTGACGGTCTTGCCAGCAAAGTTTCCGTTGTTCTCGTGGGACCGAAATATGGTGGGAATATCGGCGCTGTTTCGAGATCAATGAATAACGCTGGCCTGCGCGATCTCATAATTATAGGCAGGGATGAAATTCCGCAAGATGCGTATGTTTACGGTATGCACTCAACTGACATTCTGAACAATTCAAGATATTTTAATTCCATTATTGATCTGAGGGATGAGTTCAATGTTATTGCCGGTTCTTCCAGTGATGTCACATTCAATGGGAGGAAATATCGCAGGCTATCATATTCTCCTGAAGAATTCTGGAAAATTTATCTCAAAGCGAAGGGTAAGATAGCGCTTGTGTTTGGAAGGGAGGATGACGGCCTTCGAAACGAGGAGATAGAGCAATGTGACAGCTTCATAAGTATACCTGCAAACCCTAAGTATCCTGTATACAACCTGTCACATGCTGTTACCATTGTTCTATATGAGATGTTAAGACAGACAATCAGATCCAGGAATCCATTGCCGCCAACCAGCGGGCAGAATGTTGATCTTCTAGTCGATGAAATTATAGAGACCCTGGACTTGATAAAATATCCTGATCACAAACGGAAAAACACGGAAGTTATGCTAAGGAGATTACTGTCAAGGTCGAGATTAACAGATACAGAATTCCATAAATTAATGGGGATCTTCAGGTATATAATATTCAATCTCCATGATTCAGATAGGAAGGAATGATTTGAAGATCTGCAATCAGTCATTTATTGGCAGGTACTTTTCAAAATCCAACGGAAATTTTGTCTCTGGGATATTAACACAGGAGGATTTAGATTTCAAATACGTTTAAACCTATCTATGAAACGTCAACATGGATTCAAAAAGACCGGTTTTGCATTATGGTTGTGAATTGACCCAAATGGAATATCTTAAGGATTATTACGTAAATGAAAATGATGATAGATGCTCCCGACAGGCTTTAAATTTGGTTTTTCTCTTGCGGGTTTCCAGTCTGAAATGGGTCTTTCAGACATAGACGACAACTCCGACTGGTGGAAATGAGTTCATGACCCTGAGAACATCAAATCTGGAATAGTATCAGGAGATTTTCCTGAAAACGGGGTTGCATACTGGGATTTATACAAGAATTATCACTCTATCGCCTCTGATTTAGGCATGAACGCATCCAGACTTGGTCTAGAATAGACAAGAATATTCCCAAAAGCTTCACTTGATGTTAAAGTTGAATCTGAGATTGACGGTGGAGATATAATTCAGGTCGATGTTGACGAGAAGGTTATTGAAAAGATGGATGCATCTGTGAACAAGAAAGCGGTCAAGAGGTATACAGAAATTTTTCGTGATTTGAAGGAAAGGGGGATTTCCCTTATAATAAATGCTTACCACTGGCCTCTGCCTCTTATTCTTCACGATCCGATTGAATCCAGATCTACTGGTCTTACTAACAGTAGCAATGGGTGGATCAATCACAGAACCCTGATAGAATTTGTTAAGTATGCCGCGTATCTGGCTTGGAAATTTGATGATCTTGCGGATCAGTTTTCAATAATGAATGAACCAAACGTTGTCTGGAGTAACGGATTTGTTAATGTAAAGTCAGGTTTTCCAACAGCTTATCTGTCGATTCAAGCTGCAACTTTGGCAAAGAAGCACATGGTGGAAGCATGTGCAAGGTCCTATGATCAAATGAAGCGTTATTCCTCAAAGCCAATCGGTGTTATTTACGCAAATTCCGACATACAGATACTTTCAACTGACGATAAATCAACAGCAGAAAAGGTAAGGTATAACGACAGATATTCCTTCTTCGATGCTCTTTTAAAGGGAGATCTATCATGGTGTGGGCAACTTGACAATGACGGCAAGTTTTCGGAGACATCCCGAAAGCACAGAAAAGATATGATTAACAGATTAGACTGGATAGGTGTTAATTACTATACAAGAACCGTATTTAAAACAGATATTTCAGGGTACAAAGCAATGAAGGGTTACGGGCACTCATGAGGCCGTTAAACAGATTCTCCGGGATAATCGATTCAGGAACTTGGACGGAGTGTTACTTGTGAAGATGTCTCCAGTTCCGTTTGGCGATTTCCTACCGATACGTCTTTTACCCATTAAGAATGAGGGTTCCAAGCTTGATTGGGGAGAGCTAATAGTAAGGGACGATCATAAATTGGGGATCACTGGTGGTCACCTGTTTGTCATAGATTATCTGGGAAGGAGTACAAGAAGTATTCACTTTTCAGATGGGCACCTTCTATCGATTAACGACATTGAATATGGCTCTATCTTGGCGCCAGACTTAGATCTAGACGGTGGTGCACGTGTCGCAGTCATGGGTTCCTTGTATGGCAGAAAGGTTGCTTAATTCTGTTAGAACTGGTATCAGGAACATGTAAAGGGGGTTCTAACAATATATTGCCGCCATAGATGCCTAGAAAAAATTTATAGCAATAAACGGATGATAGGTCTGAATGACTGCTATCGTCTCTACAATATATGGTAAAGGCCGAAAAGATGGACACGGCTGTATAATAATGGCTGATAAGATGTTATCTTACAGAGACATTGCCTTAGAGACAGACAGTAGCAAACTTCATAAGCTTATGGAGTCTGAAACTGTTCGAGTAGTAATGGGGGCTGCTGGCACCGCTGAACTCATAGAGGATTTTTCTCAGAGATTACAAGAAAACATTGAGCACATTAACAGCAATCACTCTAAAAAAGATGGAATCGAAACGGTTCGCGATATTACAAGACTGAGTGTGAAGACTATTAACGAAATGGTAAAAGAAAATATCGAATCATTCTTGATTCCTTATGGAAAGACTTTGAGTGAAGTTTTTAGACAGAATATCCATCCGATTTGTTGACGTTTGTAGGGAGAACTATAGAAGAAAACAGAAAGATCCTGTACCGTGAGCTTGAAGTCTTGATCGCAGGCGTCGATTCATATGGGCCTCACATCTTCAAAATAGAAGAAGGAGATTATGTCCCCACCGATAGTATTGGATATGATGCTGTAGGAAGTGGCTTTGAGTCTGCCAACTGGACTTTGATGCATCAGAGTTATGATCCCAGAAAAGAAATGTCTTATTCACTTTTCATGACAACCTATGCTAAAATGAATGCAGAAGAATCACTCGGAGTGGGATCACGAACAGATGGCTACATAATAGATGGAAATACCATAAGAGAGATAAGAGATGATGAGATAGAAGTACTCAGATCAAGAATAAATGAGATGATAACCAAAGAAAGGGATATGAGAAACTCCTATATCAACGAATTTAAGCAAGAATTTGAGAGGATGGGGAAATAGATGGTATTAATCATGAGGGAGAAGAGGAGTAGGAGAATAGACTACGACTATTGGAATGAAGTACAGAGGTCCCGAATTTCCTCGCGGAATGACAAGGAGAATAGGAAAGAGATCACTAAGCAGATAGCGGAACTTCTAGAAAAACATTGATTTCCATTACTGTTTTCCCTCCTATGCTCCTTGTTATTTTTCATATCCATCCCCAAACCTCCTCGTCCAGTTCCGAATAATATTCCAGCAGCGGATGTGTGTCATGATCGAGCATCAGGGAGTTCATCATTATGGAAACATATTCATCGGCTTCTGCTGCGGGAACGAATGTGGTGTCGTATAGCCTCCCATTCTCTATGTTAAGGAAGAAAGCTATCCTTGGAATCCTTGCATCATTCCCTCTTTTCCTTCCCTCGACGAGCGACTTCTCGTACACATATGACTCGTATACGAGATGAAAGATGGATATTGGAGTGACGCCTTCAGCAACAACAGGTTTCGATGTGTATAGGAGAACCTTGACTCCTTCTTCCGTAACTGATCTTCCCTCTATCTCGGCAACAGCATCCGGGTGGTTTTCTGCCATGTATCTCATTAATGGATTGTCCATGGGTACGGGTATGGAGTACCTCACAACCGCAAGCGGAGTCTGTGAATTCATGGATTCCATCCTGTCTCTGAGAGTACGGGAATGCGTCAGCTTTACTATCCTGAAGTTCTGGTTCTTTCCTATCACTCCTGAAAGAATGTCGTCGATCTCGTGCAGCTTGCTTCTGTGGAACCTGAAATCCAGGTATAACTCGTCTTTCAGCAGATATGCATCGTTCAGCGCCACCGATGGTGCTTCAAGAAGATTCCCGATGACCTTCATCCCCTCGACGTTGTTGATCCTCTCTGTTATGGAATAATAGGATCTCTTCTCCACAAGATCCTTCCTGGAAAGAATGGGATTCATTGACTGAGCGGGTTTTCCAGATTTGGGAAAGAATAGCTGTATGAAAGTCCTGTCATCTTCGGTGAAAGTGTATGCAGGTATCCTCTGATCCATCCTTGCAAGCAGTTCAAATATTCCGGTGTGCTGCCTGATTGCAATCACGCATCTCCTGTCCAGCTTTGCATGAACCTCGCTTATTTTCATTTTTCCACCTCTTCGAGCGATGACATCCATTCCCTGTAGCTCATAAGAGACTTGATCACTGGCCTCCACTCCTTCATATCACCTGCAGACGAGGCAACTATGTGAAGGAATTCGTTTACGAAAAATGTTGGCAGGATCATGTATCCGGAGAAACTCGGTTTGTTGAACTCGTGAAATCGTATGAGGGAAAATATTCTCTCGGTATTCATCTTCCTGTTTATGTATGAAACATAAGCGTTTTCAGTCGTTGCCTCATATACCTCGCCCTCAACAATTGTGGTTATTCCTTTCGATTCCCTCGGCTTTCGTGATGTGAAATATACCGCCTGAATGTACTTTGAACCGGACGATATCTTTAACATCCTCGTCCATGAATCGCCAACAGGGTTGCGTATGGGCGTCAGTTCATCCTCCGGAGGGGTGAGTTCCAAGTCCATCACCGATATCTGGGTTCTTGCATCGATGCTGGACAGGATGTTCCGTAATCCTCCGCTGGGGCCAAAGTATTCAATGGATGCGTTGCCGGCATCAGGCAGTTGTTTCAACATGATATCTGATACCATGACTGCGTCGCTTCTGTGGAAGATGAATTCCATCCTGTGAACGCCATCTGAGAGCCAAGAACCTACAAGAACCGCAGAGGGGACTTCCAGTATCGATTTGACCGTCTTGAAGAAAGCCAGGGATTTCTCTATCGTTCTCTTCACTCGCCATACCCCGTTCTTCTCCACCGCGTCGAACTGTTGAAGGAATATCCTCAGTTCGCGGCTCTGTTCTGCAGCGCCCTGAAAAAAGAGATCAATCTCTGTGGAATCCCCATCTACATACATACCGACTTCTGATTTTATTGAGAAAGCCCTGGATGCCTCTGAAAGTTTTGTGCCTGGAACCAGGGAAAGCCTAACTTTATAGTCCAACTGATCAAGAGCGTCGAACATTTACGGCACCCCGTTCTTTGACGGTAAATGCATTACTGGCATGTTCCCATTATCCGGTTTTGAATGGGCTTCACTTATCTTCATGTTCCCCGCCTTTTGTGGGTATTTTCCGCACTCATTGTTTTCACCCTTTCAGCCTGTCGATAAGCGTGCTGGCCTCCTTCCTTGTCAATTCTGATAAATCCGTCTTCTTCAGTTCCTTCAGGTATCCTGATGTGGTGTCCATCCTCTTGTCCGTCCCCTGGAGGTTCTTTATGAATTGTAGCTGCTTTCTTGTCGCCGGAGAATCAGTGGGGTCTCCGCGGTCAACGCCCTTCATTCCCGAAAGGATGTCTATCAGCTTCGAAGCTTCCTGCGTGGAGAGTGCGTTGATGGAGTATTTCCTGCTCTCGTCAAGGTATTTCCTGGCTGCGTCCTTTCGCTCGTTCGTATCCTGGAGCCTTGTGAGGAAGGTTATCTGCTTTCCCGTTGCGAATGATTCTTCCCCGGAGGTTCCCATATCGGATCCGGAAAGCTTCACCTTCTTCATCTCGTCGATCAGTGTGGATGCTTCCTGCATTGTCAGTTCAGGTGCATCGGCTTTCCCGTTTGCCCTCAGGAATTTCTGGTATACCTCATCCCTCTCATGAGATGCATTCCTCAACTTGCTTATGAAGGATAGCTGGCTCTGTGTTGCCTGTGGATCCGTCAATTTGCCTCACCGTGATTCTCTATCTTGGCGTTCAACAAAATCTCACCTCTTAACGTTCCCTTTCATCGGTGATTGAAGTGCGTTTCCCAATCTCAAACACTACCCAAAAGCCCTGAAAACAGGATTCGCCTCGATAGTTTCCCATGCAGAGTTTACGGTTACGATTTAGATAAACCTTTTCATGATCCAAGGTGGCTGAGGTTCACCTGTCTTTTCTGTTAAATTAGAAGGACGGCTAAATAGACTGAAGTTTAAAATGAAACATTCAAAGAAAGGGAATTGTATTGGATTACTTCAAAGATCAGATCAATGATTGAGTTGCATAACGATAGCAAAATTATCTGTAAAATACGATGGGATCATACCATCAAGTTTCGCTTTCTTTAGGATATGAATGAATTCCACCTTCTTAACGTCAAATTAATATATCCTCATGTATAGCACTTTCTGAGCGACCTTATGCAGTATCAATCGAAGACATATATTCTCTTAAAGCGCTGTATCAATCTTCTGTTTTTTTCAGATGGGAGGAATCCCGTTACCAAGAATAAAAGTGGACTAGGCACGAACTGCTCATATTTAAATGTCTGCAGCTTAGATTTTCCATATACATCAATCTTGTCTGGGAACCCAACGAATCCAGATACGCTTATTTGCCATCTCACTAAAAGAGTGATGAAAAAGACAGGTAGGGAAAATGGATAAAGAGAACCATGATTTTTACTCATTGTTTCTGTCATCTTCCGTTTCAACTATTGGCGATGGCATACGAACGTTAATTATTCCACTTGTTATCCTGTATGTAACCAAGTCTACTTTCCTGTTTGGATTGATTTTTTCTGCAGAATTTCTCGTATGGATAATATCTACTAGTGTTAGTGGATATTTGATAGATCGAACAAATAGAGTGAAGAACCTTTTCTTTTCTGATTTTATTATGTTCTTCTTAATGTTGTCCGTTTCCCTGTCATATTTTTTTGCTTATACTTATTTTATACTATCCATTGTGCTTGCAGTAATAGGAACAAGTATAGGCGAAACATTCTACAATCCTGCAAGTTTCTCGCTACTCCCAGACATAGTACACAAAGATCTTGACAAGCGCAATGCACTTCTGTCCATGGGTATAAATGCTTCAATGATCGGAGGTTATGTAATAGCTGGGCTAGGATTTTCTTCTATTTCCTGGGGCATATTGTTGTTTTTTGACGCAACTTCATTCTTACTTTCTGCTATAATCGTATATATTGGCTTGAGAAAATTCAGCAGTTCTGAAAAAATAGAAAAGATACACATATGGAAAGAGACGAAAGAAACATTTACATTCCTGAAAACTCAAAAGATGATTCTTTACACGATCATTTTTGGATTTGTATTCAACTTCTTAACATCTGGCATGGTAATCATTATACCAACAATAGCTGTAGAAAACACATCCGTAGGATCTATTTCTTTGAGCATATTTTATATTTGTGAACTTGCGGGAATGCTCCTTGGTGGATCCGTAATAATTGGAAAGAGAAATAGAAAATTGCTAACTTATTTACTCGTCGGTTCTGTTGGAGAAGGTCTAGTCATGTCAATAATAGGTCTTTCTCTTTTCGCTGAAGGTATAATAGTTATTGTAATGGCTATGATTTTACTTGTTAACGGTATTTTTTCTGAATTACTGAATATACCCTTGAGAGTATGGTATCAGAAACTTGTCCCTAAAGATAAGAGAGCTAAAGTAATAAATATAAAAGACCTCGTTCTTACAATCCCGATGGTTATTGCATTTCCTTTGATTGGATATCTGTTAGCTCACTATAGTGAGTGGTTGACAATCTTTATTTTTGGTTTTTCGGCGGTAATAGTTTCTATCTTTGAATTTATTTTGCTTAAATCTATTTCCTTCCGGTCAGACATAGAACTTCAAAGAGAGGTTTAATAATCATAAATCTCAAAATTACACAACAAGAATCACGTCAAAAGATCAGATCCTTAAACTTGACAGTTTCCAATATATAGAGAACCTCAAATAATCTATTGAATTCTTATTCTGACCGCAATACTTCATATTGAGAACGTTTATCAGTAGATTTCTTTGGTATGCCTTTTATCCTGAATGCTTCACAGCCCAGATCAAAGATTGAGTTACACAACAATTCAAATTAAGCTTTTCTTATAAAATTTATGGATTTACCCTGTTAAACGTCAAATTAATATATTATTCTAGATTCTATGTCTAAACAATCAGAGAAGGCGGTTTTTGACAATCCAGAATTATAATGTGGAGATCATAGCAGTGCTGACCTCAGCTTTAGTGTCATTCATTATATGGGTTTTGACAAATAGATTCTCTATTTTTGCACAGGCGACAACTTACGACTACTGTTCTAAGAGAAGAGATGAGTTACTTACGCACTATGATTCGCTTATCGATCATATTAATAAAGAAATAAAAAATTTATTCACCAGCGCAGTCGGGCAAGTTGTTGGCGAAGACTCATTTGGCCACCTCAAAATAAACAGGATCTTTAATTCGTCTATCAGGTTTGAACCTGATTTTTGGAAGATTTTTAACCATCTTAATGTTTGTTGGAAAAATTTGCCGGCGGAGCAGATCGAGTTTGCAAGTAAAAGTGCTAATGAAATGATACAAAATGAAGGTATCAATGAAATTATAACAAAACATAATGAAAAGGTGAATAATTACGTAGTACGCATATATGGCAGAATAAGTGATGCAATAAACCCACTTATAATTGAAGGAGATAAACTAAACCCGGCACAACTTGATGATTACAGGAATCAGTACCTAGATTTTTTTTCCAGGTTTGTCTATGATTTTTTTAGCGACGGACCACAAATTAAAGATTTGGATTCACACCTCCTATCAATCGATTATTTACCCGGTCATGGGGAAGTGATAAAATACCAAGAAAAAATACTGCCAAAAGATAGAAAAAATTTAACCGTTCCTAATATTAGGGACAGTCTAACTCCATTACTCAAAGATGTGGCGATGAAATCAGAATTTACTACATTAAAAAAGGACTTTTCAAGAATTGATGAATTAATTGGGTTTACAATTCGATGCTTCAAGCAATGCACGGAGGATATGCAAAAAGAGAAAAATGCCCGGAATAATTTTCCCAATCCCATTACGACTTGCTGCCCACGTTATAATACAAAGAAGTGTGCAAGAAGATTTGGAAACACAGAAAAACGACAAACGTGAAATTTTTATTTCAACCCGTCTTCTCAAACATACTTTGCCCCTCAAAATCTCATCAGATGCTCATTAATACAACATCTAAAAAACTCCGCATTTGGAACCACTTACTCATTTTGTAAATGCTGCAAAAGCCTTATGAATCCTAAGTGCTGTTGTTGAATTCCATGAACAAATTCGACATTGAATTCTACAATGAACTGATGAAAGGAATCGTGAAGTGCGCGGGAATAGTTAGGAAATCTACCAGTCTTGAGGAGGCGAATGGCAAAATCGAAGGACTTCTTGGAAAGATACAGGAGAAGATAGATCTCATGGTTGAGGAGAGCCTGCAATGATGGATTATTCCTAAATAATTTTAGGGGTGCTTTGCATATATGATATCAGAGCCAGAAAGAGAATAAAAATTATGAATGTTGAATATAACCATGAGAAATACCGGGAAGCTGCCCTGAAAGCATGGAGCACGATACGCAGAAATAAAAAAGGAATTGAGAGCATATTGCAAGTTAAAATTGTCGCAAATCGGACACAGCTCTTTACTGTGTGGAAATAGAAAACAAAATTTCAAAGAGGTTAGGAATCTGAAAGTTAAAAATATAATGACTAAAGGATAGGTAGCGAGTCGATTATTTAAATAAGTGGATACATCAATAGAGCAATCGAGGAAGTAGTAGCCATATCTTGAAGTAAATTATTTGAAATGCAGGGATTTTGTTATTTTAAAATCTATTATTTAAAGGGCTGTGCGCTTGACCGCTCAAATTTTTTTATTATGCCCACTAGATACATGGAACCTGTGACAAGTATGTGTTCATAATGCTTCTTGGCGTATTCTAATGCCTCGTAGGGATTGGGTATTACATGCTTTTCCCGGAAAATATT
>JAKAAI010000121.1 GCA_021797055.1 Thermoplasmata archaeon | reverse complement strand
CAGTCAGGATGTATTGAGGGTCAGTTCCGTTGGAAGCCATGTTCTAAACAATATGATACATGATCATAAATATATGCCCCATGATGGACAGAACTTGAATCGAATGATACAACCACATTTATGGCTGCTAGTCTGTTTTTATGAGCATTTTATGGCAACTGTTACGTATATATACATAAGACTGGACCTGGCCCGGTTATAGGTAAAAAGTGACTGTACAGTTATGCAGCAATGGATGAAAAATGAATCTGCATGGTGAATTTTCATTTGAGCAGGAATAACAAAGAGTAACCGAAGTCGTCTTATGTAAAATATCCTGAGTTAGAAATTAAATGGATTTCTTAATTGAAAAATTGGAATCATGGTCATTGAAATATCTAAAAAATTAAAATTAGGGACCATATATAATTTAAATAGCGTTCGCTTCAAGGACTGCAGTTGGGTTATCTCTGGGCAGCAAAGCAGTGAGAAACAATGCAAAAGCTATTGGTATTATCATTGTTAGTATAATTGCCAGCTCCCAGTTTCCAGTATAAATTGTAACAAGAGACAGTATTGATGTGGGGAATATTATATTGCCAATCCACTGAAACGCATAACCGAAGTTACTTGCGGTAGCTCTTACCCTTGTGGGAAACATTTCATTCAGGTAGAATGGCCAAGCCGCCCACTGCGAGAAGAGGAAGAATATAAAGATCACATTGAAGATCAGCACTTCAGATGATGTAGTTGAATAAATGATTCCAAATATGGAAAATACAGTAACAAATAGAAAAGCCAGAATGATGTTTCTTCTTCCTATTTTGTTGCCTATATAGGCAACAACCACGTAACCAACTGCGGCCAGAGCAAATGAGATGAACTCGAAAGAGAGTGTACTTGCAAACGACACATGTTTTACAGACGTGTAATAGATAGGAAGCGCTATCAGCGATATTGCCACATTACCTGCCACAATTGTCGTGTAAATGGCCATCAGAATGCTCTTTCTTCTGAGATCAACATCAAAAAGTTGGAGGTAAGGGTTCTTAACTGCTTCCTGAAGGTTTGTCTTGTACTTAGTTTCAACATTTGACACGTTTTCCCTCTCGACCTTTTCTCGGGCCGCCTTAAGATCAGCAAATCTATCTGTCTCCGGAAGTCCCTTTCTTAAATATAGAAGGAATAACGCAGGTATGACCCCTATAAAGAATACGTATGGCAAATATACCGAATGCAGAACAAACAGATAGACCACTGCTGCTCCGATAGCTTGCCCTATCGGAAAACCAAGCGAAGTTATCATCATTTGTCTACCTCTGGACACGGCAGGAGCTGTTTCAGCTGTCAGTGTAAAACCGAGTGGTTCATCAGGTCCAGTTCCCACTGATGTTATTCCTCTAGCCCCTATGAATGATAGAACTGTTGACGAAAGTCCAGTAAGAAAGGATCCGAATGCATAGATAAGGATTGTAATCATGAAGAGAAGTTTTCTACCAAATTTATCGGCCAGTGCACCAAATGAGAACGCAGCTACAGCCGAGATACCGAATGCAATATCGTTGATTAGATTTATGTCGTTCAAGCTGAAGCCAAAAAGTCCAATAAGACCTGGTATACTGGCCAAAAACAGCTCAAAATCAAATGCGAAGAGCATGACCCCAATGAAGGCAGCAATAGTATATTTCCAATAACTTTCCATTAAAATGTAACATGTGTATCTGTTATTTAAGTTTTTCAAGGATAATATTTTCTCTGTCGGTTAAATTGGAAATTAATGAATATATTTTTCAAGTTTTTCTTCAAGGACTTTCATAGAATCAACAAGTGTGAGAATACCCGAAAAGTATGCTGAAATCTTAATAGCATCCACTGCCTCAGCTATGTTAGCTCCATTCTCCATTGCCTGATCAAAGGAGTGCCCAACAGCAGTACCATCTCTGAGTGCCGCAACCACAGCCAGCCTTATAAGTGAAACAGTTTTTTTGTCAAGCCGTGATTTTTGGAAGTTCAATTTCCAGAGTTCCGAATATGTCGATAGGGTAGATGGATCGTATTTTGCCAGAATTCTGTGGAATGACTCAATAAACCCTCTTGTTTTCCTTATCTCTTCAAGTAATTCATCTTCTGATGTTTCATCACTCATATTGCAGGATAGTTTCTATGATATATTGTAACTTTACGGTTGCATGTCTACCAGTACTATATCCACCAACTATGGCCATCGGAAGGCCGTTTCAATTGGGACACCCTGCTGGCCCATGACAGGAGATTCCGGCTGCGGCATCACCAACTACATACAGGAAATCGGTCGTCCTTCCACTGGATTCAATGGTTTACATGAACTTGTCAGTTTTTATGTCTCTAAGTGTGTGAAATAGAGCCGGAATATCTTCATGCAATGGATAGGAAATATTTCTTTTGTGCAGCGATGATTCCTGGTAGACATTGCCTAACAAGACCTTTACGGATTCGTGGAGTTTTTTCCTATTTGGCACCTGTGAATTCAACTAAATCCTCATTACCCTGGTAAAGTTTGAAACCTCCCTAGGCCTCGGCAAGACGAAAGTCCAGGTACGACCCATAACAATTCTGAAAAGATTCCATAAGGGATCAATTCGTAACCAAAACCTCTGGTCGTGGGGAGAGCTTAGAGGCAAATTCATAGCAGTTTATTTTTTCGTCAGCTAAGCATGATCCCTGCCTGTGTATTATGATTGAACCTTTCAATACCGATTCTCATGTTACCAGAGTAACGACATCTGATAGGGAAGAATGTGCCTGATAGAAGTCCATACTTGATAGTTGTAGAACCAGTTCTTCTGCTATGGGTATCACTGTACCATTATGAAATGAACTCTCAAAGTACTTATAATTCAACCCCTCGGGAGAAACCATAAAAAAGTTTGTTTATCTATAATACTTGAACTCAGTTACAGGCACCATATGCAACCCAACGTAATCCACGAACCAGTCAACGGTTTTCTCTGATTGTCTGCATAATTCCATTACCAGTTCATATTGCTTCCCCACGGTTAAGATTCATCATGTCCTTAAGACGCTGATTTGTAGGAGAATCAAGATCATATTTTATCTGAATTATAATCATTGTGGCAGGAAACATTCTCTGCGGCTTTAGTGTATGCCCGCCGTGAACTCCTGTTCTTTCGATTATCAGCACCTCAGAACCTGATTCTGCTGTTAAAAGACCGGCAGCCATCCCAGACTCATTGACCCCAAGAACAACCACATAAAAATCTGATATCTCAGTCTCGTTGTCCATACTTTAAGGTATTTTTCATTGGAATTTATCTCTAATTTCGGTAATGTGAAAAAGAGATGTTTTATCCATTGTTTTAATCACCAATTATGTCAATTCTTGATATCATCAAAAATGAAACCATCATTGCCCCGGGCGTATACGATCCTCTTTCAGCCTTAATTGCACAAAAGGTCGGATTCAAGGCTATATATCTTAGCGGTGCTAGTATCTCTTACACATATCTGGGAATGCAGGATCTTTCATTCACCAACCTCACAGATGTGGAAAATGCACTTCGCAGAATTACAACCCGCGTAGATACTCCCACCATCTGCGACGCTGACACCGGATATGGAAGTGAGGATAATGTGGCTCGCACTGTGAGGATGCTTGAAAGATCCGGCGCGGCAGCCGTGCAAATAGAAGATCAGGACTCCCCGAAGAGATGCGGCCACCTATCAGGAAAGGAGGTCGTCCCAGTTGAGGAGATGGTTCTAAAAATCAAGTCTGCTATTTCTGCAAGGAGAGATGCTGCAATCATTGCAAGAACTGACGCTATCACTGTATCTGGAATGGACGAGGCAATTTACAGGGCTAACAGGTACCTGGAAACCGGTGCGGATATTGTATTCGTGGAATCACCTAGAAACAAAGAGGAGGTACGCAGGATAGCCAGAGATGTACATGGGTTGAAGCTCATCAACATGGTCGAGGGTGGAAATACGCCAATTATGGATTTCAATGAACTCAAGAGCATGGGATTCAGTATCGTAATATATCCGGGTTCGGCAGTCCGTGTGGTAACATTTGCTCTGGATAATCTGTACAGAGCCCTTAGTGCCACAGGGTCAACTCTTATCATCAGGGATAAAATGCTAGATTTCAGTCATCTTCAGGATCTTCTGAAAGTGGAAATGCTTTAAAAATCAGACAAACAATGCAATCAATCCCAAGAGGGAGAGAGATCAAGAAACCCCCTTTTCTTCAGGACCTCAATGATTCCTCCTGCGTCCAAAATTTCCAGCAGAAATGCGGGGAGTGGTTTGAAATTAAGTAGCTCGCCTGATCCGGTAACCACCGTTCCACAGTCAAGGTCAACAGAAATTTTATCCCCCTCCGACACGGATGTTCCTATACCCGGTACTGTTGCCGCGGGAAGGCCAAAATTAACAGAATTCCTGAGGAAGAGGCCGTTAATTGACTCCGCCAGAACACAGGAAATGCCCAGTTCCAGAAGATTTGCAGCTGCTGGTCTGGAAGATCCCATTCCAAAATTCCTGCCGGCAACGAGAATGTCTCCTTCCTTGACCATTCCAGCCCAGTCAGGCCGGTTTGCCCACATGGTGTATTTTGGTCTTTCCTTTTCTGGCACAGTGTAGCAAATATGAGGATACATCAGATCAGTGTTGATGTTGTCTCCAAACACCCACACTATTCCCACGTACTTGTGTTCAGTTGACAGATCTGGCCACCCCCAGATATTTTCTTGGATCTGCTATCTTCCCTTCAATCGCCGAAGCCGCTACTGTTGCGGATGATGCCATGAAGATCCTTGCATTTCGAGATCCCATTCGGCCCTTGAAATTTCTTGTTGTGGACGTGATGGCAATTTCCCCATCTCCAAGCAACCCCATGTGACCTCCAAAGCATGATCCACAGGTGGCGTTTGTGACGATACCACCAGCTTCCGTTATGTCTCTAATGTATCCTAGAGAAAGAGATTTCCTGTAGATTTCTTGGGTTGCAGGAGTGACTATTAATCTAGTACCCTTGTTTACTTTTTTCCCCTTTAGTACCCGTGCTGCTATTTCCAAATCGTGAAGCCGGCCGTTGGCGCATGATCCTATAGTTGCCTGGTCGATATGAGCATCTCCCACTTCGGACACTGTCTTG
>JAKAAI010000024.1 GCA_021797055.1 Thermoplasmata archaeon | reverse complement strand
TTGTTACAACAAGGAGGGCTGCACATCATTTCCACAACAAGGAACAGTTCCTCAGGGAGGCATTCAGGGTAATGAAGAAAGGTGGCAAACTGGGAATAGCTGATCTTGTTGAGCCTGAAACGGATGATGGAGGAAATTATAACAGGATAGAAATTCTAAGGGATCAATCCCACGTAAGGGCAGAGAAAATTTCAGAGTGGAAAGTTCTTGTTCAGAAGGCAGGATTTAAAAATATAGTAACAGAGGGGTTAGTAGAGCCTGCACATTTTCTTAAATGGTTATATCCCATAGAAGAGAACAGTAAGTCTGGAATGGAAGTGAAGCAATTCCTCGAAAGCCTAAGCGATGTAGAATTGAAGAGCATGGATTTCGACAAAGAAAAAATGATACTTGACAAGCACAGAATGGTCCTGATCGCCGTAAAGCCTTAGTTATTAAGGAACAGTAACTGAAATATTTAACTTCCATATGGTGAATCATGAGTTTAGAGAATTTATATATCATACCACACGGGGATGAACTTATAGATCTTCCCGACAAAGAAAGCGTCACGATGAGGAACCATATTGCGGAAATAGCAGAAAAAGATGATTCTGAGGTAATCGTCATAATCTCTCCACACGGAATGACCATAAAGGATCACATGGCTGTGATAAACACAGAACACTTCAGGGCAGAAACAAAACTTGTCAATAAGAAACTTGATTTTCTGTGCAATAATGAGAGAAAACTGACAGAGGAGATAATAGAAAAATTCCCGGAGTTCTGCCTTGACGTCAGATTCTCAACATACTCTGGTGAACTCAGTGAATTTCCTCTGGATTTTGGTAGTTCAATCCCACTCTATTTCTTCAGGCAGAGAAAAATTGTGATGATAGGACAGCCAAGAATAAGCCATAGGAAGAAACTGGTTGACTTCGGGCAGATACTGTTTCAAATTGTGAGAAACTACCCGCAAAAGGTGAGTATCATATTGAGTGCGGACCAGGCACATACACATTCCGAAAAGGGACCCTACGGTTATTCAGAGGAAGCAGTAAAATATGAGCAGATACTGATAAATGCCATAATGAACAATTCAATGGATCCAGTAATGAGCATTGACCAGGAAATAGTCAATAAGGGGAAACCAGACAGTTTCTGGAACATGTTGATTCTAAAGGGTATTCTTGAAGAATCCGGAATGAGGATGAAGATTGATTATCATTATGTGGCAGTTTATTTTGGCATGATGCTTGCACACTCAGTCAGGGAAAAGTGAAAAATAACTATTATATTAAAATTTTTCAAATATAGTTTTTAATACGCTGAAGTGATTATTACATGAAGAAGAATGATAACATTAGCAGCAAAAGCCAAATTACCAACCTTGGCAGGATTTTTTGATATTTACACATTTAATGATGGCGAACCAAATGAAAACGCGGTGATTGTAAAGGGAGATGTAACAGGGAAGGAAAATGTTCCTGTTAGAATACACAGTGAATGCCTGACAGGTGATGTTTTTGGGTCAAAGAGATGTGACTGCAGAGATCAGCTCCTGAAATCTCTTGTATATCTTGGAGAGCAACCCTATGGAATGCTCATCTATCTCAGGCAGGAAGGCAGGGGAATAGGTCTGGTGAATAAAATTAAGGCATACAGTCTCCAGGAAGAGGGATATGATACCGTTGAGGCAAACCTTAAACTGGGGCTGCCTGCAGATCAGAGAGACTATACATTCGCAGTGGACGTGATAAATTACTTCAGGATCAAGAGTGTGAAACTTATGACAAACAATCCTGAAAAGATCAAGTTTCTTGAAGAAAACGGGATCAACGTTTCAGGAAGGATTTCCATAAAGAGCCAGACGACGGAATACAACAAGTTCTATCTGATGACAAAGAAGGAAAAGATGGGTCACCAGATCTGATAAGGTATTGAAAATTCAATAACTGGAAAACCTATTGACCTCATTATAAATTTCTGGTTATACGAAATTTCTAATTTTATCTTTATTGATATGTGGATAAATTTTTACGGGGATTTCAGTGGCAAATGTTTTTTAAAAATAACACACTGATCATATATGACGGCCGTAAATGCTTATATAACAAATGCACCAGGTGGTGGAATAAAATATGAAAAGATTGAAATCAAGGATTCACCAGGCAACGTTTCACTCAAGCCCTTAATGACTGGAATTTGTGGTACAGATAGGGGCATGGTGAATGGGGCACTTTCCTTCGCATATAATCCTGAAGGATATGATTTTCTTGTAATTGGGCACGAATCATTATGTATTGTAACAGATTCAAAATCGGAGAAATTCAAAAAGGGAGACGTGGTTGTTCCCATAGTAAGAAGACCAGGAGATTGCCCCAACTGCAGGATAGGCAGGCCCGATAACTGCTCAGACGGAAATAAGCATGAAGCTGGAATCACAGGACTTCACGGTTTCATGAGAGACTCTTTCAATGAATTCGACTACAATCTGGTCAGGGTACAGGATGTCGATCTTGGAGAAGTTGCAGTACTGACTGAACCCACGAAGAATGTCGTAAAGGCGTTTGAGGTTTTTGATAAAGTGAGATCAAGATTCATTTATGAAAATATCTACTCAACATTTGATGGTAAGAATGCACTTATAATAGGTACCGGTAGCGAAGCGTTTCTTTACTCATTCCTCGCAAGAGATTATGGCTTTAATACATTCATGGTCAACAGGCATCCAATAGACCAGATTCCAACAGAACTCTGCAATGCATTTGGAGTTAATTTCAGGGACACATCAAAGGAACCGGAGTTTCCCGGTGATATGAAGCTTGACCTCATCGTGGATACCAGCGGTGATCCGGCAACAATTTTCAGGTTCCTCAGAAAGATGAACCACAACGGTATCCTGATACTCTTTGGAACCAACGGAAAAGCTCCCCAGGCAGGATTATCAGGGGAGGACATTGACTTTATTGTTGAGAGAAACATAACCATAGCTGGTTCTGTAGATGCCGCCGAGGTCCATTACCTTAAAGCACTGGATTATCTTTCAAAGTGGAATCGACTTCACAGGGGCATGCTGAACAGGATGATAACTAATAAATTCGCCCCGGGCGAACTGGGGCTGTTCAACAAGAAGCCACAGGGAGAAATCAAAAGCGTAATTAAATGGGATTAGGATGCAGGAATGGTAATGAAAACAGATATCTTTAATGGGAAGGCATTCTCAGGGAACATAGACAGGGAAACTGAAAAGCTAGTGGAGAGATTTGTCAGCATACAGGGCAGAAAACCAAAGCTTCTCATAATAGATCCAACGCAGAGTGAAGAAACAAAGGTATACGGAAGGAGCAAGATCCGGAAGGCTGACAGGCTTGGAATAGAAACTTTCCCACTCTTCCTGAATTCACCAGGTTCAAATGGGAATCCACTTGAAATAATGGAAAACATAATTTCTGAGGTCAATCCAGATGGAATAATAGTGGAACGACCCTATCCATACTGGCTGGATTCATTCTACATAGAACAGATAATCCCGGAATATCTGGATATTGAAGGAATATCAATAAAATCCCAGGGAAAGAACATGATCGGATATCCGTATATCCTTCCAGCGACAGCTGATGCAGCATTACGCATAATACTGAGCCTGGGTGAAGATCACTATAAGGATGTGTGCATCATAAACCGGTCAACAATAGTAGGAAGACCACTTGCAATGGCACTCCTGAATAAGGATTTTACAGTAACTGTCTGTCACAGTAAAACACGTAATCTGAAGGAAATTACAAAATCAAGTGATATAATTGTATCTGCAATAGGAAAACCGGGCTATATAGATGCGAGTTACATATCAGAGGGTGTTTCACTCATAGATATTGGTACAACTGAGGTTGGGGGGAATATTGTGGGAGATGTTGATTTCAACTCAATATCAGGCAAAGCAGCTTTTGTGACACCGGTGCCGGGTGGAGTGGGTCCAGTAACAACATCGGTATTATTCAGCAACATGATGAAGGCATCCATAGACAGGATTGAGGAGAGACTCAATTTCTGATCTTTCCCATAAGTGAAATATTTTTGTAGTATAGAAATTCAACGGATAATTAATTAACTGGTTAGTTAATATCTTTTTCATGGCTCTATCTGAGAAGGAAAAATTAATTAACTTTCTAAAATCTTCACTGAACGATAAACCCGCAATTTTAGGTGTTAGCAGTGGAATTGACAGTTCACTAGTACTCATGTTGCTTGCTCGTTCCATCCCCAGGGAAAAAATAATACCCATATTCCTTCCAGAATCGTCTGTAAGCCAGAATGATCTAAATGATATAATAGCCCTGGAGAAAGCTTCCGGTATTGAGATAAAAACAGTATACATAGAGAACATAGTCAAGTCATTCAGCAATCTTCTAGAAATAAAGGACATGAAATCTCTCGGAAATGTGAAATCTAGAATCAGGATGACTGTGCTTTATTATTACTCGAATTTGAACAACGGAATGGTTGTGGGAACAACAAACCTGACCGAATATGTGACGGGCTATTTTACCAAATTCGGCGATGGTGGATGCGACGTGGAACCCATCATAGGGCTTACAAAGACACAGGTAAGGGAACTATCCACGGAGATGGGTGTCCCGGAAAGCATAATCCGGAAACCTCCAAGTGCAGGTTTATGGAAAGACCAGACTGATGAGAGGGAGCTTGGTTTTTCTTATTCAATAATTGACAGGGAGGTAGATTATTTCATCAGGAATGGACGGTTCCAGGACAACGAAGTTGGGAAGCGGGTTAAATCCCTGTATGAGGCAAGTATGCACAAGAGAAATCTTCCAAGGGGTCCGGAAACAGATTAGAAATGCTGACATTTGAAAGTAAGGACTTCATTCAACTCAGCCTTTTACTGGTGATAGCATCTTTTTCTATCCCTATAGCAAGGAAGGTATCCCTGGTAGAAATTCCAATATTGATCTCACTGGGACTACTTTTTGGACCCGGTCTTGGAGTCATTAACCACAGCTTTGCAGAGTATATGATTCAGGATTTCGCGGGATTTGGTGTTGGCATACTTGGATTGGTGATCATCCTGTATTACGAGAGCCACAACATAAATTTCAGGGTAATAAGGAAGTTCCTGCTTAACATCATATCCCTGAATACGGTTGGTATGGTTGTTACCTCGGTAGTTGCAGGCATATTCTTTTCCCTGCTTACAGGCGCCCCGTTCCTGATTGGATTCCTGTTTGGAGCAATAATATCTCCAACAGATCCTTCAACACTGATCCCACTGTTCAGGAAAATCAAGATAAAGGATGATTACTCTGGAACTCTTATAGGGGAGAGCCTTTTCAACGATCCACTGGCTATTATTCTTGTCACACTTGCAATATCATTCATCTACTCAGGCTCATCCTACTCAACGCTTTTCAACAGCGTTACCGGTGCTGTGGGATTGATAGGAGGCATTCCATTGTTCCTGGTGATCCAGATAGCAGTTCCATCGGTATTTGGGGTTATCATGGGTTTCGGGATTATATATCTCAACAAATACCTGAATTTTGAGAATCTCATCGTTGGCCTGCTTCTTGGTGTGGTTCTTTTTGAACTCACTGTTCTCTATGGCATAGGAATCACTCCCTTCCCAGCAATCATTGCAACAGGTGCCATTGTCGGGACATTTACAGACAAGAGCATATTCTGGTCAAGGGAATCAAACTTCCAGGAAAATCTCTCATTTCTTGCCCAGGGTATAATTTTCATTCTAGTTGGGAGTCTCATAACAATAGGAGATATTACCGGTTACCTGCTGCAGGGTTTCATCCTGACGCTTATAGTTATATTTGTTGTAAGACCAATGGCAGTCTTCATATCATTACCTCCGGGAAGATCAAAGAATAAGGGTCCAGCAAAGAGCTGGAGAACAAAAACTTTCATAGCACTTTCCGGTCCCCGTGGGGTGGTTTCTGTGGTGGAGGGGGCCGTTCCATACTCAATAGGACTGCTCTCCGGTAATGCTCTATTGCTAAAATGGGGACTTGTTCTTGAAATTGATGTTACTTTCATTGTACTGATATCAATCCTCTTGCAGACAATCTACCTGCCAATAGTGGCAGGGAGATTATTGCCACAGGATGCCACTCAAACCTGAATTTCTTCTGTCATATCAAGAGACTGGAAAACCCTTCTCCTGTCCTTGTAGAACTGGTTTACCATATAGTAGAAGTCCTTGTAATTTGAAATTCCCTTCTCTATCATCTTGTCCAGTATCCTTGCCCTCAGATCGATCTCTTTTTCAAGTTCGTCCTCAAACTTTCCCTCTTTTTCAGCTATCTTCTTTATGGCATAACTGAAGCCGGAGTAGTTCTGGGTATCGGACTGTTCGTTTAGTATGAATGCGTTATTGATAAGTATGTCCTTTGAAATACTGTCCTGGCCAGCTATTTCAGATATTGTTCTTATTCTTCTCCTTGATCCCCTGTCATCAGTTACATTCTGAAGTATTACTGCAACATCAAGTGTTAGAAGCAAATTTCTTGGAATGTTTATCGGTTTTGACTCCATCCTGTGAATGAATGTGCTAATGTCGTCGGCATGGAAAGTTCCATAGACATACCTTCCAATGGACATTGCCTGAAATAGTGTGAACGCTTCAGCACCTCTAACTTCTCCAACAATCACATAGCTGGGTCTCTGTCTCATGGTCACAGTGAGCAGATCAAACATATCTATCTCTCCTGCCCTCTTTCCCGTTTCAGGATCAAGCTTGCCATATCCTGTCCTCGTTACCATAGGAACCCAGTTTTCGTGGACTAGATTGATTTCCCTGGTATCTTCTATGGAAACTATCTTCTTCTGCGCTGGTATGAAGAGTAGTATTGCGTTCATGAGGGTTGTTTTACCTGTTGCAGTCCCACCCACTACCATAACGTTCCCGCCATATTCAGTAAGAAGCCAGAAATAGGCAAACACCCTGGTGTTACATAGTGATCTCTGGATTAGATCAAGTGGTGTCAGCGGTTCTTCCTTGAATTTTCTTATGGTAAAGGAAGATCCCTTGTTTGTTATGTATTTTCCAATTGAGGCAGAAATCCTGGAGCCATCCTCCAGTGTTGCATCTACAATGGGGTTTGATATGGATATGTGCCTTCCAACATCCTGAAGCATCTTCTTAACGAAGGTTTCAAGTTCATCAACATCTTCATATATTATATTGGTCGGAATGAAACCGAAGGCCTTATGATAAACGAACACAGGAACACCAGGAGCATCGCATGAAATATCCTCTATATTGGCATCCCTCATAATCGGGTCTATCTTTCCGAATCCCTTTATGTCCCTCTCTACATAGTATGTCAGGCTGTCCATTTCATCAGGCGTGAATGAATTTGTCATTCTCAGGGCTTTTGTGAACTGTTCCACTGCATCCTCCTTCGTCAGCACACTTATGTTATACATTTCCGGATCAGTGATGGATGCGATGAATTCATTCCTGTATTTAGCATACAATTTGGCGACCCTTTCCCTCACCTCAGGTTCATTGACCTCGTACCTGAAAATGGTAGCACCTCTGTCAAAATATACCCTTGAGAATACAGTACCAGGTATCAATTCCTGAAAGAACTTATCCTCGTTAGTCCTCTTCACAGTCCTGACAGGAGTTATAACCTGCCTGCTGAGGAATTTCCTCTTCTTAGTCTTCTTCTTCTTTGTTTTGGAAAATAACGCCATTTAGAGCACCCCTATTACAGCAAGAACCATTATACTTATCAGAACAAGCACGCCTGACATCATGGCTCCAGATGTTAGCCTGCCATCCCTGAAAACTCCAGATATGAGACCACTTGCAGCACTTTGAACTATGACACCAGCTGAGAATAGCTTTTCTATCAATCCATAGGAAGACGAAGCAAGATTCAGCACACCACCGCCGCTCAGGCCTCCACCTGCAATCTGTGGGAAGAAAAATGTATCCAGCATTACTATAACGAAAAGGAAGACACCGAATGAAGTTGCAAGGGTGGTTGAATAACTTCTCATATCTGCAAATCTGCTCTCCCTCATTAAATAGGTCTGGGTCGTGAAACTTGATACGAGGGATATGACATCAGACGTATTGCTGCCTGATTCACTGGCCTTCTTTATGATCTTTCCAACCCTTATTATTGATGGTGATTTCAGTCTCTTTCCAAAGTCATTCAGGGCAGTTTCTACCGGTATTCCAAGCTTGACCATTCCAGCCAGATGTTCAATCTCAATGGATAACGGACCATACTTATTTTCAGCCGATCTGAGTATGGCTTCTGACATTGGAGTTCCAAAATTTGTATGTCCGGCTAAATCCCTGAGGAAATCGGGCAGCCTTCTTTCTGCCTCCTCTATCCTCTTCACTCTGGCAAAATCTGCAAGACCAAATGGAAAGAACAGTATCACCATTGCTATGGAAGATAATGTTAGTGGATGAACCAGCGGATTCAGATCATTTATCTTGAAGAAATATCCAGTGAAGAACAGGATAAATATTGTCAGGACAGAGCCTGCAAGTGCCACATACCTTAGCTCAATTCCTCCGATTTCGCCCTTCATACGTCCACCTCACCTATGGTGCTGCTAAGGATCAGCGCAAACATAATGGCTATAATGGGGATTATAAGGAACACTATCAGGTACAGCACCGTATCTGTCAGCGCCCCTTCTCCCGGTATGACGGAAGTTACAGTACCTATGATGACCATCAGTATGAGCGGAAACATTATTCCTACAATTATATAACTCTCAGCAAGAACTGAAAGAGATTCTGTGTTCCTTTTGATAAGTGTGCTTAGCTCAGTCTGGTACTGTACAGCCTTATCCTTGAAATAGCTCTTCAGGTCACCGCCTGATGTGAGGGTGGTTATTATCCCCTGGAAGAATTCAGAAAGCCTCTGGGAGGGAGAATTTGCTGCACCGTCTTTAACTGCATTTATTATATCCTCCCCAAACAGTCTTGTGGATACTGCTATACTCTTTGCCTCCCTTGCCAGTTCACCATACTCCGTACTGTTAGAAAGCTCATACATTATGTTCTCAACAGGCATATCTGCAGAGGCCATAGTTGCGATATAACCCATGGCCAGCGGCAGTACCGCATCGATCTTTTTTCTACGCGTACCCGCAATTGAATTCGGATATCCTGCCATGACCGCAAAATATACTATCACTGCAAGGAACCAGAATGCAAAGGATAGATAGGTATAAGAAGGAAATTGCAGTGAAAATATATTCACCACTACAAAGCTCACAACCATGAATATGACTGCTATCATTATTCCTCTGGAATAATACTCTATTGCATCTATAGGCATTTTAGCCTTCCTAAGGCTCTCATCCATCTTTTCTGTCTGAACATATCTTTCTACGAGATGGCCGAACACCCTGACAGAGAAGACATCAAATATGGTAGGTGCTGGAATGACCACTTTTACGGGTTTAGGATTCAACTTCTTGTTCAGGTTTGACAGGAAGCCGTTACCCTTGTTTTCCTTCTTGATCTGTATGTCCTGGCTTTTATGCATCATATACCACTCGCCATCTTCATTGCTGTTTCAGGATCTTTATAATATATATTGATTATCCTTGTAATATTCGTATAATCCGTTATGTTATTTTTGACCATTCCATCCAGCAGAGCCCTGCGTCTCTCAAACTCAAAGTTCATTTCTTCCTGGGTCCACTGTTTAGTATCCCGTATCTCGTTCAGGATCTTGCTGAATCCTGAAAATACCTGTTCATTCTGGTTGAAATCATAGGAAAATACCTTATTATACATTATCTCTCCAGAATCCTGATCTGTTCCCACAATTTCGTCAATCTCCATCAACTTTCTCATATTCCTGCTTCCGACCCTTACGAATTTATTGAATATCACAATGTTAAGTGCACCGATAAGTACTCTTGGAATATTTAGCGGATTTGATTCCAGCCTGTTTACAAGGGTCTCCATGGAGTCTGCGTGAATTGTTGAATATGCAGTGTGCCCCGTTGAAATGGCCTGAAATAGGGAATAAGACTCTCTCCCCCTTATTTCCCCAAGCACGATATATGTGGGCCTCTGCCTCATTGCCATCTTTACAAGTTCAAACATGCCTATGGGAGGATTCTTTGAATCACCATTGGCAGTGGAATAGATACTTTCCCTTGTTGAAGTTGCCACCCAGTTCTGATGCATTATGTTGATTTCCCTGGTTTCCTCTATGGAGAAAACCTTTGTATTTGATGGTATGAACATGAGAATTGCATTTATGGTGCTTGTCTTCCCAACTCCTGGAACACCGGCAATGATGGCAGATTTCAGATTTTCAACAGCAAACCAGAGATATGTAACAAGTTCAGAGGTTGCCGCACCATACTTTATCAGTTCCACAGGGGTGAATGGTGATTCCCTGAATAACCTGAATGTAAACGCAGAACCCTTCGTAGAAATCTCATTGCCGAAAGTCAACTGAATCCTGTGTCCTTGAGGAAAAGTACCATCTATGATAGGTTCATTCATGGAAACTTCTTTCCCGCACATCTGTGCCAGTCGGACAACATATGAATCAAGGTCTTTTTCATTATCGAAAACTATGTTCGTCTTCAGGGAGCCATGTATTTTATGCTCCACATATACAGGAATACCGACTCCATTACAGGAGACATCCTCAACCAAAGGATCCCTTACAACAGGTTCAAGAGGTCCATATCCCTCATAGTTTCTCTTAATGAAATACTTGATCTTGTCCACTGTTCTTCTGTTAAGTTTATACTTTCTACCCTTCAGGTATGAGTCTATGACTTTCTCAATCGTTAGCTGGGATAGATCCTCGGGTAGATTTTTCGAACTTTTAACTATCTGTTCCATGTTCTTTGATATCTTCTTGAGCAGGATTTCCTCATCTGAAGACAGAACAGGCTCATTAGCAATATATATGGATTCCATGCTTGTTGGGTTCCATGAAATCTCAACTGTCACGGTCTGTGGTATGATATTGTATTCGTCAAGGATTTCGTATTTTCCTACCGCTGGAACTTCAGAAATTCTTTCTTCTCTCTTGGTTGGTACATTTCTAACAGGTTTCTTTTCCTTTTTTTTAGTAGGAGAAAATAAAGGCATTTAAAACATCTAATATAATTAATTAATTAAAGATTATGGTTGACTCCAAATATAAAACGCTAAATAACACTAAAATATTATACCAAAGAAGTATTATCGGGATTATAGGGCTGGTAGATCAGAGGTAGATCGCTTCCTTGGCATGGAAGAGGCCAGGGGTTCAATTCCCCTCCAGTCCATTATTGAACATGTTAAATAATAATTATTGTTCTAGGATTTTTTCCTTACAGTTTAGATTTTGGAAAGGTCATAAAGCTGGAATCAAGATTTAAAAATTATAGTTTGTAAGAGGTTGGAATAAAACTGTTGATTAAATACCAGATCTGATACTTTTGTATATCCTGAGGGAAATACCCAGAAATATCAGCATTACTATCAGCAGCACACCGGCATAAAAGAATGTTCCTGAGGTAACTGTTGAAATAAGAGAATCTCTCAATATATTTGCAATGAAACTCAGTGGGTTTGATCCTGAAAGTGTTCTCAGCCAAAGGGGTGTTGTGGATGTGATTGGATAGAAAGCGGTGCTTGCAAAGTCCAGCATGAAGAACAGGACTATTGTGATCGTGTTGTATGCCTGCATTGACTTGGACAATCCCGATATTATGAGGAATAGAGATGAAAACAACATCGTTCCAACTACAATTGCAAACACTGACAGCAGTATACTTTCTGGAGTTACAATTACTGAGATCGGGATGAGAAGTGAAAAACCAAGCATGATCAGGGAGCCCACAAGCGCAAAAATTATTGAAACTGTTATTATCCCAAGAAGATAATCAATTCTCCTGAATGGTCCAACCATAATCCTCTCAAACATCCCCCATCTCCTGTCTGACCACAGCATGCTTCCTCCGATGTTTCCTGCAGTGAAGGACTCCAGTGCTATGATTCCAGGAGCGAGGAAAGTTGTATATGAAACTGATCCTCCTGATTGAAGTGGAACGCCAGTAGTCACAATGCCCTGGAACATGAACCCCATCACGAAGAGATAGAGCGTTGGTAGGCCTAACATGAATATCAGGGTTCCAATATCAATATTCACGATTATGTTTCTTATGGTAAGACGAAGGAAAGCAGGTATCTTCATTTTTCAACCACCTTCATGAACACATCATCCAAAGTTGGATTATCGATCATGATCTTATCAGATTTTATGCCCATTTCAGATAAGTTTTGAAGTAATTTTCCTACTATGGTTTCTATCTTATCAGATACCACTAAGATCTCATTGTTGGTAATGTCTACTTCCGTAATGTTTCCACCCTGAATTCCAGAGATGAGGTCTTCCTTCTTTACTGATGTCTCAGAGGTATAACCAATTTTCAGCGTTCTCAATGCTCCATATTTTGTCTTGAGATCTGATGATGTACCCTCTGCAACCTTCTTTCCGTTATTAACTATCCCTATCCTGTCACAGATATAGTCCGCTTCTTCAAGATTCTGTGTTGTGAATAGTACAGTCATCCCCTTTTTCGCCTGGGATTTTACATAATCCAGTATTGTCCTTCTCATTATGGGATCAAGGCCTACAGTTGGCTCATCAAGGAAGAATACGTCCATGTCATGCATGAATTCCCTTGCTACCTGGACCCTCTTCTTCTGACCGCCACTCAGGTCATACATCCTCTTCTTTCTAAGTTCATTCAGATCAAAAAGATCCATCAGCATTTCTTTCCTTGATTTTGTCTCTTCCCTTGGCAATTCCCACATCATACCGTACAGTTTGAAGTTATTCTCAACAGTCGTGAAATCAAAGGCTTCTTCCTGTTGCACCACTCCTATCCTCCTCCTGATTTCAGTACCATTTTTTGAAACATCAAGGCCAAGAACCTCTGCCAATCCTGAATCATATCCTATAAGTGTAGTCAGAATCTTTATCGTTGTACTCTTTCCAGCACCGTTTCTTCCAAGCAGGCCGTACACTTCTCCTTTCCCGACATTAAAAGAAAGATGGTCAACAGCGAGTTTCTTGCCATCATAAGATTTCACAAGTTCGTCAACAACTATTGCTTCTTGCACGTCACCATGATACTACAAAAGATAAAAAGAAATTGTCTTCATCCGGAAAAAGGGCGATGTTGTAAGTATAACTTAGAAATGTTCTTTCAGTTTGAAGATATACATGTCATGTACAATTTAGGTGGTAGAAATGATTGAGGAGGATTATAGATACATAAGTTGCGGTGGTGATCCACTAACGTATCTCAAGAGTGCATTTAAGGCCATGAAAATCGAGCTCGAACCAGGACAGGAAGGGAGAATGCTTCTCACGAAAGAAAAGTTTCCCTATGACAGAAACATATTCTCATCCCTAGCTGCACAGAATGCAATGGATATAACAAAATTTGAAGAGAAAGATGGTGAATTGACAATAGAAATGTTAAGGAACCAGCAGAATTGAATCTAAAAATCCTATTTTATATGCGGGTTTTTTCATCATATAAGTAAGTTGTGACAAACTGTTTTATTTGATCCTGCGTTCAAAATACATGAATGAAAAGTATCCTAAATTAGCATACAGGTTACAACTCAACAGCCAATTTACATTTTATGACGTTATCACTATCATACCATATTTAAAAAAATTAGGAGTGACTCATATATATCTTTCCCCAATTCTCAAGGCAAGAGCAGGTAGCACACACTGCTATGATATTGTTGATTTCAGATTTGTCAACGATGAACTGGGAGGCGAGGAAGGACTGAGAAAGATGGTTGATCAGGCCAGGGAGAACCATATGAAAATACTGATAGACATAGTGCCGAATCATATGGCATATTCTCTTGAAAACACATATATTCTTGATTTTATAAAAACTGGAAATCCCGATATACTTAGACTGTTTGACATAAAGCAGTCCCCATTCGTTAAGGACGGTAAACTCATTTTTCCATTTCTCCCATCTTCATTGAATGATCTTCTGGAAAGAGGTAAGGTGCGCATCAAACTGGAGAATGATATGTCTCTCGATTTTGATGGAAATACGATTCCGTGCTCCGATAGTTCAAAGGAGTGGATTATAAGGAGATCAGGTGAAAATTTCCTGAGTGTTAACGCCATTCTCGAGGATAACAGCAATTCAATGAGGCAGAGGATTGAGGGAATAATACAAGAAATTAATAGTAACAAAGATTTACTGGTCAGCTTTATTGATTTACAGAACATAATTCCAGAATGGTGGCAGAGTTCTGGAAAGATTCTGAATTATAGACGTTTCTTCGCAGTTAACGACATGATTGCACTCAGGTCAGAAGATGACAGGGTAATAGAATCAAGGCACAGCACGATCAAGAGATTGATAGAAGAGTATGGCATTTCTGGATTGAGAATCGATCATCTGGATGGAATACATGATCCCGAATCCTATCTGCGCTTCCTGAAGGAAGAACTTCATCCAGAATTTATAATAATAGAAAAGATCTTGTCTGAGAACGAGAGTCTGAGCAAGAGATTGAAGAATGACGGGACAACTGGCTATGACTTTCTCTGGAAGTTGACATCACTTTTTACGGATCAGGAAGGTATATATGAAATTCGAAAGGATTATGCCTACGATCAGGAGAAATTTGAGAATAAACATGAAGATGCAAAATGCCTTGTGCATGATCTAAAGGACTCGTTCATGAAGGAAGAATTTGCAGGAGATATACTCAACCTGGCCTGGAAAGTTTACGAGCAACTGGTTATGGGGGAACACTATGAATTTTCAATAAAAGACGTGGAACATGCCATCAAAAGCTACCTAAGGAATATGGAAAAGTACAGGAGCTATTCAAACCTCAATTCAACGGAGGAAATCTCAACAGATTTCAAAAATATTGCCATGAAGACTGGAGACCCTGTACTGGTTGTTGCATCAGAACATCTGAAAGTTGAGTGTCCCAATTGCAGTGATTCATTCATCCAGATCCAGG
Organism: Thermoplasmata archaeon; assembly: GCA_021797055.1. Next base: position 6,539 of record JAKAAI010000024.1, on the reverse strand, counting down.
AGTATTCTGGGGCTGTGATGGCTAAATCCGTTGAGGACAGGGCATTCTTTGCGTACAATCCGGTTGTGTTTCTGAATGAGGTGGGAGGTAGTGTATGGAACAAGCCCGTATCAGTAGAAAGTTTCATAGAGTTCCTGAATGACAGGAAAAAATTGATATATTCAATGAATGAGACATCAACCCACGATACAAAATATGGTGAGGACCTCCGTGCCTCAGGTATTGTAATTGCGGAATTCCCAAATCTATTCCAGAAGGTGATAGATGAGGAACGAAATTCCTATTCTGTCAGGAATATGGCAGTGAAATTACACAATGAGCATGTCTACTATATAGTTCAAATGGTGGTTGCATCGGTCAAGTCCAGTGGTTTATATGGGGATTATAAGAAATCTCTGCAGACTCATATTATCAAGGCGGTCAGGGAATCTGGTATAGGCTCAGGCTGGAAAAACATAAATGTTGAATATGAACAGAAATGCCTGGAATTTGCAGAAAAAATAGTGGAACATGCGGAAAATGATAAAAATTCCAGTATAAGCAAATTATCCCAAATGTGCAAGATGTATGGTGCACTTAATTCAATATCAATGCTTGTCCTAAAATTCATGCTTCCAGGATTTACTTCAAACTACCAGGGTTCTGAATATTACAATTTTCATTTTACTGACCCCGACAACAGAATCCCTGTGGATTTCAGATCACTGGAAGCTAAATCAGGATTAAAGTTTCAACAGGATTACATGCATATGGAAAATCTACTGGAAAGTGGATACAAGCTCTACCTATTTACTAAACTGAGCCAAATCAGGGAAGACAACCTGTCACTCATAAATGATGGCGAAATACTACCCCTCAAAACAATGGGAGAAAAAGAATCATGTGTCATTACAGTCGGTATAAGGAAAGATGATAAAAGAATGATAATCATAGCAGGGAGATACTTTTCACGAATAAAGGAAGGAAACACGCTGAATTACGGTAACACAGTTTTGAACGTGAATAGGGAATGGAATGGGAATTATGTAAACCTGGTAGATCAATCAAAAGTGGCAATTGAAGATGCGGTTAAGATGAACGAGTTAATGAGAAACAGTTCTTTTCTCATTCTGAAGGCTGGTAATTAGGATGGAAAGAAATTCTTTGCAGTACAGAAAACTGAGTTATAAGGATATGGGACTGTGGAAGAAAGGAGAGGAAATCAATGTTAATGTCTGGGCTCCATTTGCAGAAAAAGTTGAGGTTGAAATAGACGGTGGGAGAATTATGGGACTGGAGAGAAATCAGTTCGGAATATGGGCTGGTTCTTCAAACTTCGAAAAAGATGATAAGGAATACAGCATAATACTAAACAGGAAAGATAGATTGCCAGATCCTGCGTCAAAATTTCTTAAAAATGGAGTCTTCGGATCAAGCACGATTGTGGATGAAAATCTTGGAAATGCAAAAGACAGGGGAGTTAACATAGATCTAAGAAATGCAGTCATGTATGAATTACATACAGGAACATTCAGTCAAAGTGGGGACTTTGATGGAATAACAGGGAAGCTCGATTATCTCGAAGACCTTGGTATCAATGTAATTGAATTAATGCCAATTGCACAGTTTGAGGGCAGAAGAAACTGGGGATATGATGGTGTGTTTCCCTATGCAGTCCAGAATTCATATGGCAGTATATCTGATCTTACAAATATGATACAGCAAGTTCACTCGAGAGGCATTTCCATAATTCTTGACGTTGTCTATAATCACACTGGTCCCAGAGGAAATGTTTTGAACAGGTTTGGGCCTTATTTTTCAAACAGGTATAAAAGTCCCTGGGGAAACGCCATGAACTTTGACGACCAGTGGTCTGATTATGTAAGAAATTTCTACATTCAAAATGCAATATACTGGCTGGATTTTTATGGTTTCGATGGTCTCAGGCTTGATGCTGTACATGGTATTTATGATAATTCACCAACTCATTTCTTGAAAGAACTGAAGATTGAAGTTGAAAGGTACTTCAGGAAAAGCAATAGGAAACCATTATTGATAGCAGAAAGTGATGCAAACAATCCACTGACAATAGGCAATATTGAACACTGTGGATTTGGAATGGATGCTCAATGGTGTGATGACTTCCATCATACCTTGCATTCATTTCTGACTGGAGAAAACCAGGGATATTATTCTGATTATGGGCAATCATGGCAGATAGTGAGAGCGATTGAAAGTGGTTATGTTTACCGGGGTGAATATTCAGGATTTCTTAACAGAACGAGAGGACTTGGAATAAGTGATTACGATCCATGGCAGCTGATCGTTTTCTCTCAAAACCACGATCAGGTTGGCAATAGAAGGAACTCTGACCGTAACGGAAGCTACTATGGAAACAAAAAGTCACTGCTGTTTGGAGCGATCTATATTCTCTCTCCCTATGTTCCAATGATATTCATGGGTGAGGAGTTTCTATCTACAGATCATTTCTGGTTCTTCATAGACACACAGGATCAAAAATTCGCAGAAACGGTTCGCAAGGGTAGAAATGATGAATTCTCGTATTTCAGGAATCAGAAAGAAATACCGGAACCTAACTCAGAAAAAGCCTTTATAGAATCAAGGTTAAGCTGGGAACTCCTGAATGGCAAGGATAACCGAGAATTCTTGAAAATGTACAGGCAATTGATAGAAATTAGAAAGAAATACCGGTTGGGCTACGGTGTTAGAAGTGAGGCTACATTGTCCATGGAAACATTAAACATAAAATATTTCATAGATAAAAATACTGAATTGTTATGCACCTTCAATCTTTCCGGAAGTTCAGTAAACATTGAACACATGGAGGGAGAAGTGATCGCAGGCAGTGTTAACAGTCTATCAGATCGTCATGAGATGGATGGATATGGATTCAGGATACTCCTGTGCCAGAACTGACGGAGCTGGTGGATTTCAGTCAATCTTCATAGAATTACACACTCTCTTGGCATTGTATTGAAGGCTATGCACTTGCTTCCATTGAAATAATTTGTATCTTCAATTCTTACTCCTCCCAGGCTCTCTATGTAAATCCCAGGCTCTATTGTAAACACAGAGTTTTTGAGTACGCTGTAATCATTTTTTGGAATAAGGTAAGGTTCCTCATGAACCTGAAGGCCCAGTCCATGACCAAGTCTGTGTATGAAATATTTCCCGTAACCTTTCTTCTCGATTATACTCCTTGCGCACACGTCCATTGCTGCATATGTTGTATCTTTTCCTATCATGTTTCTGGTATCTTCGTTAGCATGCTTAACTGTTTCATACACATCAAGCATTCGTTCACCTGGATTTCCAAGGAAGAAAGTTCTGGTGCTATCTGATGCATAACCGTCAAATCTACCTCCATAATCTACAACCACAGAATCTCCTGCCTTCGCTTTCGTATTATCAGGTGAATGATGGGGCATTGCAGCATTTTTTCCAAATGATACGATTGTTGAAAATGCAACTCCAGAAAGGCCCTGATTGAAAAATTCATTCTCAAGTATCCTTGAGAACTGTATCTCCGTGATTCCAGGAACAAGCTTTTCTATGGAAACTTCAAGAGATTTTTCAGATCTCTTTACTGCCTCCCTGATAGCTGATAATTCGTTCTCATCTTTTATGATCCTCAATTTCGTAAGTATGTCATCCCTGTATAGCAACTCTTTCTCAACGGTCCTGTTGAGCTCATATAAATGAAAGAACTGGAGTGTACCTTCCACTGCAATATTTTGAGATTTAATGATCAGTTCACGGGTTATAGAATAAGGATTTTCGTCATCCTTCCAAGGTAATAGGTCTCTGATAGGGCTCTCCTCGATTACCTGTTCCTTCATAAGGGATGGGCAGACAACTGTGGTATTTTGCAAATCCACAACAAGAAGTGTCAGTCTTTCCATGGATTCAACTTCCATCCCAGTGAAATACGTGAAATTTGCACCAGGAGGAATCAGAAACGCATCAATTGAAGATTCTTTCATCATTCTGCGTAGTCTTTCAATTCTGTCCTTAAAAGTAGCATTATCAAGTCTCATAATATGATATAATTAACCTGATATTAGCAATTACGTAATGTAAGAAGTGGCATCCGAGTCAAAGTTATTTACAATCTTCATTTTACTTCCATCTCCACTGGGCAGAAGAAGCAGGCTGGGATAAAGCTGCCACAGATCCGAGGCCCCTATTCTTGCAGCAATATGATCTTTTCCAAAGGCCATCCTTGTTACCAGTGCAGTCATTCTCCTGGCTTCCATCTCATCCACATAACCTACTGAATGGATGTATTCATGGGCAAGAATTGTGAACAGGAAGGAATTGAATTCCTTTACTGTATGCGTGGCTGATCGCATATAGCCTACGATAGTTTCATTCATGACTATATAATTACCTCCTAACTGCCAGTATGCGCCAACTGTGTTCGGTAAATTTGAAAGTGCCAGTCCAAGACCTGTTCTTTCCTTTCCCAGAAATTTCTTTACATTCTTCTTAACCAGTTTGAATATCCGGTTGTAATCCGTTCTTTCAGATTCCAGTACCTGATCATCTAATGTGTTAATATCCTGAAACTTATCTTCATTGAATGATAAATGAAAATCTGAACGTTTACGATCACCTAAGGTGTTTCTTTCTTCGGATAAAAATAACATGTTAATTCACCTCCATTCAATCTGTATTGAATATTTATTGATTACGATTATTTTACACAAATTCACTCTTCAGTCTGTTAATGTCATTTCAAACTGTATTTTACTAAACCAACTTTGAGCAATATATAAAACAGTATTATAAATAATCTTTTAGTAATATGATGTCTATGGAATGTCATGGAAAATGACATAGGGATCACCTCAGGTGATGGTTATGAAACCACAAAAACTGGATTGAAAAGAGGAATAACGACTGGTCAGGCCATAATGTTCGGTGTAGGAGGTGCAGTAGGTTCAGGCATTCTTTTTGCTGCCGCTGGAGGTCTTGTTTATGCAGGGCCGGCAGATATAATTTCCTGGATTTTAACTGCGATATTCATCGTCCTTGTTACACTCCCATTTGCAGAATACGCTGCAATGTTTCCAAGATCAGGGATCAGTGCAAGGGTTGCTTATTATTCATATGGATCATATGGCGGATTCTTATCAGGATGGGCCCTACTGATATGGGCTGCCACAATTCCGGCTATTGAAGCAGTAGCAGTTTCAACTTACGCTTCATTCTACTTTCCATTCCTTTATAATTCAACTACTGGTGTGCTGACAGGATATGGTATATTGCTTTCCGTTCTCCTATTACTTGGATTTTTCTTTTTGAACCTTGTGGGGATAGGAAAATTCTCTGCTTTCAACAATATTTTAACATGGGTTAAAATAGGAATAGTAGTAGCTTTTATCGTCATACTGCCAATTTTCATCTTCCACCCATCTAATTTCACCACTCCTGAGTTTGCGACCTCATTTGGAGGAATATTTATTGCAATTCCAGCCTCAGGAATTCTTTTCTCCTTTGGTGGTTACAGGCAGGTTGCCGATATGGCAGGGGAGGTGAAAAATCCTAAAAAATCAATGCCAAAAATAATAGGTGCTGTACTTGCTATACAGAGTCTGCTGTACATAGGAATGGCTGTTGTCATGATCGGTTCAGTAAACTTTAGTGGATTTAAGATTAAGGCAGGTGATTGGGCCAAAATATCCACTCTAGGATCTCCCCTTGCTGATATAATGAAAAGTAATCTTTCATTTGTTAGTCCTTCCGTGGCAGCTCTGCTTTCTATTCTGATAATCATCTTCTTCATATTTGCCATATTCTCTCCCGGTGGGACACTGGGAGTTTATCTCACAGGAGCAAGCAGGATACTGTTTGGATATGCTGAGGAAGATGCGCTTCCGGAAAAGTTGAAATATACAACGAAGCACGGTGCACCTGTATTTTCACTGATAATAATTGTAATCATGTCAATCATTTTCCTGTTGCCACTTCCGTCCTGGTACGCACTGGTAGATTTTGTGGTGGTTGCTGCAGTGGCAAATTTCGCCGTAGCGTCATTGAGTTTGCCAGTCTTAAGAAGATTGTATCCAAATCTCGAGAGGCCTTTCAAGATACCATATGCAACACTCTGGTCTCTGGTCGCTTTCGTTATAGCCACATACCTGATTTATTGGTCAACCTATCCAACAACACTTTACGCTTTGGGGGCAACACTTGCTGGGTCGCTTGTGTTTCTATACCAAGCTTACAGGAAGAACTTTAAGAATCTCAATCTTTCAAATTCAATCTGGATTCCCATATATATCGCTGGAATGATTGTACTATCATATCTTGGAGGCACACCTACTGGGGGCATAAATTTCATTCCGTATCCTTATGACTATCTAGTACTGTTCATCTACGCAATCATATTCTGGGGAATTGGACTGTTCTCTGCGCCAAAACAACCACTGATGTCAACGGATGCCCTGCTTGATTGATGTTCCGTTGAAAATTTCTTAAACTATTTTTAAAAATTATCAATCCAATTCTTTTGATTATAGATGAATTAAAACCTG
>JAKAAI010000120.1 GCA_021797055.1 Thermoplasmata archaeon | reverse complement strand
CTCGGTTGTATTCATTGGAAATAATTTTCCTTACAGTAAATGGAAAGATAATTTCATGGAATTCCTATCAAATATCATTAAAGGATGTGGGGAAACCAAGCCAATTATAGTATTTCCTGGAAATGTATATGGATACGGCTAGTTCCAACAGGTACCTGTTAATGAATCTCATCCCCTTGCTGCAACTTCCAGGATGGGCAAAACAAGGAATTCAATGGAGGCACTACTTCTGGATTATCGCAGGAAGGGAAGGCTCATAGTGGTTATACCTAGATTTGCCGATTTCTACGGCCCTAATGTTATGAACGACCTTTATGGAAGGATGTTTATTAGTGTGATTCACGGAAAATCATCAATTTGGCCAGTTAACGCGGATATCCCGCATAATTTCACTTATATTGAAGACGCAGCAGAGGCTAAGCTTCTGGTTGTCGGAGAAAGCAATTCGTACGGCAAGATTTATCATGTGTCTGGAGAGGTCATCACGGCAAGACAATTTGCAGAAAAGGTATACAAGACAGCTGGGAGCCAATTAAATCTAAAGATACTTTCTAAAGAGTTTTTGAGAATATCTGGTCTATTCAATTCCAACGCCCTTGAATTGATTAAGCTTCTGTACGAATGTTCAGATCCTTACATCCTAGACGATTCGAAATTCAAGGGAGATTTTCCCGCGTTCAGACACACCCTTTATGATGCCGGGATAAAAACATGGTGGAATGGTTCAGGGCTAATATAACGGGATAAAAATTCCCCAATTTCCAAGGTTAATTTCTATTTCAACAGGCCGCTCATCATGATCAATGTAAATTTGAAGTTTTTAACTGCAGTTAGCTTATTTTGCGATATCTTTTTAATACAGCAGTTAGATAAAAAATCTGCAAGAGATTTCGCGGTTTGTCTGTGCAACGATCCACCAATTAGTCAGAAGACTACACGGTTAAATATCTGCAAAAGCTTTGGAGGAGTTGTAAGTGGGGAATTGCAGGTTTAGCCAATCATGTATTTGATGTCATTCGTATCAGATGGATACGTAAACGGTGTTGAAAGCAAAGTGCTGACATCGATATCGATCCTGATTGCAAGTGCGAAGATATTTATGACCTCCTCTGAATTCTCTCCAAGGATACTTGCGCCAAGGACTTTTTTCGAACCGTTGTCAAGAATCACCTTGTAGAATGCCTTTGGGATACCTCTTCTTCTTGAATTGTACCAGTTTGTCATCTCACCCTTTTTAATGGTTACTGCAATGTTTTTCCTTGACGCGTCCTCTTCTGTGATCCCGACCATTGCAAGTGGAGGTGATGTGAATACAGTGGTTGGTATGCCAGTATATCCGGCCTTTACAGAATTTCCATGAAGTAGGTTTTCTGCAGCAACATGTCCCTCCATGACTGCCACCGGAGTCAATTTTGGCCCATCAGTGTCAGCAGAGTCCCCAGCAGCATATACCCGCGGATTTGAAACACTCTGCAGGTATTCGTTCACTGTCACCCCCTTCTTTGACCACTTCACCTGTGCTGCATCCAGTCCCATATCGGAATCGAATTCCCTTCCAGCACCATGCACAACAAGATCAGCTGGAACAATTTCATCCTTACCTCTTTCTGAAAGGACGACGCTGTATCCGCCATTGGATTTTATTATCTTCTTCACCGAAGCGTTTGTAATTATCTTTACTCCTGAATCTTTCAGGAGCCCTGTAAGTATTTCGACCATCTCCCGGTCAAAGTTCACAAGCAGTCTGTCTGGATGCTGTATAATTGTAACATCGGAGCCAGCCTTTCTTGCTATGCTCGCGAATTCAACAGATATGTAGCCGCCTCCTATGTAAACAATTTTCTTTGGAAGTTCAGGCAGGCTCAGAAAGCCTTCATTGTCGATCAGATACTCGGAACCGGGGAAACCAATATTTGAGGCTTTTACGCCTGAAGCTATCAGGAACTGCTTCCCCTCAACTGATCTGCCGTCAACATTAATGCTCTCCGGACCCGTAAATTTTGCCCTGCCATGCATTACAGCTATTCCGTTTTTGACAAGGCTTTCCTCGATCCCACTGGACATGGATTCAGTGAAGGATGTCTTAAATGCCATAAGGTCCTTCCAGTCGATTGAACCGGCAAGGCTGGCTATTCCATGCCCCTGTAGTCTTTTAGCCGATTCCAGTGAGTCAGTAACACCTACAAGAATTTTTTTAGGATCGCAGCCCCTCAGGGCGCAAGTACCGCCTGTCAGTTTCTGGTCTATGACCAGGATTTTCTTTCCCTCACCAAGCGCCTCAAATGCTGCTGTAGTTGCCGCAGATCCTGATCCTATTATTACAAGGTCAAAATTTGTTTCCATCTCTATCCCTTTACTCAAGTGATTTAATATAAATAAAATATGGGTAGTTTATATTTTTCTACCCAGATAGAACGCTGTTGTTCCAAGTGTAAGTCCGTATACAATATGCCCGATAAATCCTACCACGAGAACATCCGGAAGCATCATTGCCGCTTTGACGCCCATCAACTTCATCATTACTGATGCAAACACCGTCTCAGCCATCGGCAGAAAGAACACAAGGTATACCACGATGCCGAATACAAGGCCAAGCACGAGTGAAACCGGTCCGCTTCTGAGCCTTATTGGTTTGACATACGAGACAATTGCGCCGAATATGGCGCCAGCCACGATGCTGACTGTGAAATGTGCGAGTACCCCGACAGCCACACCCGAGCTCATTGATGCCCCAAGCCCCATCCCCATCACGAGTGCAAAAATGGTATCAGGAAGCCCCATCGCAGAGGCCCCTGTCATTAATACAAGTAGCATCAGGATACCTCCAAATACCCCACCGATAATGGATGAAATTATCACCCTGCTTACCCTGGGGGAATATTTCGCATTTCCCTTGTGCATCCTAGCGTGCTCCATAAGCTGTTCTTTCGAGTCGAATACTTTACCGCATGCGTCACATTTATTCTGTTCCATATTTATCGAAAATTCTCATACTGGAATCATATAAAAGCCAATTCCGTCAACCGTTGACATTAATACGAGGCAGAACTTGAAAAAAAAAACCCTTGATTAGCAAGCGAAACAGAACATTACCAACATTATTTAAGTCATTGTATACCCACACACGCAGTCAACTGTTATATGCGAAGATTTGTAAGAACAGAATAAATTCAATCTTCATGTTTAATAGCATGGATTGTTTAGGCAGATCAATGGGAGAAGATAGAGTCGAACAGAGAAAAACTCTACAGATTGCAATATATTCTGACGGTCAATCATATAAGGGCGTCAGGGACGGGATCAGGTTGATGCCTCTTGATAAGTTAGTCATAATCCGCGAGGAAGTCCATGGAAGCAGTCCGGTGATTGAAATCCCATTTAACGAATTTGTCAAGCAGATTGCAAGTGCACTTATGACGCAGGTAGAAGAGGTCAAGGTGTCGTCGGGAGATTTGAACGAGGTTCTGGAGGCGGTAAAATCAGTTTACAGGGACAACTGCAGCGATTATGATGACTTCATCATTAATGTAACTGGCGGCGGCAAGCTCATATCATGCACGGCAATTTCCTCTGCCTTTATTATTGGGATAAGGGCGTTCTGGGTTGATTCGAAGGGGGTGCACATGTTACCGATACTCAAGCTTGGTTACCAGAGAATCCTCTCAGAAACTAAGCTGTCGATCCTTAATGCCCTTGTAAGGAAGCATGGTAGGATTGGAAGCCTGGAGCAGCTCTCTGAGATGACCGGATTAGATAAATCGCTTATAAGCAGGCATCTGAATGGTTCGGAGGACTCAGAAGGTCTAGTAGAGCTTGGGCTCGTTACTGTGAACAAGGGTTCAAGGGGAAGATCCGAGCTGGAGATAACTGCTCTTGGGAAAATAGTGACAATCTGAACGCTATTTCCATTCTCCCTCAACGGTTGATGGAAAAATTTTATGAAATTGCCAGTCATCAGAACCCATGGTAAATTTTGATGACAGCTTCAGGGTGAGGATGAAGGAGAGAATGGCAAGGTTTTCGATGTTTGACCAGCGGGGCAATGTAACCTCCAAGGTCAGCGTCACAGTGAAAAAGGGAGATAATCTACTCTCTGAAACAAAACCGGAGAACCAGGATTTCACATGGGCCTCGGACGAAAATGGACCAAGCCCACTATCCTACTTTATCTCGAGCCTCGGGATGTGCCAGATGGTTCATTACGCTGAACGCGCAGGTTCGATGAATATCCGGATTGATGATCTTGTAATAAAGGTGGATGGAAAATTCACCATAAGCAGGCCAAGGTTTTTCACTGAAATCGAATACTTTGTGGATATAAAATCTCACGAAAGCTTTGAAACAATTAGAGAACTCGTGAAGTCAGCAGCTTCAGACTGCTATGTTACAAACACACTATCCAAGGCGTGCGACGTCAAGGGATTTCTCATCCTTAATGGGGTTCAAAGTGGTGAAATTAATCAATTTTAATTTATTTCCACGCAGCATATTGCATTAAAGGCTTATAACAACTTTCAGCCTATCCTCTTGTACCCATCAAACCTGCCTTTCTAGATTTTAAACAACATTTCGACTATCGAATCAGTTAGCCTTAGATCAGCAGCGGAAATTGTCTTTCTGATAAGAACAAATTCACTCTGTTAAAGTTCTGAATGGATGGGGTTTATAATCTTAAGACCAAGTATTCTTCTGAAATCTTTCTCGTTCTCAGTGATTATCGTATTTATTCCATCCTCCTTCAAGGTTTCACCAATTAGTATATCCGGAAATTAGGACTTGAAGGCGAGTGAACTCCTTAATGCTGATCTAACCGCATAAAAATTGTAATATATCTTCACCTAGTTTTCCGGCTCAATGAAATTTTACAATGGAATTGAGATAAATACATTGTAAATCATTACCAGAGCAGCGATTGAACCTGTAGATTACTTTTTACTGTATTTTATTAGATAGATAGGCACATTGAATTTTACTGATTTTTCTACCACTCTATTTTCTTGCGTGATGGACTCTTAGCTAATACTTGCCTCTATTGAGCATATAGTGCAATACTAACAGAGAACATTGCATTATCTATACTGTTATCTATCTTCTGTGGTACATTCCATCCAAGAATCTTTTTGTCTGCGGCGTAGTGTCCAGAATTATGTGTAAGATTAAG
>JAKAAI010000119.1 GCA_021797055.1 Thermoplasmata archaeon | reverse complement strand
TGATTGGTTTCCTGAGATGCTCCATCTGCCTGAACAGATCTATCACCTTCCTGTTGAATTTCTCAATGCCTGCTGCATCATACTTGAGGAATTCGTCAAGATCTCCGCCAACTGAAAAGCCCTTTCCCTTCCCGGTTATTATCAGAACTCTTATGTTAGAATCCATCGCGGATTCAGATAATAGATAGGTGAGTTCGTCGACAAGACCCTCATTCCACGAATTCAGTTTATCCGGCCTGTTAAAGGTAACTGTAAGGACCCTGCCTTCCTGTGCTGTTTCTATGAATTTAAATTCCATAATTAGTTATAGCGGCGGAATTTATAAAATGTTAGGTAATATTGGGTTTCTGTTATTAGTTAAAATGTGATACTTAAATCTAATTATTATCGTTCATTCATACCAATATGATAGTACAATGCATTAGAAGACAACAACTCCTCTGCCATCAATTAACCCGCTTTTGAGTTTTCCCAGTGCATCGTTTATCTCTTCTATCCTGAATCGCTCAACGTTTAACCTGATTTTTCCCCTTTCATACAGTTTGACTATGTCATCGAGATCATTGTAGCTTCCAACAAGGTTGCCCATGACAGATATTTCAGATCCAACGAGTTTCACAGTTGGAACATTCAATGCACCTCCATACCCTATTATTGAATATATGCCACCTCTCCTTAATCCCTTAATCGAGGATTGTGGCGTTTCAAAATCCCCAACAAAGTCAAAAATTACATCAGCCCCGATGTTTGCTGTTAATCTTAACAGTTCACCGGAAAAATCTCTTCCTGCAGAATGTATTGTTTCCGTGACGCCGAGGCGCTCTGCATTTCGTATTTTCCTCTCGTCAGCGTCAACAGCTATGATATTACATTCGGTCAGGCATTTTAATACCTGGACGGCGATCTGCCCAAGTCCTCCAGCACCAATCACTGCAATATTCCCTTCAGGTGGTATCGTATGTATAACCTTGTTCAGTGCGTGGTAAACAGTCACTCCCGCATCTGCAAGCGGGGCTGCTCCTACCAGATCAGTTGATTGCTTCAGTTTTACAAGGCTCCTGCTTCCAGTTCTGATATATTCTGCGAACCCCCCATCGCTGCCATCCAGTCCCGGAGAAAAACCGTTATCGCAGAGCATGTCCATTCCGGATCTGCATGCCCTGCAAAACCCACATGAGTTCTGTGGATGGAGTATTACCGGATCACCTTCCTTTATGCCATGGACATCGCCGTTTATCTCTTCCACAAAACCTACGTTTTCATGGCCGAGTGTATACGGGAGGGACGGAAAATTCATGCTCTCTTTCATCAGACCATCAATTATGTGGATATCTGTTCTGCATACCCCGGCTGCTGCTGTGCGGATAATAACATCACCTGAATTAATTGAAGATGGGACATCTATATCCGATACCTGTAATTTCTCACCGTAGTTGAAAAGTCTAGCAGCCTTCATCTGATCTACCTCATCGCAATCAGGTTAGACTTATATAAAATATTCGCGCAGATGGAAGGAAATGACCCAAAGGTTTTATTAAAATGCACTATCCCCAGTTACCCTATTTAAGTCCGGTGAATATTATGATTGTAGCCCCTCCATATTACCTGAGTGAAGAAGATTATGAAACCCTGAAACTCATAGCAGATATTATGATACCTGGAAATGGCCCGGATGAACCGGGCGCTTCCGCTGTTGGGACTGTAAACTACATTGATTCTGAATTTGGCAATATGTCGGAAACTGAGAGGGAGGAATTAAGAATGGCAATAGCACTCTTTAATGACTATCCTAAAAAATCTTTTGGAAAAGAACTTTCAGAACTCAATCAGGATGAGATATCAGTGCTTTTTAAAAAAATGCACACCGATCCAGCTTCGCGTCTAGGTTTCCTTTTGGTGAGATCTCTTTGTATCATGGGATTTTACTCCGATTATGCTGATCCATGGTATGACGGGATCGGTGTATGGGCCTGGATGGACTATGGTGGCAAGGGAATATCTGGCCTCAACAAAGACTGGTCTTTCCTGGAGATATACAGAAGGAATAAACGTAAGACTGGTCAGTTGGGCAATGAATGATCACAACCGGAGGTAATGAAGAATTGAATGATTATGACTATATAATTGTAGGATCAGGGGCCGGCGGCGGTTTGCTTGCATACCGTCTTTCAGGCACAGGCAAACGCGTGGCATTAATCGAGGCAGGAGGTTTTTATGGGCCAGACAACTTCAACAGGTTTGAGCTTCAGGCCGTCAGGAATCTATGGTGGCCGTCAACCTGGACATCAAACTATGAGAAAAATAATAGCGAGCCAACTGAGGAGATGATGCTTGGAATGGGGCGCTGTGTCGGGGGATCCACAACTATTTTCACAGCAGTAGCACACCGGGCATTTCCAGAAAACATTGATAACTGGCATACCGAGACAGGCATGCTTAACTTCAGTAAAGAGCCGATTTCATACAGCGACCTCGAACCGTCTTACAACAGGGTTGAAACGGAAACCAAGATCCGCAAGTATACCGAATGGGACAGAGGAACGGAGAAAATTGCGGAAGGATTCAAACGGATAGGCCATCCTCTCTCGCCCGTCGATGCCTTTGTTACCCCCGCATGCAACCAGAACGCATGCCTATTTGGATGCCCAACCAATGCCAAAACTGGCAGTTTAGTCACCTATATCATACCGGCAATCTACAACGGAGTCGATCTGTATCCAGATACCTTTGTAACAGAGGTTATGACCAGAAAATCATCCACCGAGAAGCCGCTGGAAGCTTATGGCATAAAATACAGGGACAAGGAGGGGAGCACTGGAACTATGTCTGGAAAGACGGTCATACTTTCTGCAGGCGCACTTCAAACGCCGCAGATACTCCTCAGATCAGGGATAAGGGAAAAAACCGATTTTTCCAAAAGCTCAATGCAGATTGGCCAGAATCTTGGTGTCAACATTGGATCCGTGATGTATGGTGTATTTGATGAAGATCTATACAACTGGATACTTCATCCTCTTTCTGCAAACATATCAGAATTTGCACTGGAAAAGAATGGTGGGTTCCTTCTGGAAGCGTCAACCGTTTTCGAGGCGCCTATCGGATTCACCGACACGCTACTGGATACTGATGGAAACCCAGTATGGGGCCATGAACTTAAGAGGATTACGAAGGACTACAGGAAAATGGCCGGTGTTTTCATCAACACACATGACATGAACAACGGGAGCGTTGAAATTGACGATTCCGGCAAAACGAAGCTCTATAAGAAATTCACGCAAAATGATCGTGAACACTTCAGGAAGGCACGTAATCTTGTATATGAAGCAATGCAATCTGTCGGTGTGAAAGAGGTGCTGCATTCAGTATACCTATCCCACCACGTGCAGGGAACCTGCAGAATAGGAGAAAATGAGGAGAAATCGGTTGTAGATTCCAACTATGAGATGCATGACGTCTCAAACCTTTTCGTTGGAGACGGCAGCCTGATACCATCGGTGATTGATGCCAATCCCTCGCTGACCATATACGCACTTGCTGATCGGCTTTCAAACCACCTGATTCAAAATATCCAGAAATAAACTATTTTTCCTCAGCAAAGGGTTGTCCCACATCTGTCCAGGCTTTGTGCTTCTTCTTTGCATTTACTAAAAACAACAAGCCTACAAAAGCCCAGACTATGATTATGATCGGTGCGTAATAAACAGGATATGTGAATGGAAAGAAGAGACTGTAACCAATGCCTACGGCAGTTGCAAGATATATTGCAGGTACTATAACATGATAGAAAGCATTGATCTTGATTTTCCTGAAGAAAAGCGGCAGTGCAACTGACCCCAGTATGTGACCAACGAGGGAAGCAACACCTGCAAGCAGTATGATAAATATAAATCCCTCGAGCGGACCCAGTACTATCCCGGCTGTCACTGCAGTCAGGACAGCAACGACGCTCAAAGTGAGAAGGGAAAAGGCAGGGGTTTGATGTTTCTCGCTTGTTTTCCCAAGGAATCCAGGAACAAGTTTATCTCTGCCCATTGAAAAAAGTAGCCTCGCTGATGCGTTGATAGGTGCGAGAGTTCCGGCGAACACGCTGTTTATCACAAACAGGAACATTACGAAGAGGAATGCCCCGCCGAGATACTGGTCTGAGAGTATCAAACCCGGGACTCCAGAAGAGGCAAATGTTGACATATTAGGAATGCCCCAGCCAACAGTCATTGCATATGAAAACAGGACAAAAGTAATAGCTGTTACGACATAACTGATCAGTATAGCTTTCTTCATTATCTTTATCGGGGCCTTTGCCTCCTCTCCCAGATAGACTGCCCCGCTAACTCCTGAAAGTGCAGTGAATCCAAATATTGCCCCAAGGAAGACACCGCTCCAGCCTGTGGGACTAAGAGAAGGAGAAAATACAGAAAGGGTATTTGTCACAGTTGGCTGGATAATTATACCTATGCTTAATGCAATCAGTATGCCTATCTCCAATATTGATGCCACCAGGCTGTATTTTAAAGAAGGCCTTATGCCGTAAAAAGCAAGCAGAAAAACAAGTACAACCATCAGTATAGTGAGAGGTATCCAGGCATAAGCTGGAAAGACTCCGAAACCTAGAATTGAAAAAACACCGGGGAAAATGACTCCAAAAAGAAACACCCCTGCACCGGCGCTGAAGAAGAAGTAATTCAGAATGTAAAACCAGCCAGTATAGAACCCATACGATGGAGAAACAGCTCTTGCTGCAAACTGATAAAAGCCTCCTGCACCAGCCAATTTTTTTGAAAACTGATAAGGTGTATTTATCCAGGCCAAACTTATTACTATTGCAAAAAGAATCGCAAGCGGAAAGGCGCCCTCTGCAAATGATGCTGTGCCAAGCAATACCCCAAACGCTGCACCCATGGGTGTAATCAGTGCAATTGACTGCGCAAGCAAATACGGAAAACCAACTGAATTAGTTTTAAGGTTATTATCTGATAACGTCACTAAAGATATTAACGTGAATCAATATATAAATAATCCGGTAGATATTTATTATATAAAGTGAAAAAATAATTGAGGTTTTCCTAAAACCTTTACTTTAACTCTATATCTTTCACAAAATTCATGACATCAGTCAATTTTAACTGAAAAGCGGCAAAACATGGCTTGTTTCAACATGTTTTTACAT
>JAKAAI010000118.1 GCA_021797055.1 Thermoplasmata archaeon | reverse complement strand
GCATTATTCCCGGATGATGTCGTAAAGAGAAGGTCTTCCGTTTATTATTTTGACCCCGAATCCATGCACCTTGTCAATGAGACCGCCTTAAAGTTGCTTAACCCACTCAATGAATAGATTATGAAGACGGTCCAGACAAGTACATTACCGCCAAATGCAAAGTGTCCAGCCCTTAAACAGCCCAAATTCAGGTAGCCGAGCACTGGCAGTCGCGTTGAATAACGGATTAGACGGGATTCATTATTATCCATGTGAAAACTCAATACTTCAGTAAAAAAAGTTCAATTCATAATCCCTTCATTTTTTAAGAATCCATAAAATCCAGAGTTTAAATGACCGCCTGTATCTAAAAGTCTTAATGATTCACCAATCTTGCATGACCAGTAGGATCAGGCAAAATGCAATTAGTTTTTTAGCCAGTGAATTCTCGTGCAGGCTATCTTACGAGGGAATCGAATAAAGGTATGGTTTAATTCACGGAGGCGCCGCTCGCAGAAATACTTGTCTTTTGCTTCGAATTGGATATTATCATTACATCAAAGATTACTGCCAGTATGAATCCAATTGACATTAGATAAGAATTTATGTTGTTCTGGCCATCGAAAACAAAGAAAAGTCCATTAACACCTGCAAGAATGATGGAAAGCAGAAGTGATAGGGAAAGGATTGACATATTGAATCTTCCGCTGAATAAAGATACAAATAAAATACCTATTGAAGTCAGCCCTACTAAAATGCCTATCATCATATGTACCATTATAAAAGCGAATCCAGAATATACACCCATAAAGCCCATCATTCCTAAAAATGAAAGTGGGTGCGGTAAAGTCACGAAAAGGTTTACATACATACCAACCAAGAACTGTATAACCAGAAATGCCAGTTCAAATGAAGCCATCATAAAAACCGGTCTTAGGAAGGCCCTATCTTTAATATTTCCAGTTTTCATAAAATTCACCAAATCTTACCACAACCTGTATATTTTGTCCAATCCAGCCATCCAATCGGAGGATAGTAAACTTATGTCCTTTATTGCCATTTTACCTGCCTCAGTTAGCACATAAACCTGTCTAACTCTCTGTCCCTGGCTCATTTCGTTTCGCTCAACATATCCATCCTTAACAAGGGAGGTAAGAGCAGGATAGATAGACCCGGCTGTGGGTCTCCAAAAGCCGTCGGTCTTCCTCGAAATCTCGTTCATTATTTCATAACCATGCATGGGTTTCTCCATTAGAATATTAAGGATTAGCGGCTTAAGGACTCCTGGCGGTATCAGATTGATCTTAAACGGACCGCATCTGCACATGCAATTTCTACCTTTCATTACGACCACAATCCAGATAAATGAATTTACTTCTGAACTATTTTGAACGGAATTCAATATCCGATTTTATATCGAATCACAATGTAATTAAAATATTAGGTGGTAAAGAGATCACTCTTTACCGGAAGTTTCTTTTTGTGCAGCTTTTATGCGCTCCAGTTTCTTCTCGAGAATAGTTATTTCAGCCTCAAGCTGATCCTTGTAATCCTCAAGTTCCTCAGAAACCGTCCCCTCATAACGGTGACCTCTCATTCCATGTCTTCCAGATCCACAGCCGCATCCACAGTTGTTCATTTTTTCCATTTTGATTACCTCAATTAGATATTGTAGGCGTCTATATATAGGTGTTGATATATTGGGAACAAACTGACAAACAATTTATCATCACTATCAAAAAATGTATTATCTTAAAATAGATGTCTGATCATGCCCTTCCTGAGTTACTTCATTACACCCAAAGGTCTCGCAGAATACGGACCAGAAGATTTCGGGGCCGCCATTACTGCTGATAATGCCAAAGTAGTGGACGTAAGAACAAAAAGTGAATTCGCTCATGGGCATATCGATTCTGCAATTCACATCCCATTATCCGATCTCAAAAACCAGATCAGTAACCTTGACAAAAATGGAAAATACTACCTGATCTGTGCTACGGGCCACAGAAGCAGAGCCGCTGCAACTATTTTATTAAAGAATGGCTTCACAAACGTATCGCATCTGAAAGGCGGAATGTTCGCCTGGAACAGAAATAACAAGATAAAACACTAATTTAATCTGAATCAGATATTCAAAATAAGAATTATTATTCTAAAAACAGAACAGATTTTAAAAAACAAAAATGTATATTAAAAGATTAAACCGTTGAGGTTTAATCTTCAGAGTCTCCGCCAGCTCCGCCGCCTGGTGGTGCAGAAGGTCCTTTGGATGCCTTCGTGGCTATCACATCATCTATTCTAAGTATCATCACGCCCGCTTCAGTTGCTGAATCTATTGCCTGGATCCCGACCCTCAGTGGCTCAATTACCCCGGCCTTATCCATATCTTCAACGTTGCCTGTGAACACGTTTATCCCATGATACTTCTTGCCTTCGGCGTGCAAACTTCTGATCTTGATCAGTATATCTATAGGATCAAGACCCGCGTTCTCAGATAGTGCTCTTGGAATCTCCTCAAGTGCATTTGCAAATCGTTCTATCGCAAGCTGCTGCCTTCCACCGACCTTGGATGCATATTCTCTGAGCCGGTATGATATTTCTGATGCAGAAGAGCCACCGCCTGATGTGTACTTTCCATCCTCGACAGCTGCTGCAACAACATGGAGCGAGTCGGTAATTGAACGGTCAATCTCGTCCACAACGTGCTCTGTTCCACCCCTGACAAGTATGCTCACCGCTTTCGGGTTGTTGCATCCTGTTACAAATGTGAGGTAGTCATCGTCAATTTTCTTCTGTTCAACCAGTGCTGCTTTGCCAAGATCAGAAGCACTGAGCTCGTCAATGGACGAAGCTATTGTGGCACCCGTTGCCTTAGCCAGTTTCTCAATATCACTCTTCTTTACTCTCCTGACAGCATATATCCCTTCCTTTGAAAGGTAATGCTGGGCAAGATCGTCAATACCCTTCTGTGTGATAAGGACTGTAGCACCGGTCTTCTTTATCTTGTTGACCATGTCTCTAAGAAGATCCTCTTCCTGCGACAGGAATTTCTGTATCATGCTCGGATCATCGATCCTGATGTTTGTGTCAAACTCAGGCTTCTTGATCTCAAGGGCAGCGTTAAGAACTGCTATCTTTGCATTTTTCACGAAGTCGGGCATTCCAGGATGTACCTTTTCCTTGTCCACAATAATCCCTGAGATGAGTTCTGTATCCTCAATCTCTCCACCCTTCTTCTTGACAATCTGGATGTTGTCAAAGTCCACCACATACCTCGAGTCAACCTTTTCGGCAACGCTTTTTATCACCTGATAGGAGATAAGAGATAACTTCTCCTTGCTGCCGGATGCACTCTTGCTGCTCAGTGCAGTTTCAGCCATCTTTCTCAGCAACTTCTCATCGTCTATGGAAACTTTCTTCGCCATGTTTGACAGAACTTCCTTGGCCTTTTCCGCAGCCATTCTGTAACCCTCTGAAATAACTGTTGGGTGAACATTCTGTTTAATCAGGGCCTCAGCCTCATTTAGCAAGGCGCCAGCAATGATTACTGCCGTAGTTGTTCCGTCCCCAACAAAGCTATCCTGTGTTTTTGAAACCTCAACCATCATTTTGGCAGCAGGGTGCTCTACGTCCATTTCTTTGAGAATTGTAACACCATCGTTCGTGATTACAATGTCACCAAGCGAGTCCACCATCATTTTGTCCATTCCTCTTGGACCAAGGGTAGACCTTACAGACTGTGCAATACCTCTTGCAGCCTCAATGTTATTTTGCATGGCATCTCTGCCTGATTCCCTCTTCGTTCCTTCTTTGAGTATGAATATTGGTTGTCCACCTATCATGTTAATCAACCAAGTAAAAATAAACTTCTATATAACCTTTGCTAACTTTATTATGAATGTTATTTAACCGTTTAAATTCCATTAATGATTAAGTTTCCCAATAAGGCAGATCATGAAAAAGGCATTAGCGAATTGGATAAGAATTACCTTTTAAAACAAGAATAAGAACTGGCCCACGAGCCGAAATCAGTGATAGAACCTTGCCTTCCTGATATAATAAAACTCAAACAACAGAGTTATCCACAGCAAAACTGCCAGCGGAAACTCCCGTAATGCAAAAGCAGAAGATCCAGCTTGAACAATCAGTCCATATACATCATGAGTTCTTCCATGGCGGATTCTTGATATCCACTCGTCCATCGTTAGACCGGATTGATAGTTATCATAGAGAAGATGCGACACAAGGTCCACGAGAACACCAAAGCTCGCGAATGAACCCACTTCAATTCCAATGAAATCGAGGAGATTATTCCTATTGTATAAAATAAGAACAACGTATGTTGCGAATGACAGCAGGGCAAAATAAACCCCTTTTGTCTTCCCTGCTAACACCAGATGCTGCCATTCCTTGAAACTTATATTCTGGGCCATTCCTGATGTGCTAGCATTCCTCACATGATAATACGTTTTTCTTATGCCTGATAATATTCAATATGTGATACCTAAGATCATCTATGAATGATTTTTATTTGAGTTTATTAAGATCCTGCACTGAATTTACTGTCATAGATATCCATTGACTTTGAAATTTCCTTGAGTGCAGATTCCTTTCCGAGCCAACCCTTAACTTCAGTTTTCTTGTTTTCTAGAATCTTGTAAATCTCGAAAAAATTCGATATTTCTTTCGGGAGATGTTCCGGCAGATTCTCAATTGCCTCATAGTCCCTGTAAATCGGATCCCTGATCGCGACTGCCAGAACTTTATGATCCTCTTCCCCCTGGTCAAGCATTTCAAGCATGCCTATCGCCTTTGCCTCCACTATTATGCCGGGGTACGTCTGCTGTGACATAAGAAGTATTACGTCCATTGGGTCATTATCTAGATAATATGTCTGAGGGATTAGGCCGTATTCAGCGGGATACATCACTGAATGATGCAGAACCCTGTCCAGAACAATTCCCTGATGTTTTTTGCTGATCTCATATTTGCACTTGCTTCCCCTGGGCGTTTCCACGATTACATTGAATACATCCGGACAATCTTCTCCCCTTGGTACGGTGTGCCACAGGCTACCGTTTTTTTCCATGGTACTTCATGAATTCTTCCTTAATTTACTCTCCGAAAAACTTTGAAAAAGTAGCAGAAATACCGATTGCATCCTTAAATATTTTCAATCAATCAGGAAACAAAGGTGAATTTAATAGATGGCTAAAATAGGAATAATTGGAGGAAGCGGGGTATATTCGCTGCTGGAAGATGCAAAATCTAAGACAATGGAAA
>JAKAAI010000117.1 GCA_021797055.1 Thermoplasmata archaeon | reverse complement strand
CTTTTCGGCTGCAAGATTTCTGGCTTCCAGCAACATTTCGCTTGTAACATCTAGTCCCACTACCAGTCTGTATTTCTGTGCCAGGCGGATTCCAGTGAATCCCGTTCCAGTTGCAACATCAAGCGCCTTGATATCTTCGTCAGTAGGAAGCATATCGATGAGAACTGATAAATCATTCCCAGACATGTGCGACAAACTTCCAGCGTATGCTTTAGAGTTTTCTTTGAAAAAAGGAAGGCCCTCAGAATTCAGGTCTGTGACATTGGTGTTATCCACTTTCATTATTGTAATAATGGGTAGAGTGTATTTTAATCAATCGAAGGAAAGTCAGCAAAATATTCAAATTTCAGATCTTCAAAGAAACAGTCAAGATATCTTACCAATCCAGTTTAAGAATCATCAACAGGGGCTAATTCAAATGTATTGTCAAACACCTTTTCAATCAGAATTTCACGGATCTGTCCCCTGTAACAACGTCTCTCAACCTTGATTGCCCACTTTCCATTATCTGACACAAGTTCAGTCATTCAATCACTATCCTACTATCCCCGGCTAAGCAATCTCCAGTAGTGAATATGTCTTATTCTTCAATTTAAAAATGAGCAAGTGGCTGGTTTTACTCATTCTACCTGCATCGTTATATTAAACTAGTCATGCTGTGTATAGTTGACCCTTATAGGTGCGTCCAAACTTACTAGGAAAAGAGTAATTAAAATGGAACTATTATTGATGATAAGCAGATTGTACGGATTAAAAGGCACCTGTAACGGCTGAATACCAATTATAGAATCTAAAAGTGCAGAATAGAACCACCAGGATACAACCTTTGCCTACCGTTGCCGATATACTAGTTCGACTCTTATAAAATATTTCTATCCCTTGCAATGTCCGTAGGAAGAGTACCGTAATATTTTCATCTGCTTTCGCCCTCATTCTTAATTTACATAAACGCCACATTGTTTTACACGTAACTGATCTGGTATGGGAAGCTTGATTACATGGGAGAATCTATGTTGACGCATTTTATCTTATTGGGTGTGATCAAATCTTATCCCCATGATATACCATGGTTCCTAGAGGTCTAGAAGATTCCGGACCGGTTCATTTGAATCTATAGATGTCAAGATCTGATCCAACTTAATCTGTTCAAGATGTCATGAAAAAAGTTTTCTGACCGCTTTGACATGACGATGTCAGCGTGAGAGTCGGAGTGGCAGCATATCGGGCGTCTGACCCGTGAGGTCGTAGTGTGAGATTTCTGCCCTTCGCCTTGACATACTACCCTTGAACAAGGGTGAACAGAAGACTGTCGAGTTATCTCCGACTCTGAATTCTCACCGAAGATAGGAGGTGATTGGAATCTATATCGGTTTGGATGTACATAAAGTACCGTATATATTAAGGAAATGGAGGAGAATGGAAACGTTGCGGAGGGATACAAGATCGCCAACTGTGATGAATCCTGGAACGATTTTATCCAAAGGTACCGTACTTGTGAAGTGGAGATCTCCCTGGTGACGGCAACGTCTGGAAAGCATGCTGTACGCCTTATAAGAGATAACGGTTTTTCTGTGCACCTCGCAGATTCTCAAAGCCCTTCATAAGCTGAGAATACGCGATCCGATAGTTTTTTCACTTATGGTTGCGATGAAATCAGTGCCAAGGGTGTTTCAGTCCATGGATGCTTCTGTAAAAATGCAGATGCTCCGTGGACTTGGATCCGGCCGTGGCAAATTTTTAAAGCCAATATTTCTGTTGGTAGCTGGTACATCAGCGATAGTTCCAACAATCGTTCACCTGATGCGAGGAGCAAAGGATATAGCAATTTCTGCAGACACCAGGGGGTTCAGGACGTACAAACACAGAACTTATTTTGTTGATATACCGATGACAAGGACCGATTATTATGTGCTGGTCTTGTTTTTGGCAGGGGTAGTAGTGGCAGGTACTATGCTGGCTCTTGGTTTCGGGCGTGCGATACCGTATATATCGTAATATGATCTGTAAATAATCATTTTACCCTATGCTTAATCTGACAGAATACAGATTCAGATCACTAATGATTCCAGCCTTCTACGTGAATACCGAAAACGTTTCAAAGGTGACTTCAAGAGGCGGCACATAAGTATCAGCTCGTGTCGGCGTTTTAATTACCGGTGTTCGCGAGTTGATCCTGCTTGAGCCAGCACATGGTTCAACACTGCGCTGCTTCCAGTATCTGAAGAAGGCACAGATCGATTGTGCGCAGACGGGGAGCCGTTTCAAGGGAACACTGATCTCTCTCATCATTTCGGGTTAACAAAACCACACACTGAAAAGTATAATACTGGATTTGTACTGTATAATTATGTCTCTGATCCGCCCGGTTTTCGGACGCGGAATTACCCGTTCTTTCAAGAGTCTGGCACACAAAAGAATGCCAGTTATTGCTGGTCATAAACTCCTATACAGATGCAATCTTGAATGCAAGATGTGTCCTTTCTGGCGCAGAGAGGATAGAGAACTCTTGTCATTGGAAGATGAGGTCAGAATGCTTGAGTCTCTCAAGAAAGCAGGTGTCCTGTTCATGGGGTTCGAAGGTGGTGAGCCACTTCTCAGAAATGATATAGGGCAGATTCTGAGTGAATCATATACTAGGTTCCACACATCTATGGTATCCAACGGTTGGCTCCTGAAGAAAAAGATACATGAAATAAAGGACAACCTTGACTTCCTTTTCGTGTCCCTGGATGGAATAGGCAGTGTTCACGATCGTTTAAGAGGCGTTTCCGGATCTTACGATCACGCAATCGAGGGAATAAAGGAAGCGAGACGATATCTCAATATGGCAATAAGTTCCACAATCACGTCTGAAAATCTCGATCAGGCCATAGATCTTGTTGACCTTGCCGGTAAGCTGGGGATTCAGGTCAACTTCCAGGTAGCATTCGATTACAGTACTGCAGAGAAGGAAAGTCCCGATTCGACAAAACTCAAGGCAGTCATCCAGACACTACTTTCATTGAGGGTTAAAAAAGCACCGATAATGAACTCGAAAGAATATTTCGAAGCAATATTAAATTCCTGGTATAATGGCATATCATGGGAATGCAAGCCCTGGCTTACTATAAATGTTGATCCGACCGGCAAAATAGTCATGCCATGCTACGTCCTGAATGAATACAGTGGATCCCTAACAGTCTGGGAAACAGACATACTGAAGCTCTGGGATAGGTATTCTTGGAGCGAATTTACAAGCTGCAACAAATGCGCACTTGCCTGCTACCTTGAACCCTCTCTGTTCTCATGGGCCAAACCTTCCCAGGTCAAGAGCAGGATAATCGATAATATAGCTTCGTTTGTACAGAGGCAAATCGCCTGACAGTGAAACGAGCAAGATTAGTGCGGATTATGGAAACAGGCAATATTTATTCATCCCATTTACATCTGTATCCATGGAAGGACTGGAGCCTGTGAAAATATGTCCAAAATGTGCATCGATACATGTAAACTGGATAGCAGGCGGTCTTATAGGTGCAGTATACAAATGCGACGATTGTAACTATATTGGATCATTCATACTTGAGGTAAAAGCCAGGGATGTTCCGAAATTTAAAAAAGAATTTGAGGCCGAGAGGCAAAGGGATTAATCTAGCCCATGTTAATGAACTTCAGTTCCTGGTTCAATATCTGAAAATGTAGTGAGCAAAGAAATGGATTCCTCATTCTCGGCCGCAAGAAGCATCGCTTCGCTTTTATAACCCATGAAGGTAGCAGGTTTTAGGTTTGTAATTACTATAATAGTTTTTCCAATCAATTCCTCCGGCCTGTAGTTGCTGGCTATACTTGAAACGACCTGCTTAGTTTCCACACCTAAGTCCACTTTCAGTCTCAGCAGGCTCCTTGATTTTTCAATCTTCTCACATTCCAGAACCTTAGCTGTTCTGATATGAAGTTTCCTGAAATATTCTATGTCAAGAAGTGTATCTTCCATAAAACTGAATAATTTCAGTTTATTATAAGTTCCTTCTATAGGGATAAGATCCGGATTCGCATAAAATTAGAAAAATCAGCGTTATTCAGACTGCTGAAATGTTCATAGTCGATCGAATATTTCTAAATGGAATCTTTTGAACCCCATACTATTCGCGGTAAATTCGATTGCTACAAGGTCATGATGGCTATGTTGCTCTTTTATGGTCTAGTCGGTAACTCTGGATGTTATTCCGTTTTCGACAACATATGATGCATTCCAGCCTATTTCGGGCATAGTCAACTGTGAAGCAACAATAAAATCTATATTTCTTTCCCTGCTGATTGATCTTATATTCTCAAGTACAACACTTTTCTCACTGATATTGGCAAGTATTTCATCAAGCAATATTGCTCCAGGCCGGCTTAAAATTGCGGATACTATCGAGACCCTCATTCTCTGTCCAAGGCTGAGATCCTTAACCTTCCCGCCAAAGTTTACACCGAACATTGCCTTTATTAACGCGATATCTTCTTCAGACGGATTTGATCTTGACCATCTGATATGCGAATCTACCGTCAGTTCGTTCAAAACAGAATCATGGTTTATGTACACTATCTTTCTCTTATTCAACGGCTCAAAGGTTACGTTTTTACCATTTAGAACTATGCTTCCGGATTCAATGAAAAGCTGGCCTGCAATCATCCTCAAAATACTGGTTTTTCCGGAACCATTACTGCCTGTAAGAAGTATTAGACCGGATCCGTTGATTTTCGCGCTTATCTTCAGAATACCTGCAGTGCCGGTTATGTCAACATTTATCGTCATTTAACTGATCATCTTCGCACTTTTCCGTTGCTTGCAAATAATCTTGCAATAAATAGTAACAGTAAAGAGAATATTATCATAACGGCAGACGCGGTAATTGCGCCCTGTGTACCATAAAAACTGTAATATTGAAATATAAGCACTGATGCGTTGCTCACTCCGCTGAAAGGATATTGCGTTACATAATAGGCAAGTATTGCAATGGAACCAAATTCGCTCATACCTCTGCTCATTGCTGTAAGCGATGAATATACAGCTTCTCTTTTAACTGCAGGTAGTGCACTCTTGTATAATATACGGATACGCGAAGCTCCTAAACTTTCCGCATATAAATCTGGAAATGAGTTCCTTGACGCAAAAACTGATTGCATTGACCTTATGTAAATTGGCGTAGCCACAAACGTCAGGGCTATAATAATCCCCTGGATGCTGTCAAAGAAGTTCAGACCTATTGAATTTAGAAATCTGCCTGTTGGCGTTATCGGGCTATCCATAATGAGAAATGCTATTCCAACAATCGGATGAGGGATGCTTGCCGGTATATCTGATACTGTCTCCATTGCCCTGTGTGCTCTGCTGGCAAGTTCGTAAGCGAGTGGCGTGA
>JAKAAI010000116.1 GCA_021797055.1 Thermoplasmata archaeon | reverse complement strand
GGGGGGGCAACCTGATCGTAATAACCACCACCTTCGTCGTATGTGATGAATATTGCCGTGCTGTTCCAGTATCTGCTTTTCATCACAGCATTTACAAGATACATAATCCACATTTCACCAAACAGAACATTATTAGGTGGACCCTGCGAATATAGATTGGAGGCTCCACCGCCAACAGGCATTACCCAGGAAACGTTTGGAAGATTTCCAGTCTTCAGATCACTTATGAATGACGACCAGTCCTGTAAGTTAGATGAATGTGCGTTGATGCCTGAGATAAAGTTAACCGGTGCATACCCCTCGGAAACATTCTTGACGAAATAACCCCAACTTAAATTATAGCTGTCAAGCTCAGACATTATTGTCTCATCGTACGGAATACAGGGTGGCGGCCCATAATCGTTCATTACAGGAGAGAATCCCGCAAGACTGTAAAGTCTGTTAGGCGTAGTTTCGGTAAGCATGCTAAAGTCCATATCGTCTATCGCAAACTCCATTGCAAGATCCCATTCTGGTGACATCTGATCAGCTGTGAAGGTTGTCAAAGATTGCCTCCCGGATCCATTCAAGAAACCGTTCATTTTGCCATGATTCCAGTCAAGATGATATGCGGTATATCCCTCGATTGGATCTGGGGTACTGAATGTACCTGCGGGCAATCTTTCTATGAACGACGAACTGGTCAGATTGTTTAGATTCAATGGATGGCTTATCTGCGATGATTTATTCTCAGAAGGATACGTTCCGAATAAATTGTCAAAGCTGTGGTTTTCCATCATTATTTCAACTATGTGTTTAATCGGTGTCCTAGAAACTGGGTAATTATGATCACCGGCAGCAAAGCTTGCTGGAAAGAGAGAAGTCGAAAGCAACAAAATCAGGGAGAGAATTATTACTGCTTCTTTGATTAGAGAATGCGTCTTATCACCTCATGCCTAGTTGGTCACCACACCCCTGCTTTGTGTTTTACCTGGTACCAGAAAAGAAATAAGTAGAAGAATGATTGATATGATCTGCCCAGGGATGAGTGAATTTACAAGGTGTGCCTGACCGGATTTAATGTAGATTATTGCATACAGAAGTGCAAGAAATAGCGGGGAAAAGCCAAACACAGTTGCTTTTGCCACTGCCAGTCTGTTGAAAAAGTCTGCCATGGATTCTTTGCCGAAGATTGCTATAAGGAACATGCATGGTGCCTCGGACATGAAGGCGTAAGAAAATGCAGATGAAGGAAGGAGCAACTTGTCAAAGTTGACGAAAGCAAACAATAAAGCAATCAATATTGCGCCAGCTACGAGGGAAATAATGGTGGACCACCTGACTTTGCTGATCAATGTACCCGAAATCGAAAAAAGCAACCCGCCTGCAAGAAATCCGGGTACAAGATAGATTATCTGGGATTCGCTTCCGACCAGGTTAAGTGCACCAGAGAGATAGAAGAACGTCAGCGATACTATGCCGTTCAGAACAAATGCAGAAACGATTCTGATTGAGCTGAAAATACCTTTTAGGTACGACATAACCCACGTTTATTATCCTGAGGCGTTATAATCTTTTCGTTGCTAAATTAGAGCATATATCTGTGTTGAGAGGTTATTTTGTCGCGCATTGCTTTGATTGAGATAAAGATGTCATATTCCAACAGGGCAGAGCGGATCTTCTCCAAGAACAGATCCTGTATAATGGAAAGCCCTGGCCCTGCTTCCACCACAAACCTCCCTGTATTCACAGGAGCGACATCGTCCTGCAAGATTCTTTCGATCCCTCAGAGCTAACAGAAGGTCGCTATTTCTGTAGATTTCACTGATTGGCTTTTCCAGAATCGATCCCACCTTAAGCGGCAGAAAACCACTTGGATAAACTGATCCATCATGCCCGACAAATATTATCCCGTTTCCGTCAGATGTTCCGGCTATAGGTATCTTATAATCCTTTTCCCTGGGAGATGCAATCATTGATTCAGCAATGTTCCTCATCTTCTCAACAACCGGGTTTGCATCTTCCATTATGCCGTCATTGTGTCTCTTTGCCAGCACCCTGAAATACGGCCCTTCAACAGTTCTTATATTGATACCGTACCCGGAAGCGAATACGAGGAACATGCAAACCCCTTCATACTCCTCCTTATTGAGATCTTGGAGGTTTACACCCCTTCCCGCCCTGACAAGAAAGAATATTTCCCACACCTTGATTCCGTTCTCGACCAACCATTTTAGTATAAACGGCAGATCATATATGTTGTCTGCAGTGACAAGAGTGTTAATCTGCAGCCTTGCGCCATTCTGTTTTAGGATCTCTACAGCATCAATTGTTCTGAAGTAAGAACCAGATCCTCTTACCATATCGTGGAAGGCTTTTTTTCCGTCCAGGCTAATTGAAAAGGAATGAATTCCATTTGAAATCATATTCTGAATGGACTCAGGCGTCAAAGAATCTGAGACTGCCGGGCTTGCAGCTGCAGGTATTGAGTTTCTGCCTATAGATTTAACAATTTCTCCGATGTTATTTCTCAGCATAACGTTTCCACCTGTCAGTATCAGGACAGGACTATTTCCAAATGATTTAAGCGATGAAAGAAACATCAAAGAATCATCAAGACTCATTTCATCTGGAGACGGATTACTCTGTGACACCGCGCGGCAGTGTATACATGAAAGCTCACATGCCTTTGTGGTTTCCCAGAAAACCAGCTGCGGTCTCTGATCAAATGTGGAAGTCATCAATGCCGCAGAAGCGTTTCGATAGAATAAACAATCTACCTTATATATTGGTACCAGCTAATTTTTAGATCAAAATTCAGATTAGGGGTATCATGATTACGGCTAGAAGAACATGAAGGGAAAAAGGATCCTTATTACCGGTGCTGCAGGTTTCATAGGCTCGAACATGACAGATTTACTTTCCGAACAGAATGAAGTTGTGGGGATTGACAATTTTTCAAATGTGGATGACAGGTTCATACGCCCACTTATTGAAGATAAGAAGGTAATCTTCGAGAAGGTCGACATTAGGAACGCTGAAAATCTCACGGGACTTGGCCACTTTGATCTTGTTATACACCTCGCTGCAAACTCTGATGTTAGGGGTGGCTCGGCTAATCCTAAGCTCGATTTTGATGTAAATGCCAACGGGACTATCCAGGTTCTTGAATTCATGAGGCTCACGGACACAAAAGAAATTGCATTTGCGTCAAGCTCCACTGTGTATGGAGAGGCTTCTGTGATGCCTACACCTGAAGATTATGGACCATATATGCCAATTTCAAGTTACGGTGCTTCCAAGATGGCGGGGGAAGGATTCATAACAGCATACTCGCATTATTATTCTTTCAGATCGACAATTTTCAGGTTTGCTAACATTGTTGGGAAGAATTCGACACATGGTGTGATCTATGATTTCATAAACAAGTTGAGGAGGGATAAAAAGACCCTTGAAATTCTAGGAGACGGTACACAGAGAAAGTCATACATGCATGTTTCAGACTGTGTAAAATCGATCATATATGTGCATGAAAAGCTTGGTAAAACAGACATTGTAAACCTTGGAAATATCGGCACTACTTCAGTCAGGAAGATAGCAGATTACGTAACTGAAGGACTTGGGCTTAAGGATGTCAGGTATGCCTTCACAGGTGGGGAGGGCGGTAGAGGATGGAAAGGTGATGTAAAGGTCGCAGAACTATCAATAGAAAAGCTCAGTTCGCTTGGCTGGAAAAACACCTTCAGTAGCGACGGTGCAATAGTACAGGCAGTGAAAGAATCGATTGAACAGTTAGCCATCGGAAGCTAACCCAAAAGATTGTTAAAATTCTATAATTTAAGAATAATTGAGAAAATATAAGGATTGAAGAACTACATAACTGTTTTAATGTTACAGGGCATCTTCGTGTCAGGGGAATAAAATATGGTTGATGGTTCTTTATCACCGAACATGAACGCTGTTGAGGGAGAGAGAAGCTGTATCATTAATGATTTCATTGATCCAGTTTATGAAAAAAGAATTTATTTTTCAGTATTTCCGTCTGTTATCGGTAACATACTTGTTGCATACACCCAAGATGCTGTCCTGATGATTGACATTGCTGATAACGCAGATATGCTTAAGGATCGAATTAAATTAGAATTCCCTGAATCAGAAAAGATTGAGGTAAGGGAAAATTCGAAACTGAAGAAGGAAATAGAAGCATTTATTTCAGGTGAAAATGTTAAATTCAACCTTAAAGCCCATGGAACTAGATTTGAACTTGATGTCTGGTCTGCCCTTCTTGATGTACCGTATGGCCAGACTGCAAGTTATAGCGAGATAGCTAAAAGGATCGGCAGACCGCGCGCGGTAAGGGCAGTTGCAAATGCATGCGCAAAGAATCCGATCCCGTTGATTATCCCCTGTCACAGGATAATCAGAAAGTCCGGAGACCTTGGTGGTTATGGTCCCGGTATAGAAAAGAAAATCGCACTTCTGAAGATCGAAAGTGCTAACACACATAAAACTCTAAACTGAAAATTCTCCAGAAAGGAGTTAATAACAGAAGATATTCATATTTAAAGCGCATTAAAGATTGTCGACTATGTCTGGAAACAGTATTACTTTTACTTTTATACTCTCCATTTCAATTATCATTGCCTCTGTGCATATGGTTGCACCAGATCACTGGGCTCCACTTGCTGCGCTTTCTGCCTCAAGGAAGTACAGCAGATCCAAGACATCTAGAATTGCTCTACTACTTGGAGCCGGCCATGCGGGGATGTCCGTTGCTGTTGGCGCCATCGTTGTTCTATTAGGCCTGGTGCTGTCCTCTTTCTACAGTAATGCTTTATTTATTGCTACTGAAACTACCCTCATATTGGTGGCAGCCTATTTTTTACTGAATGGATATTCAGAGAGGAAAGAAACAGCTAAAAGTGAAGCATACGAGAATTCTGTTCTACTTGTCAGTATTTTTCCTGACTTCGCGATAATTCCATTCATGGTCTATGCTTTTGCAATGGGATCGCTCAAATTCTCGCTTATAATCATAGTGTTCATTCTTTCAAGTGCACTTTCCCTCATGATCGTGACAACTCTAAGTAAAAGGGCACTGGGGCAGATTATCTCTGGAATAAAACCAAATAAAATGGATTATGTGATATCTCTGATACTTGTCCTGACTGCAGTATTCATATATTTTACGTCGATCTGATTGTTCGATATGAAAAGGCTTAATTCTATGATGAATGAAAATCTTAGCTGAATTTACTTTTACCCACCCAATGTGCGAATACCTTACCAAAATTAAATATGTTTTTTTGATTACCCGTCCAAGAGCAGGGGTTGTCGAGATTGGTCAAAGGCGCCAGATTGAGGGTCTGGTTCCGTAGGGATACGTGGGTTCAAATCCCATCCCCTGCATCCCTCTTTTTTGAAAAAATCTAGCGGCCCAATGTTCGCCTCGAT
>JAKAAI010000115.1 GCA_021797055.1 Thermoplasmata archaeon | reverse complement strand
TTGCATCAAGTCTTCTCGGTCTCGGGAATGTTCATGGTTCTATGGGGAACTATGAGGAAGCTTTCCAGAAATACGAACGAGCATATCTTTTATTCAAGGAGAGAGACAATCTGCAAGGAATGGCACGCATAAAGATCAACCAGTCCTATACATACTCCAAAATGGGACAGTTGCTTAGGTCTACGGAGGCCAATCAGGAAGCAATAGAACTATGTGAAAGGGTCAAAGATATTCCTCTTTTGCAGGCCGCTTATCTCAATCGAAGCGCTTTGCTCCTAGTACTTGGACGCCACAGGGATGCTTATGAAACGACAATGAGTTCTTATTATCTATCACTGGAAACAGGTAATAAGAGAATTTTCCATCTTGCTAGATTGTCAATGCTTGCGATAGATATATCTTCTAGGAAGCCTAACTTAGAATATCAGTTCCTTAAGGAAGCTATAGAGTATTTTGAAGATATATCAAGCGAGATAGATCTAGCTTATTGTCATGACATCCTAACACAGTACTACGTTGCGAATGCCATGTACGAGGAAACTAGATTCTCCCTAAGTAATGTAATTGCTCTTTATTCCAAGATTCTTGATCACGTAGGGCTCGAAGCAGCTGGAATTACTATTCTACGTACCATGGTTACATACAAAACAGATAAGTCGTTGATAAAGGAGACAAACGATAGCATCTCAAACAGCCTTAAAAACACAAGATTACTGAGTGAATATAAGGAGTATATAAAACAATTTTTAAATAAAAATTACCAAACGTAGGTTCCGCCTGTAACTGGCTCCATTAGAATTCGCACCTCCTTTTCCTCTTTCTCTTGTAATACTGTTGTTTTCGGTTTTAGGGACATCATCAAATTAGGTAATCTATTGTAGTTATTAAATATAATTATTTATATTTAACAAGATAGATATAATTCTATAATTATAAGACGATAAAAGTCATAATCGATACTAAATAAAAACGCCTCTGGGAGACTGGGATAAAATACTCTGCTACCATTAACTAACAATATTGAGATTGCCCAATATTAACTTTTGGTATCTCTTATCTTTGAACCATGAATTCAAAAATATCCTACTTGCTTGAGGCTTAATTGAATTGTGTTTTAATTATATGTTGTAGTTTAGCGTATTTATCAAACTATCAATAGTAGAGAACTTAGCACTAGGCTTTGTCTTGTAAGGATGATGCGAGGGATGGGATTCGAACCCACGAACCCCTGCGGGACAGGATCTTAAGTCCTGCACATTTAACCTGGCTTTGTTACCCTCGCAGTGAGTCCGTTTATGCTCCGGCAATATATTAAAAATACTAGTATGCGGTCGTCGACTTGAAACATCTTCAAAGAGAACTAATAATATTATTTGCCAGATCTTCAAACTTTAAGATATTTGCCCAGAAACGCAACTATCAATTAAATAAACACTGTGGGAAGGGCTTTTGAAACTTATTTTAAATTTAATAGCTTTCATTCTCGGGATGATTTCTTTCTTCATTCTGGTATATGCCAAGATAACATTCATCTTATTGTATAATGAAAGCTCATATGGGATAGGATAATTCTATTATGCAAATAGGCATAAAGGTATCATGGCAATGCAGGGTGGACTGCCCGGAGACGCTGAACTTATAGGGTTTGACATAGACGAGGAACCAAAATGGATAACAGTAAGACTTCAGGACGGTTCAGTTATACAAATAAAGATGGAAATAGTTTCAATCGCAAGATCCGGAAACGATCCAAACTCTGGTCTCCCTATATATATGGTACAGGCCACAAACATAATCCGACTTCAAAAAGTACCCAAGGAACTTATATCGAAGAGAAAAACCTCACCAGATGATCAGGGGAAATCGCTTTATCGCTAGATTCTAGTCTCTCTAGAATTTAGCCCCTATCTATGAGGTATAGGACCATAACCTAAATTGCATAGAACACATCTACGTACGTGGATGAAAGAGACTGGAAGATTATTGAACTTCTGAATCGGAATTCCCGCATCTCCAACATCGAAATCGCCAAGAATCTCGGGATTTCTGAGGGAACTGTAAGGCACAGGATCCAAAAGATGCTCAACGATGGAGTTATCAGGAACTTCACAGTCTCACTTGGGTCCGGAGCGTTAACGTCAATTATCCTCGTAAAGGTCAGAACTGAAGATTCTGCAAAGGTTCTTCTAGAGTTAAGAAGAAGGTTCAATGAAATCTATGAACTTTCGGGTTCCTACGATTTCTCGGTTAGAATCATTGCGCAGAAACTGGATCAGATCAATAGAGCCGCAGATACAATAAGATCCATCGACGGCGTGAAAGAAACAGATACACTGATCAGATTGGTATAGCGATGATAATAGGTCCTCAGGCACGATATAATTATATACAGTAAATTACTTTGACCAAAGAGGATTTCTATGGCAGAGTTAAGCATCATCTACGTTGGAAAAAAACCTACAATGAACTATGTTCTGGCAATAGTAACGCAATTCAACAACAATGTGGAACAGATCACCATAAAGGCAAGGGGAAAGTCAATAAGCAAGGCTGTTGATATTGCAGAGATTACAAAACATAAATTCATCAAAGAGCTGAAATACCAGTCTATAAAGCTCGATACTGAAGTCATGGAAGGAGAACGAGGGCAGTCGAACGTTTCTTCAATAGAAATACTCCTTACTCGGTGATTTTCTCCTAAATTCTTATTTTTTTATTTACGGAGAACACGTATAAATTAAATCTTTAGTCGTGATATGGTGCTGCAAACCGTATGAAGGACTTTCTGGTAGAATGGGAGAGTAGCCTATCCGAAAAAATTACAAAAATCAATACTTCGCTTATAGAGTCTATATATACAGACCAGAAAGAACTTTACCAGATGTCCAAGTATATTGTTGAAGCAGGTGGGAAGAGATTCCGTCCACTGCTCACGATCCTCGCTTATGAGATAGCTTCCACTGAACCATATGAAAAAATTCTGGATCTTGCCTCTTCATGCGAACTAATTCATACTGCAAGCCTTATTCATGATGATATTATAGACAATGCACCCACAAGGAGGGGGAAGAAAACACTCAACTCGCTATATGGTCTGGACAATGCAATAGTAGTTGGCGATTACCTGTTTGCCAAGGCGTATGAACTGGGATCAAGATATGGTTATGAAGTCTCAAAGATCATGTCAGATTGTGCGTCCCAGCTGGCTGAGGGGCAGATTCTGGAATACATGAATCTGGGAAAACTCGATCTGGCTGAAGAAGCGTATCTGGAAATAATTTCGAAGAAAACCGCTTATTTCTTCTCTGTTTGCACTCTGGCAGCTACGACAGCTGCACATTCGCCTCCAGAATTAAAGAAAAACCTATCCGACTTCGCTTTCAACCTTGGAATCGCCTTCCAGATAACAGATGACATCCTTGACATAGTTGGAGAGGAAGCTAAACTTGGAAAGGCAGTTTTTGCGGATATCAAGCATAACGCAATCACTCTTCCAACAATCCATGCACTTAAAAATGCAGACTCGTATTACGAAAGACTGGTGGAAATAATAAAATTCCCTACTGGAGACGCAGACAACAAGAACGAGCTAAAGAAAATTCTTGCGAAAACCGGCTCTATAGACTATGCCTTCAACAAGGCAAAATATTATGTGGAAGAGTCTATGAAAGCTCTAAACAAGAGCGGCAGTTCAGAAGACATAAACCTGCTTATGGACCTTGCGATGATAGTCATAGATAGAATTGGAAATATGGCTTGAAAGCTAAAATAGTATACCTTTAAGCAATTAGGTCTTGATCACAATGGCATCACCAGACAGGAAAAGAGAGGAACTATTCGCCCGGCTATCACTTGAAGAAATCAACTCTGGAACTTTTTATGGCAGGTGGAGTAAACAAAAAACCAATGCTTTGATTAAGTCATACAGTCCAATAGATGGATCTCTTCTGGCTTCTGTTTCATCAACAAGCCCTGTCGATTATGACAAGCTGGTCTCACACTCGGAGAAAAGTTACAAGGAATGGGTCGAGATACCGCCACCTAAACGAGGCTCAGTTATGCTGAAGATTGGACAGGCCCTTAGAAATGCAAAGGAAGATCTTGGGATGCTTGTGACTCTGGAGGCAGGAAAGACAATATCTGAAGGAAAAGGCGAAATTCAGGAAATGATAGATATTGCAGACTTTTCAGTAGGGCTATCCAGACAGTTAGAAGGACTTGTTCTTGCAAGCGAGAGACCGTGGCACAGGATGATGGAACAGTATGTCCCACTGGGTCCAATAGGCATCATTTCGTCATTTAATTTCCCTTCTTCAGTATGGTCCTGGAATGCATTTATAGCCGCGGTATGTGGAGATACATCAATCTGGAAACCATCTTCAAAGACTCCTCTTGCGGCAGTTGCCATTATGAACGTTGTGAGCAGTGTGCTCGAGGAGGAAGGGGTACCGCAGATTTTCTCACTCATGACAGGGAGTGGTGAAGAGATTGGCTCAAAAATGGCATCAGACAGAAGGATCAAGCTCATATCATTCACCGGGTCTGTCCAGTCTGGTAAGAAAGTATCTCTACTTGTTTCTGAAAGGCTTGGGAAATCAATTCTTGAGCTTGGTGGCAACAATGCCGCTGTAGTTTCAGACCACGCAGACATGGAGATAGCTCTTAAAGGTGTAGCATTTGGGGCACTGGCTACTGCGGGCCAAAGATGTACGTCAACCAGGCGTGTTATCGTTAGCGACAAGATATATGATACCTTTGTAAAAAAGATGGAAAAAATCTACAGCGAAGTCTCAGTCGGCGACCCAAGAAAAAGTGGTACTCTTGTTGGCCCGCTGATAGACGAATCTGCAGTCAGGAAATTTGAAGCCGCAATTTCTGAAGCGCAGAAGGAGGGTGGCAGGCTGCTTGCAGGCGGAACAAGAGCAAAGATAAAGGGCCTTGATGGTTATTATGTCAAACCTGCCCTTATAGAAGCAAGGCCTGACATGGAGATCTGCAAAACTGAAACATTTGCACCAATCCTGTACGTTTTTAAGTATCACACTCTCGAGGACGCCGTTCAGATTCATAATTCTGTACCACAGGGCTTATCCTCCTCTATCTTTACAAAGGACCTTTTGGAAAGCGAGTACTTTATCTCTCACCGCGGGTCTGATTGCGGTATCGTCAATGTGAACACGGGAACCGCCGGGGCTGAAATAGGCGGAGCTTTTGGTGGAGAAAAGGATACGGGAGGAGGACGGGAAAGCGGAAGCGATGCATGGAAGAATTACATGAGGCGCCAGACGATTACAATAAATTACGGCAAGGAACTGCCACTGGCTCAGGGAGTGGAATTCAAAATCTAGTATTACCTCAAGTAATTATTCATTCACCAATTGCTTTTAATAATGAAATTATCAGCCCAGGTATCCGTTAAATCAGATGCTCAAATGGAGTTGGTATTCCCAATCC
>JAKAAI010000023.1 GCA_021797055.1 Thermoplasmata archaeon | reverse complement strand
ACGCTGCACTCTTCAACTACCTGAATACAACAGCAGCATACGGTCCAACTGTTGCAATGCAGTACGAAATGGGCTATTATCAGCCAGTTGTTACTTAAAAATAGTTCACAAAAATTTTATTTTTTTAAATTTTAATTTATATTTCTAATTTTCATTTACCACTTCTTTCAGGATTCCTTCACGATAAACGTTATATTTCTGTAGAGAGAATTTTATCTGATCGCCCGGCTGGTATCTCTCCTTTACTCTGAGAATTATTGATTTTGATGCTTCGTGATCCTGCTTATCAGAATCTCCAGGCAATTTCGATTTACTTAAATCAAGATGGCAGAATGCACGGTATACGTCATCAACCACCTGCGTATAATCTACCGTTGCAACGTATGGGCCATTTCCCTCCTCAATCCATGAATCCCTGAATCCAATCTCGGTATCAGTGCTTCCGAGAATTGTTCCCGGTACGAAATTCATTGGAACATCACCCATGAAATCACCCAGCCATCTCGATTTTGGTTCGTTAAGTATCTTTTCATATTTGTCAATCTGCTCAAGTTTACCATTGCGCAGCACAGCCACCCTGTCCGCAAGCGTGGATGCTTCCGTCTGGTCATGTGTGACATATACAAAGGTAAAACCAAGTTCTTTCTGCAATTTTTTCAGTTCTGTTCTGGCAGTATATCTTACCCTTGCATCCAGATTGCTTAAAGGTTCATCCAGCAGGAACATTTTTGGATTCCTTACCAGTGACCTGGCGAGAGCCACTCTCTGTTTTTGGCCTCCGCTGATCTGGTTTACACTGCTGTTAAGTATGTCAGTTATATTCAAAGTTGCTGCTATTTCCTCTACCTTTTTCTTTATTTCTGCCGATCTTAAATGGGCCATTTTTAATGGAAATGCAATATTATTGTATACAGACATGGTGGGATAAAGAGCATAGTTCTGAAATACCATGGCAATATCTCTTTTGTTTGGTGGAAGGGAACTTATATCTTTTCCGTCAAGTATTATCTTTCCGTAGCTAAGATCCTCTATTCCGACTATGACTCTCAGAAGGGTACTTTTACCCATTCCGGATGGACCGAGAACGACAAGAAACTCACCCTCTTCAACCTCTAGCTCCAGACCGTTTAACACGACTTTCTTGCCATACAATTTGTAAATCTGTTCAAGTTTTAATTTAGTGCTCATCCTACAAGACCTCCTGTCAAATACTCTCCTTTAAGGTATTTCATAATCACAACTGCAAGTATAATTACTGGTATTGAAGCAACAAGCGCGAAGACAGATGACTGAATCGGAAAGCCCCTTGATACATAGTTATAAAGGGTCACTGGAAAAGTGGAATCGGTTGGTGCAATCGGTGCAATGATGACAGCATAGGTGAATTCGTCCCACGAGGTCATCCACGATAGCAGAAATGCCACAAAGATAGCTATCTTATTCATCGGTAAAAGGAGCCGGAACATAGCAGACCCGAAGCCAGCCCCATCAACTCTTGCCTGGTTTTCTATTTCCTTTGGAAGAGCCCGGAACCCGCCCAGGATTATGAATACAGTCAGGGGTAGCACAACGAGTTCCTGTGCAAGTGCGACACCAACCATTACAAAATAATCTGAACCAGCCAACCCTATCTTCAGGAAATCAACAGATATAGGTATGGCAATTACGAGACCCGGCATCATGTTAATTATGAAAAGTAACACAATGATCTTATTTGATATACTTGAGGGTAACTTAGAAAGACCATAACCTGCAGGTATACCAAGCGCCAGACCGATGCCACCTACCATGAATGCAACCTCAAAACTCCTAATCATTGATGCAGTGATAAATGGCCCTACTTCCGCGAAGGATGAATACAGGTTCTGCAATGTTAATCCGAAAGGAATCTGTGGTGGATACAGCGTTCCCACAGTAAACGATGTAGGTTCAAACGAGTACAGAATCAGAACCCACAAAGGATAGAAAAATATTATCGCGAGGATGATTGCTCCTATGTAAACAGCAAACATGTTCTTACTTTGCATACTTCGGTCCACCTCCTAACTTTAACACAACAGCTGCATAAGCCAGTATTATTACCAGTAAAATGACAGAAAGAGAATATGATATAGTTCTATTTGCGATCAAGTTATAATTATAATAAATTAAAGTGTTCATCAGCGGGGGATTGTCACCTATCAACACCTGGGGAAGTGCAAAAATATTGAATTCACTCACGCCCCTGATAAGTAAGGCTATAGCCATAAGCGGCGCAATATTTGGAAGTGTTATGTGAAAGAATCTTCGAAACGCCCCTGCACCATCGACAGCTGCTGCATCATAGAGGCTTGGATTAATCGATGATAGACCTCCAAGTAAA
This sequence comes from Thermoplasmata archaeon, assembly GCA_021797055.1. Next base: position 20,331 of record JAKAAI010000023.1, on the reverse strand, counting down.
ATCAATGCTATAAGGGGAGTGTTCTTCCAGAAATCTGAGAACATGACAACAAATAATTTATCGAAACTGGTTCTGATCCAGTCTATATGAAAACCAAATATATCCAGAAATGAACTTGCAAATCCGCCTCTTCCTGTGAATATGTTCGAAAAAATGAAACCTGCAACAACGGTTGAAATTCCAAATGGTATAATTACGATCGTTGAAAATATTCTGTTTCCCTTGAATTTCTTAATCATTATCATAGCGATCAAAAGGGCAAAGAAAAGCTGAATCAACAGCGCACCAATACTTACAATCGCGGTATCAACTAAAGCGGAGTAAAGCCCTATGCTCGGGAGGATTGTGTAATTATGAAGGGTAAAACCACTGGAATTCCTGAAGCTATCATATATAATACTGATTGCAGGGTATATTGAGAGAATTAGGACGTAAACGATAGCAGGAACTGCGAACAGAAAGTATTTCAGATTCCTGATGAAATTATGCGAATGCAGTTTTTTAACATCGATAGTCACTGGTACCTGACCAATCATCTTAACTGTAGGGTTTTAATGGTAAATAAATTTTATCGACAATGAAAGTATAATTGCCTTCCACTACAAAGATTTTGGGAATAAATTCTCAATGTTACAAGTATTAGGATTATTTGTTTCGAAAATTTCAGCAAACAATTTAATACTATTATTCAATGAGCAATCGGACTTTTAGGGTGTTATATATGAATGAGGTTTTAAGCACTGGAACTACAACTGTAGCTGTAATAGTCAAAGATGCAGTTGTACTGGCAACGGATCGACGAGTTACTGCAGATCACTTTATTGCTCACAAGGATGGACGCAAGCTTCACAAGCTTGACACCTATGCAGCAATGACAATTGCTGGTCTGGTCGGTGATGCCCAGGTTCTCGTAAGATACATGAGAGCTGAGCTCGAACTATACAGGTTGCAGAGAAAATTTGGTATGCCAATTGAAGCGGCTGCTACGCTCCTGTCAAACATACTGAATCAGTCTAAGTATTACCCTTACATGGTTCAGCTCATTGTCGCCGGTTATGACACAAGCCCACATATTTTCTCAATAGACGCTGCTGGTGGAGCTGTCGAAGATATATATGTCAGCACCGGTTCCGGTTCTCCCTTTGTATACGGCGTTCTTGAAACTGAGTATAGCAAGGACATGAAGATCGATGAGGGTATAGATTTGGTTATAAAATCCATATCAGCTTCAAAACAGAGGGATTCTGCATCCGGAGGTATGATTGATGTTGCAGTCATCGATCAGAAATCTGGTTATAAGGATGTCCAGGAAGAGGACGTCATGGACAGAATCAAGAAGATGAAGTTGAAATTTTAATTTTTTTTTATTACCATACCGCTGGTGTTTTTTTGAATGGCAGTTAGAGATTATCTAGAGGAAGCAAAATCGATATTCAATCGCATCTATCCAGATAACAAGATAACAGAGGTAGACTATGAGGGTCCAACTATCGTTGTCTACACGAAGGATCAGGACCTGTTTTCAAAGAGGGATGATATTGCAAGGGCGATCGCACAGGAGCTGAGGAGAAGAATTGCAATTCGTCCGGATCCGTCAATCATGAGTTCGGAAGAAGAGGCGACTGAGGAAATCAAAAAAATAATACCTTCAGAAGCCGGCCTGCAGGACATCTATTTTGAATCGGATACTGGGGAGGTCGTAATCGAGGCAGATGAACCATCTGTCATTACAGCAAGGGTTTCTGACTATATTACGCAGATAAAGACAAAAACGAACTGGTCTCCAAGGATAGTAAGGGCTCCACCAATGTATTCAAGAACTGTAAAAGAGATGCGTGAACTCCTTCGTGAGACGAAGCAGGAAAGGAAGCTCTTTCTGCACAAGCTCGGAGAAAAACTGAACATACCGCCTATGCCTGGGGAAACCTGGGTACGGCTTACAGCACTTGGAGGTCATAGAGAGGTAGGAAGGAGTGCTTCCCTGATATCGACAAATAATTCAAGGATACTTGTGGATTGCGGAATGCTGAATACAAATGAGGCAGTAGATCATCCATGGGCTGGTGCCCCATATCTTTACCTTCCTGAAATTCAACCATTTTCTGCCATTGATGCTGTTATCCTGACGCATGCGCATCTTGACCATTCCGGTCTTTTACCGATTCTGTTTAAATATGGATACGATGGCCCTGTATACATGACAGCCCCAACACGTGATCTCGCGGTCCTTCTGCAGAATGATTTCATAAAGGTTGCGCACGCCGAAGGTCACAAGGGCGGCTATGAATCCAAGCATATAAGAGAGATGGCAAAGCATACTATCGCTCTTAGATACAATGAAACAACCGATGTCACCTCAGATACAAGATTGACTTTCTATAATGCTGGCCACATACTTGGCTCCAGCTCTGTGCACCTGCACATAGGAGAAGGTCTCTATAATATAGTGCTAAGTGGAGACGTCAAATTTGAGAAGTCTTGGTTATTCAATCCTGCAAACAATAAATTTCCGAGAGCAGAAACATTCATGACGGAGTCAACCTACGCAGGCAGGGATGATTTTCAGCATTCGAGGCCAGAGGCAGCTCAGATCCTGACTGATGTAGTTAACAGGACATTCGAAAGAGGCGGATCCGTACTGATACCGGTATTCGCAGTTGGAAGAAGTCAGGAGGTCATGCTTGTGCTTGAACAGATGATGCGAGAAGGGAAGATACCAAAAACCAAGGTCTATCTGGACGGAATGATCATGGAGGCTACTGCAATCCATGCAGCCTATCCTGAATATCTGAACAAGGATCTCAGGGAGAAGATAATGGTGAAGAAGGAAAATCCCTTTCTAAGCGATATATTTGCAAAGGTTGAAACACGGGAACAGCGGCAGGAGATATGTGACTCGGTGGAGAGCAGGATAGTTCTTGCAACCGCGGGAATGATGAATGGCGGTCCGGTTATGGAATATCTCAAGACATGGTGCGATTCGCCGAAACATTCCCTCGTCTTTGTCGGTTATCAGGCAGACGGTACTATGGGAAGGCGGATCCAGAGGGGCGCAACTGAAATAACATTATCAGACAACGGAAAGCCCGTAAAGTACCAGATCAAGATGAACGTCGAGACTGCGGAGGGATTCTCAGGTCATTCTGACAAGAGGCAGCTTATAGCCTACATTGCATCAATGCAGCCTAAACCCAGAATCGTCCTTGTAAATCACGGTGACGGTGAAAAGGCTCAGGAGTTTGCAAGGCTTATAAAATCCAAATTCAACATAGAGTCTCATGCTTTGAGGAACCTTGAAACTATAAGGTTATACTGATTTTACCTATCTCTTAGAAAATTGTAATGTCCAGCAAAAACTTTCAGAAATGTAGAATAAATACCCAATTCATTGCAATAATCTAAAAATAAATGTTTTATTCGAATCAGAGAGGGAATTTTCCATCCGGGAATATCTTTTTCCAATCTGACAGGAACCTGCTGAGACCCTCGTCTGTCTTCGGGTGCAATGGAAGTTTTTTTAGAACCTCAAATGGCATCGTAGCTATATCTGCCCCTATTATCGCTGCCCTGACTACGTGCATTGGATTCCTTACTGAAGCTACGAGTATTTCAGTATCAATGGAATAATTTGTGAATATTGTCTTAATCTGCTCAATAAGGAACATACCATCTTCTGCGATGTCATCCAGTCTGCCTACAAAAGGCGAAACATATCTAGCACCGGCCTTTGCAGCAAAAAGGGCCTGAATAGGACTGAAAATCAGCGTACAGTTAACTGGAATCTCTTCTGAGGAAAGTGTTTTGATCGCCTTCAGACCATCCAGGGTCATCGGTATCTTAACAACCGCATTATCCCCAAGAGCCCGGATCTTATGAGCCTGCTCAATCATTCCAGCATAATCGGTTGCTACAACCTCGATACTTACGGGACCTTTTGTAACTGCCAGTATGTTCTTAACCACTGCGGGAAAATTATTTGCCTTCTCTTTTTCCATCAGAGAAGGATTAGTGGTCACACCATCAACGAGCCCCCATTCTATGCCCTGGCGAATTTCATCAACATTTGCAGTATCAAGAAAGATTTTCATATTTAGTCTCCTCCCTAAATAATATTTCAGACTGTTTTACGAGATCATTAACACCCATATGAAAGTAATCGAAAAGTTCCCATGATTTCCCAGATTTCCCGAATGTATCACGCATTCCCACTCTCAGTACTGGGCAGGGGTGATTTTCGCTTACAACCTCACATACTCTGCTTCCCAGACCATTGTATATGGAATGTTCCTCTGCGGTGAGTATACGACCTGTCTCGGTTGCCGCCTTTATGATAGCACCTGTGTCTATTGGTTTTATTGATGACATGTTGATAACTCTCGCATCAATCCCTTTCTTCTTCAGTTCTTCCGCAGCCTGCAAGGATAACGACACCATTGACCCGCATGCAATGATGGCCATATCTGAGCCGTCCTTGAATAAAACAGATTTTCTTGGAAGGTATTCATAATCTGGATCATTAAGGACAGGAAATTTCTCTCTTGACAGGCGGACATAATATGGTGTCGTTGTAGCATCGTGAACATATCTTATGACGCTTCTTGTTTCAACTGCGTCAACCGGTACAATGACAGACATATGCGGCAGTCCAGACATTATGCCAATATCCTCAACAATCTGGTGAGTTGCACCATCCTCTCCAACGGTGATTCCTGCGTGGGTAGTGACGAAATTAACATCAATGTTGTTGTAGCAGACACTCTGCCTTATCTGTTCATATGTCCTCATGAGAAATACGGCAAAGGTAGAGACAAAAACCTTCTTTCCGGATAGAGCAAGTCCCGCTGCTGTGCTGACCATAGACTGCTCTGAAATACCCATATTGAAAAATCTTTCCGGAAATTGCTTTCCAAACATGCCAGTCTTGGTTGAGGATGAGAGATCAGCATCCAGAACGACCATGTTACTGTCTCTTTTACCTATCTCCACCAGCTCGGCGCCATAAGCGTCTCGGAGGGATTCAGGTTTTCCTATCATTATGCATCCGCCCCCAGTTCCTTCATTGCAATTTCAAATTCCTCCTTGCTGGCTGGAGGGGATCCATGGTATTTGTAGTTGCCTTCCATATAACTGACACCTTTTCCCTTGACTGTATGCGCCACGATGAATGTCGGTAAATCATGAGATTCTTTTGCCCCCTCAAGCGCTGAGAGAATCTGATTGTAGTCATGCCCGTCTATTTCGATAACATTCCACCCGAAGCTGCTGACCATTGCGGGTATATCATGCAACGGCATTATATCGTTTGTTTTGCCATCAAGTTGAACCCCATTTCTATCAAGAATAACGATAAGATTATTCAGCTTAAATTTAAAACCAGCCATCAGCGACTCCCATATACTTCCCTCCTCAAGCTCCCCATCGCCAATCATAACAAAAGTATGATATTTCTTCTTGTCGAGCTTTGCTGCAATGGCCATTCCCACACCTATTCCCAATCCCTGACCTAGCGAACCTGTTGACGATTCTATTCCAGGGACACCCCGATGGACATGTCCTTCCAGTTTTGATGTCAATTTTCTGAAGTCTTTAAGCAGTTCTACTGGAAAAAAACCTCGCAGTGCAAGCGTTGAATACATGCCTGGCGAAGCATGTCCCTTGCTGAGTATGAACCTGTCCCTGTCTGGATTCTCAGGATCAAGCGGATCGATATTCAGTACCCTGAAATAAAGAACAGCAAGTATATCCGCGGCACTGAGTGAACCCCCCGGGTGGCCGCTGCCAGCCTCATAGACCATCTTAACAGAATTTATTCTGATCTGGCGGGCCATTTCCCTTACATTCATTAGATCGCTATCTGATAGCTGATAACTTTTCACTTTAGAGACCACAACCCGATAACATAAATCTAAATCGTAATCATTTATTATTTAAAAAACATTTTTTAATTTTCAAAGCAAATAATCTGTGATTTCAAGAAATGAAATCTATTCCGCCCTCTTCCGTACCTTCGAGATCCAGGATGGAGGATGGTAGCTTTAATCCTGTGACAATAAGGGTAACCTGTATCTTTTTATCGAGCGACTTGTCTATTCCGGTTCCCATAATTATCTTGGCCTTATCAGATATCAGTTTCCGGACTTCCTCTGTTGCAATATTTGTTTCGTCTATGGTAGGATCAGCAGCAGATATATTGATCAGGACACCCGTCGCTGTGCTTAGGTCAAGATCCAGGAATGGTGATGCCAGCGCGTCTTTTACCGCCTGTTTAACTCTTTCCCCGTACTCACCGGTACCATATCCGATTCCGATGACTGCTGCACCTGAATTTTTGACAACCTCTTCTAGATCACGCATGTCCAGGTTGATGAGTCTGGTATATGAGAGAATCTCAGTTATTGCCTTTATTGCCTTCACAATAACTTCGTCAGCAGCCCTGAAAGATTTGTCCACGGGAAGATCCGGTGCAATGGTGAGCAATGTTTCGTTGGTTATGACTATCACACAGTCGCATGTAGGAATCAGTCTTTTAAGGCCCCAGACGGCTTTTCTCATTCTTCTGATGCCCTCGCCCTCGAATGGGAGAGTGACAACAGCAAATGTAAGAGCTCCCTGCTCCTTTGCTATCTTGGCTGCATATGGAGCAGAACCAGTGCCAGTACCACCGCCCAATCCAGCGGTAATGAATACGATTTCAGCACCCTTCATGAAGTTGACAAACATTTTCTCAGATTCTCGCGCAGCCTCCTCTCCTATCCTGGGGTCGCCGCCGGCACCCTGACCACGCGTAAGGTTTTCGCCCAGAAGAATCTTGTTCTTGGCCTTTATTCGAAGGAGATGGTTTGAGTCAGTGTTACAGGCAATCAGGTCTATTCCAGGTATTTTCTCCCTGTAAAGACGGTTTATTGAATTTGAGCCTCCACCGCCCATACCAAAAACTTTAATGGTTGCGCCAGTTCCAACGGCAAACTGGTCCAGCTCTTCATCAGAAGTACCTTTGAAATCTTCCGTATAATCATAATCGGGATCATTATCAGTCATTTTAGTATACAACACAATCGAAAAGAGAATATTAAATTTGTCAGGTTCACCTTGTTAACCATGAACCCTGTTTCCATATTGTCAGGAGGCCATGGATTGAAGCAAAAAACATGATTATTAGACCAATGGCACCGAATGCAAATGTTTTTAACTTGTTTCTGGACATGTTATTGGATATTGCGACCCCGAATACTGAGATACCAAAAAGATTTACAAGGGTCGAGGCCAGTCTGGTTATACGAATAAACCTGAATGTAAAAACTTGAACTATGAAAAACTCAAATGCATGTTCAAATGTGAACCTGGCGTATGAATAGTGGTGAGCAAAAAGAAACAGGTAAAGCTCAGAAGTTCCTAGCCCAAGGAAAATCAAAGGCAAAAGGTACACATACAGCATTTCAAATGTATAAAATGCCCCAGCTTTCCTCGATGTACCACCAAAAAGGTCTTTGAAGAAATAATACCACCCATTTCTGGCCCATCTGACCTGCTGCCTGTAGTATGATTTCAATGTTTTCTGAGATGGAGTCTGTACCTGAACTGAATAGTTCTTGACCGCCCTAAAACCGCTTTTAATTATGAAACTAGTGAGCTGTCTATCATCGCCAACAACACTTTTCCTGCCGAAAACCTTGTAATCGCTGAATTCACTGGAAAGAATAAAGGGTTTAACCAGATCCGTTCTATATAAAACGCATCCCCCATCAAGTATCATAACGTTTCCGCTCTTATTCATTGCCTTCAAAATGACTTCCCTGCTTCGTTCGACAAACTCAGATGCGTAAGATAGGGGACGACCGTCTTCCATTATCTTTAAATTTGCCCCAACACCTCCGATGTTTTCGGTGAAGGTTGAAAGAAGATCTTCTACAGCGCCGTAAGGTATTATTGTATCGCTATCAACAAACATAACAAACTTTGTTGATACATAGTTCATGGCAAGATTCAACGCTTTGCGCTTTCCACCTCTCGTAGGTGTAGAAAGAAATCTTGCAGAGTACCTTTTTGCAATCTCTGCATATGGTGCATTGCAGCCGTCACCTACAACTATAACATCGGAACCCTGTTTAGACGCGGCTTCGATAACTTTTGTAAATAAATTTACATCTTCATTGAAGACTGGTATGATTACTGTAACGTCTCTCGTATTCTGCTCCTCAGTGTTAAATTCCGCCTTAAAATTAACTGATCGAAAAGAATTTACTAAATAAAAAATAGCTGATATTATCGAAAAAATCGAACCAATCAGTATTACAATGAAGAATGCGTCCATTTATAAGATGGGATTATTCAAAAGTATTTAAGTAAAATGGTACATCTTTGAAAAAGTGGTGTAAGAACCTTATGTCACTATTCCGGTCAAGTTCTTACATTTTGATATGATTTATTTAATGAAAAATCAGGTTTCCCCTCATGGAATGCAATTCTTTTTCCAGTCGTTCCTTTGTTTATATAAATTTATGGATCAGCTGGTTCATACGATTACCAAGTAGCCAGAATGTTTGAAAGATTTTCTGAAACATTTCAAGTTTCCTAAAAAAAGGGAATTCTCATTCTTTGGTCCTTGGTTCTAATAGAAATCTTTCTACTTTTAAGCAGGATCGAATATTTAAACCAATCAAAACATTAATTATTGTCTGTTTGTTGGCGTACTATAATTATGATTTACAAATATAAAAGTAAAATACGCAGAAATGTTATAATTCTATACATTTTCGTGACTGTCGCGATTCTTCTGGTGTCATCAGTCGGTTCCTACCCCGGAATTCCCGGCTCTCATAAAAATGCGTCAAAAAGCCAGGAAATTAAACAGACTACAGTTGGAGGTAGTGGATCATTTCTAATCACAATTACTGAAACCGGTCTCAACGATACGAATTCAAATGGTTATTATGGTGCCGAATGGGGAGTGCATCTTTCAAATTCCGTTTACAACATTACCAAGCATTCCAGCTCCAACGTAATTACTTTTAATGTGTCTGCTGGAGCATATGATTTTTATGTTCTACCTGAACCAAATTACGGCATTACTCCGCAGACCGGTTTGATAAATGTTACAAATTCCAACGCCGCCTTATCCATAAATTTCGTTCCAAAATTATTCTATGTTGTTTTTGCTGAAACAGGTTTACCTGCTACTTCCACCTCAGGATCCTATGGCTCTGAGTGGGCAGTCAATTTATCCGGAATCGTAAGATATTCCAACACTTCCAGCATAACTTTCCTTGAGGTAAATGGATCTTATAATTACAGAATACTTTCGATGGGTGCCTATTCCCCTACGACACCGATGGGAACAGTAACCGTCAAGGGTTCCGATCAGAGCGTTTCGGTTTCATTCCAGAAGAGGCTTTACGATGTATCCTTTTCAGAAACTGGTCTACCACTTACACCTGTAGGTACGGAATGGTTTGTCAATATTTTTAACAAGTCGCTTGGGATTAATATAACAGAACATTCGTTCACCAATTTTCTGACTGTATCCGTACCTAATGCTATCTATAGATATTCGATAGAATCCCCTGTGACTTTTTATGCCAGTCCTGAGAGCGGCTCAATTAACGTCTCTTCTGAAAATTATCTGATCCCAATTTCATTTTATAGGTCTCTTTATATTGTGACATTCTCTGAAACAGGTCTGCCCCAGAATGGCACGACACCAGGTTCTGCCCCTCCAGTGTGGACAGTGGCACTTGAAAACCAGACGTCTGGGCAATCCTTCACAACAACAATTTCCGGCAAGTTCAGCAACATTTCCTTACCCGACGGAACATACAAATACACAATTGGCTCATTTGATGGATTTATGGCTTCGCCATCCACAGGTAATCTGTATGTTGACAATGCCTTTTATCTTGTAAATATTAAATTCTCATCAACTCACAGGTACGTTGCGTTTAAGGAAAGTGGTTTATTCAACCAGACCAATGCAAATCCTGTGCCAGGATCATATGGAACATTCTGGTCTGTAACCCTTGTAAATACGACGTCCCATGCTTCCATAACCGAGGGAAATGACAGTTCCGTGATAATTTTCTGGGTTTTGCCAGGTTTGTATTCATATACAGTTTCCAGTGTCAATGGTTTTACTTTAACTGCAAATGCTACTGGAAATATCGATGTACTGTCAGAATATAATCAGGTAAACGTATCATTTAAACTGTCCACGGCACTTGGTATCCAAAGGACGGGTAAGACGATCAATATTACTTTTTCTGAGCATGGTCTTATTGCAGGAACACTATGGTCCGTTGCACTTTCCAACAGCTCAATAAATTCTACGCTTCTATCCATGGATACCGGTAATATCACTTTTACAGTAACGAATGGCACTTATTACTACAGGGTGATGGATGTTGGTTTCATGCATCCTGCATTAGCGTCGCACGTATTTGTCAGTAATGGGTCCCTTAATCAGAGGGTTATCGTGAACTTTGTTAACGTTTCTAATTTATTAATAGTAAAAGAGACAGGTTTACCTGCATTACAGGTGTGGTCTTTGACCTTAAAGAATTCACACAACAAAACAATTACTTATTCATCACCTTACGGTTTGAACGAGATACCATTGCTTAACGGAACATATTATTACCATGTCGAGGTGAGTGGTACTTATTTCCTTCAGTCAAATTATTCTGGCTTCTTGAATGTAAACGGCACATCCCTTTATTTGAATCTCACTTTCCATTCATTATTGCACCCGGTTCAGATGAACGAGCTGGGTTTGGCAAGAGGGACTACCTGGTCTTTTGCTATTCTAGGTTCAAACGATACATCGATACAATATAGCAGCACCTTCGGCACTATTCCACTCTACCTCCCTAACGGCACATACATGTTTAGAATGGTAAATTCTGGGAACTTTACTCCTGTTGATTCGACTGGTTATTTCGTTGTCAATGGATCAACCATGGTTGTTATCAACACAACTTTTGTTTCTTTGCTTCACGCTGTTACCTTTAAGGAATCCGGATTGCGGACAAACTCACAGTGGTCGGTAACTTTCGGAGGTATTACTCAGTTCTCGACATTGGGGTCTATTACGTTTATGGTACCTCAGGGAACATATGATTACAGAACCCTTTCGATAAGTCAGATGATGCCATCAAATTATTCCGGCACAGTATTTGTATCTCTTTCTAATATAGAAGTTGAAATAAATTATCATTCTCAGGTCCATCTTGTTACAATTAACGAGACTGGGTTAACAGCAGGAACAAAATGGTCAATTTCAATAAACGATGTTACTATGTCATCAACAGGAACTCAGGTCAAGGCTGAACTACAGAATGGTACCTATTATTATAATTTAGTGCAGCAGGGTTACTATATTCCGCAGCTCACAGATGGTATACTGTATTTAGAGAATGCGAATTACCAGGTTAATGTAACATTTACGCCATACATTTATAATAGTACCATAATGGAGATTGGTCTTCCTTCTGGAACTAACTGGACATTTTCGCTATACGGTCATAATGGTTTATCTTATACAATTACAACAAATAATTCCACATATTCTATATTGGTACCCAATGGGACATATCTTTATGTAATCACGCCCGTTGGAAGCTATATACCATCACCTTCAACATATAGTTTCAACATACATGGAGCACCTAATATTTTAACTGTTACTTTTAAGATTTACCGTTACCTTTTAACTTTTAATGAAAAGAATCTTCCGCCGGGTACTACCTGGGGTGTCAATCTCGTATCTGGAACAGGAGTATCCTATTCTAACAATACCACGGGGAGTCAGGTGACTTTCAATCTTACAAATGGAACTTATACATACAGTGTTATTTCGCAGAATAAGACTTGGGGCAATTCCACTGTGGGAAGTGTCATAATCAGTGGCCAGCCTGTTGATGTAACAGTTAATTTCACCGAATTTGTTTACACGGTTACATTCGATGAAAGTGGGATACACAACACAAACTGGACGTTGAAGGTAAACGGTCAAACATATCTGACCAATAAATCCTCAATAAACGTAACACTGCCGAATGGCACATACACGTATAGCGTTGGTAACGTTTCAGGATATACTGTGTCGCCTGAATCCGGGAAATTTTTGGTTTCTGGGTCCTCACTTTCGATCAGGGTGACTTATACAATCATTACCAAAGTTGTCAGTACACCGCCGCCACCTCCTGCACCAAAGTACAATACTTTCATAGTAATCGGTACATTAGTGGGTGTTGGCGTTATTGGACTCGCAGTTATCACTGTTCTCTATTATCAGAGGAAGCGTCTTTAAATGTTAATTTACTTTTCCTGCGCAGAGATTTATCGGACTAAAATTGGAGTATAGAATGAGATTGAATATAGAGAATCTGATCTCTCATTTGCAAAAGAAGGATAGCGGAGTAGCTATCGTTATAGGAACAATTCTTTTAATTGCCATATCAATTTCTCTCGTATCCGTATATCTTTTTTATTATATACCGTATCAGAGTACGTTGAACGAAGAGAACTACTATATGCAGACTGAAACTGCATTCAACACGCTTAACTCAAAAATGATTCAGCAGGACATTGTTCCTGGATCATTTGCCACTCAGCCCATACCCCTTGGCATTCCCGGCGAACCACCTTTTACAACCTCCTCTGACAGTTCGTTAATTTTTTCAAATTCAACCCACGATTCTTATTTTTCATTATCACTTAAGGTAAATCTCACGGTTAAGACTCAAAGTGGAGACATAACGATACCATCAATATACGCTAATTACACGTCCACTGGGATATTATTTACTGCAGCAAACAACCAGTATACAAATAAATTTGGATATGCTTTGGCCAATGGGCTGGTTTATACATATTCAGGGAACCAGTCTCAATTGATCTCAAGATTAAATTTTCTATTCTCAAATAACTCTGGTAACTTTTCACTTTATTCAACTATTCTGAACCTGTCTGGGAAGGATAGCTCAGTCGGAGGATATGGGTCAACTGTTTTCCAGTCAGAATACGAATTAGCATCTAATAAAACTCTATCCATAGGTGAAAACTCAACATCATATAATTCTACATTCGAACCAGGGAAAATAACAAAAATCGTCGTCACAAAATTTACGTTCATAAGTCAAGGGACACTTTCGAGGGCATTTGACTTCGGTCTTATCAACGCATATAATTCCACTGCCACAAAAAATTTCTCTTCCTGGTTTATAGATGGATATTTAAAAGTTACATTATCCAACAGTGGTCTGGAAATCGAGAATGTCAAGAATTTGAATATGAATAACCTTGATGTGCGGTATCTTGAAACTGATATTTTGGCCCTTTAGTTGTCTTATAACTGTGATATCTTTGCAAAGCAAATTTTATCATGGTTGTTTTAAATTTCATCGACTAAAAGGTTATCTACTTAAATTTAATGGTGTGCATATAACATGAAAAGTGTAGCTGGGAAAGGGGATAAAGCGGTTTCAGAAATAATAGGGTTTATCCTAATTTTTGCGATTTCTGTTTCTTTTATCACCTCGCTAATCGCATGGTATGTGCCTGCGACCGGCGTGTCTAATGATAATAATTTTCAGGCCGCTGAGCAATCAAGTTTTGCCTCACTGATCAGCCAGTTAGAATCAGGTGGTATTTCTCCGGGAACCCAGATCTCACAAAATATACAGATGGGCGTACCAGGCGAGTTCCTGAATCCTTCAACACCGACGCAGTTATCCTTCAGTAACTCAGGTTTTTCAATGAATGTATCCTATGATTTGCAGCTAGGGTATAGTTTTTTAAGCAATAAGGAGCCAACGGCGATAAGCAACGTCTTATTTTCAACGATTCCTGGAATATCTGGCAGGGGGCCGATAAATTCCGTATTTGTTAAAGGTAATGTATACGTCTCAGATTTCTCGTCAAATAGTGTTAGTGTTATAAACGCCTCGAACGGTAATTTGATCACGCAAATATATGCTGGCATCGAGCCTTATGGTATAACCTACGATAATCACAACAATAACCTTTATGTGTCGGATTTTCACTCTTTTTACAACAGCCTGTATAACCGTAATTATTCGACAGTTACTGTGATTAACGCCTCAACGTTCAAGGTTGTTGATACAATAAACCTGAACGGCACTGACACATATCTTGACAACCCGACCGGGATCGCTTATGATGGCCAGTCACAGTCACCGAATTATGGCGACGTTTATGTAGCCGGATTTGAGCACATAATGTATAACAAAACAAAAGGTGCGACAAAGATTCCTTATTACGCCCCTTATTTAGTTGTCATTAACCCTGTAGATAACACCCCTGTATGCAACATACCGGTTATGCCTGAATCTGGTTCAAGTTATAGTCTAACCCCGTTTGCGACCGATGTATTTGTTTATAATTATTCAGGTGGCCTGTCACTGGAGAATATCTTAGGTGCACCTCTTGATGGGTCTGTTCTTGTAACTAATTATGTAAACAACTCAATTTTCGTCGTTCCTGATTATAAGGATACCTCTATCAACTACTATGTGACTGGGAACCACGAATTTGCAAACCCGATCGATATCACGATAAACCCTAATAACGGGTCCCTTTTTGTAATAAATTATGCAAATAATAGCACCAACTCCCCGCTCAATACAAATCAGCATTTTTTACCCATCACACCTGGAGCAGGAAATAGACCATTTACAACAGTTCCACCCCAACAGCAGAAGCAGAACCAGTCATTCGCTATTAATGGAAGTATAACTGAAATGTCGTTATGCTCGAACCTATTAGGCACATCATACGGAAATCTTGTTGTTACGGATGTGTTGAACGCTCCAGTACACAACCCTCTTGGTATTTCATATAGTAATAAGTACCTCTATGTCACAGATAATGCTGGTTTTTATAACAATAGCTCCCAGTATAGCTATTCAGAACTTACCGTTTTAAATGCATCAAACCCCAGCCAGAACTATACAGTAAATTCAAATGGATCCTTGAAGACTTTGTTAAACCCATATAGCATAAATTTTGTCCCGGCCCTTAATAAATTCGTAATCACTCTTAACGGTACCAATTCTATTGCAATCTTTAACAACGGAGCAAACGCTTCATCTAATTTCAGCATGGGCAGGTTTATTGCAGGGAGCAAGTTTTATTTCACAGGGAAGCTTAATGAGCCAGTTTCTGTCGCCGAATCCGGCAATTACCTTTTCATAGCAAACAGGCTTTCTGATAAAGTAAGTGTTTATGATACAATTACAGGCGCTGTAACACAGACAGTTACGGCCGGAATCAACCCCGATGCGCTTTGTTTTGTAAGTATACCTAGAACCACCGCAGGAAATCTTTATGTTGCAAACAATGGATCAAATAACCTGTCGATTTTTTCATTCAATGGTGCCACATTATCCTATAGTTATTCGCTGTTCTTAGGAAATAACTCAAGCCCAGACGGTATGGCGTTCAACTCAGTAAACAAGTGGCTTTACGTAGCTGACTACGGGAATAACAAAATCAGTCTCCTGAATGTCACAACTGGTAGTTTATTTGATAATATTTCATTGCCATCAGGTTCAGGGCCAATAGCGGTTTCCTACGCAAGCGGTACCGATTTGGCGCTGGTTTCAGATTACAATAATGCAAGTGTAACTTTACTCAAGGGTAGCAGCATAGAATCTAGTCTAAAGGTTCAAAAGGGGCCGGATGCCATCGCTTATGATACGCAGACAAAATTCTGGTACGTGACCAACTTCTACACTTCGAATCTTTCGATCATCGGTTTTAAATCTAATTCGTTATCTGTTTTATCCGTGCTGAGAGTTGGGATAGGTCCTGATGGCGTAACTTATGACCCGTATAATGAATATATTTACGTCTCCAATTTCTATTCAGATAACATAACACTTTATAATGCACCCTTCAACTCTATTGTTGACTCAATCGCAATTGGTGGGGGTCCAATTGGAACTGCATTTGATGCGGCTAATGGGTTCATTTATACTCCAGATTTTGGGACAAATCAGGTTTCAGTTGTTGAAGGTGGGACAGTATTCTACAACGCAAATGGTTCAGGGGAAAATTTGGTGAAATCTTATGTTTCCGATGGCTATATTTCATCATTTACTTATACAGACTTTGCAAACCCGATTGATTATTTAGTGGAAGGTGGCAATCTAATTTGTTATAACACTGTAACAAATAGAAGTAATGCTCTGCTTAGTCTTCCCATTTCAATCGTTGGTTCTCCCACCTCACCAGTCATGAGGTTAACAACCGTTTCGATTCTGGGAAATAATACATCCCTTTCTCAGGCGGCTTCAACGCAGCTAAAATTGTCAGCTTCGCAAACCTCATCAATCAATTATTACCCGGGCGAACGAATATTATATGAGGATTTTTACAACAACTCCTATTTCGCAGATATTACTTCCATAAACCTTTCAAAGCTGACAATATCTCTAACTTCTTCGCAGGTTGGAGCCTGGAATTCAATGTTTTATTCAATATTCAACAAAAGCACGAATGGATTGAGCACACCCGATTCTTGGGAATTTACCAACTACCCATTCTCTGTGACAGTTAGTGGAAATACTCTGGTAATATCTGAAATTGGGAATTCCTTCCGGGTAAATAGTGCAAGTATCGTCGATTATGTATTCAGTCTGGAGTCATTATAATGGATACGCAGGGGAGAACATCATGAGGATACCAATGCACATAAAGAAAGATAATGCTGTATCCGAAATAATAGGTTTTATCCTTATATTTGTAATTGTTCTTTCCTTATTTGCTGGAACAGTCGCAGTTTACGTCCCAGCAAAGGCTACTTCTGCTGAACTAGGTTATCAGGCCTCAACTTCAGATACGATGTCTCAGATGTTGAGCGATATTTTGAACGGGAATCTGCAGCCGAACGGTACTGGAATAACAGAGTCTTTTCCAATGGGGGTCCCTGGAGTATTCTTTTCACAGGCTGAATCATCAACCATAGGAATTAATAGTCAGGCACCAAACATTTCACTTACCTACAATATATCTGTGGCTTATGATTACCCCAGCTCTACTCCCGCTTCCCTGATAAACAACACCATTGCAAAATCAATCACGGTACCAGACTCTCCAGTTGGAATTGTAGTTGATACTTATAACCAGAATCTATACGCAATTTCTTCGGGCAGTACGGATCTATATGAGATTAACAGTACATCCAATGCGGTGAGTACAATTTCGAATGTTATTGGATCCTCTCAATTCCCGATCGGAATAACGTTTGATCCTCACAATGATGTATTATACATGACCGTTGTTAGTTCAAATCCCTCCCTGAATGGATTAATTGAATTTAACACTTTAACACACTCTACTTTAATGATGAGTCTCCCAAATATACCTTATGATGTTTCATATGATTCTTCAAACAATGAAATATATGTAACAACCTATTTTAATGGTAGTCATAGCGAGGCAGTTTCTGGCCAGGTTTATGCGATAAGCACCTCCTCTAACTCTATAGTTTGTGAAATTAGTATACCTGAGGGAACTGCAGCAAATGGAAATTCAAATATTCTATCAATAAGACCAACAGGAATTTCATACGATCCGTCAAACGGTCTTCTTTATGTAAGTCTGCATAATGGTTCAAATCTTATTGTCATCAATCCTGTCACGAATGAAATTGTTAATAGTTTACCTATTGCATCCAGCACGGACACCGCGTTCGACTCAGCCAATGGTTCAGTTTATGTAACTCAATCTCAAACAGTCCTGAAAAATGGTCATGTGCATGGAAAGGGCAAATCAGGACAAACTAGTAGCATAATATCAAATTATTCAATAATAAACGGAGTTGACAACCAAGTAGTTCTTGATACCAGTTTAAATGGCTGCCCATCTTCTGTCGTGTATGATTCATCAAATCATCTTGTTTATATGGCACAGTCATCTTCTAACAAAGTTAGTATATTTAATGGCGAAAACAACTCGTTTACTGGAAAGTCACTCAACGTCGGCACATGCCCTGGCGTAGGACCCAATTCCATGGTGTTCGATCCATATAATGGTTACATATATGTGGCTAATTTTGGCAGTGGAAATATATCTGTAATTAACGGGCATACTGTCACACTGCAATCATTCAACCCGACTAAGTCAGGGCTTCCAACTTCCGATTTCCTTACTGCAGCTGGCGAATTTTATGCATCTGCACCAACTGATTTTGTTCAATCACTTGAGTTTACAGTATCAGATGGCATTCTTGTGGAGCAATACGTGAATAACAATTCTTTGGGGCTTATATATGGACTTCCAGTTTTGATTCAGCAAAACGACCTCGGAACAAGTCTGGCTGCAAATATCATGAATATTGGTGGTTCCAGTTTATCAGAAAGTTCCACCCAACCAATTGACATAACACTCTCGGAAACAAGGTCGCAGCAGTTGAACCTAACCGATGGACAGCAATTTGCAGTAGGAAATTTCTCTTCAAGGAATGCTGCAGGTGCTATCACCGCGGTGATTGATACTATTATTGTAAATACTTTTACATATACAATAAATTCAACATTTTCCTACCTGATCGATGAAAGTTTATACAGGGAGTTCAATGGGACGAGTTCGGCTGCTCCAAGGGTGTGGCAATTTAATGGGATCCCGCTCGAAGTTACTATGGACGGTAATATCTTAACAATAAGCTTGCTTTCTAAACTCAATCTGAATACTGTCTCTATAAAGTATTATTCTCTGGGCATCAGTTTATAGGAAATATGATCGAGAAAAACATACACCACTATTCAACTGCCGCGACTGGATGAAACCCAGGGTCCTGAATTGCAATTTATTGCAGATGCTAACAAAAATTATTAACCAACAAAAAGAATACTGACCGTGGAAATTTCTCCAATAGATTATAGATATGGATATAAGGAGGTTAAAGAAATTTTCAGTCAGGAATACCGCCTGAAATTGATGCTTCTTGTAGAATATTCTGTATTGGAGGTAAAGCATGAGATGGGAATGATTCCTGATAATGTACCGGTGGAGCTCAAAAAATTAATTGATGAGGATCTTGTCAAAGTATCAGATATCCAGGAAGAAGAATCTGTAACAAAACATGATATCATGGCCATGATCAATGTAGTGAACAGATTTTCGCCAAATGTCGCCGAATTTCTCCATGCAGGCATGACATCAAACGACGTTAATGATACGGCCACTGCCCTGCAGCTGAAATCTTTTTTCACTTTTTACATCCAGAGGCTCTCTGATCTCATTGAATCGCTCAAGGATATAGTTAAGAAAAACAAAAGAACTATCATGCTTGGGCGAACCCATGGACAGCATGCGAGTCCGATAACCTTTGGCCTTAAGATGTCTGTTTATCTCATGGAGACGTGCAGGCATTCAGATCGTATCAGGGAATCCCTGAATCGCATACTTGTAGGAAAGATCCGTGGACCTGTTGGGACCGGGGCCGGTCTTGGCGAACATGCACTTGAGATCGAGGAGCAGGCTTTGAATATCCTGGGACTGAACGTGGAAGAGGTATCCACCCAGGTCACCGGAAGGGACAGACTGATTGAGATGCTTTCCGTCTTTTCAAATATCTCGGCAACGCTTGAGAGACTGGCGACTGAGATAAGGAATCTTCAGAGACCGGAAATCGCGGAGGTTTCAGAGGGTTTTGATAAGAAAACGCAGGTCGGATCCAGTTCAATGCCAGCAAAGGAAAATCCAATAACATCCGAGAATATCTGCAGCCTTGCGAGACTTATTCGTGGATTCTTGACTCCAGAAATCGAGGGTTCAATACTCTGGCATGAAAGAGACCTGACGAACAGTGCGCTTGAGAGGTTCACGATACCATATTCATGTATACTCACTGATTACATAACAGGCAAGATGACTGATGTTTTAAGGAATATTGTAATAGACAGAAAGAGGATGAAGCATAATTTACTCAGGGACCCATTCTCTATGTCAGAATCTCTTGTCATTGCGTTAACAGGGAAGAAGATACCAAGGAATGAATCACACGAAATCGTGAGAAAAGCTTCTATGACATCTGCAAGACCAAGCGATCTTCTCGGAAACATAGTTAAGTATTCAGATGGCAAAATTACGTCAAACGAAGTTGAGAGTGCCCTTAATCCTTCCAATTTCCTTGGAGCTACAGGAAAAATATGCCAGGCATCAATCAAAAGAGCTAACAGATCCACCCGGCTTCTAAAACAATTGAGGGAGGAAATCCTCTCATGACTGTACTGCAGACAGATACAGACCTCAAGGAATCAATACTTCAGATCCTTGCGGTACGTGAAAATACGATTTCCGGAATACATGTAA
>JAKAAI010000022.1 GCA_021797055.1 Thermoplasmata archaeon | reverse complement strand
TTAGGCTTTACAGGAAAGCATAGGTTTGCCTGCCTTGGTTCTATCACCACATCAAGATTCGGGATAAAAAAACCCGAAAGGGCACGAGATGGTATCAACGCTGACGTCGTTTTGCCGTATGAGAATTTCATATATGATTCGAAGGTCAGGATCAAGGAGATGGCGGATATCAGCTTCTGGCTTGCCAGGCGAATGAAGATGTCCGGGTTTGAAACAGCCATGATGTATGAAAAGGATTCACATATTGCTCATAATAACGATTGATCTTTATCACGCAATAATCAAGCCAGCACAATAATCACTGAAAGTATAACTGAGATAGCAGCAGAGCTCATATTGACGCTCCCCTTCGACATGTATCCCCTGTTCTCAAGTGTTGCACCCAGTATGCTGTCAACTATGTTTCCAAAAAAGGCCATAACACTCACAAATAATACCTTATATATGACAATTGAGTCATAAGCAAGAAGTGAAAAGGATAAACCGATGATCACCGCACCGACAATGGATGCGGATGTTCCGATGATTGAAATGCCACCATTTGTCCCGGGCTTGACCAGGTGGAAATTGGTGATCATCCTGACCCTGCTGTCCTTAATCCCAATTTCTGAGGCAAATGTATCAGAATTAATGACGCCGATAGAAATGGCAAATATCTCAAAGAACGGAAATTTTGCAAGATGGAAATTGGTTGCAAGAAGGCTGGCAACTGCTATAACACATCCCAGTATCCCTCCATATACGACATTTGAATATCCCCTTTCTCCCGTTTTCCCCTCCTGGACCTCCTTTTCTTTTTTTTCAGCAAACCAGGCCTTTGTGGCAATAAAAGAGCCGAATGCAAATATCAGGAGAAGTGCCAGCCATTCAATATCCGTAGAGAAGACTATAATTCCGCCAATTACTGTTGCAGCTATTCCACCTTTAAGGTCAAATATTCTAAGCAGCTGCGAAAGTACCAATAACAAACCAAGGATGACTAATATTCCAAAAAAGTAGAGGAGTGATATATTATTACCATCCTCTTTCCTGAAGTTTCATGTCTTTTGGTATACCCTCGATGTCAAGTCCAGGCATGCCAGTAAGACCTTCAGAAACAGTGCTGATTATCTGGTAATCTTCAAAGTTCTCAACTGCCTCGACTACAGCCCTCGCCATTTCAGGCGGATCCGGAGACTTGAAAATTCCACTTCCCACGAAAACGCCATCGGCACCGAGTTTCATCATCAGTGCACCATCCGCCGGGGTTGCAACACCTCCTGCTGCAAAATTAACAACAGGAAGTCGACCCATCTTTTTAATCTGATCAAGTACCTGCAAAAGTTCACCTTCGATCTGCTTGCCGTTCTTGCCATAAAAAAGATCCTCCTCGTTTAGTTTTGATTCGTCTCCAAAGAAGCTTCCAGAGATCTGCCTGCGGACTACCCGGTAACTATCTGCCATGCGGGAGGCAACTTTTTTTAAATCCTCCGTGGAAAGATTCTGCACGACCTTAACTCCCTCGTTAACTACATGCATGTGCCTGACCGCTTCTATTATGTTGCCGGTTCCAGCCTCTCCCTTAGTCCTGATCATAGCAGCCCCCTCGAATATTCTTCTCACAGCTTCCCCCAAATCCCTGGCTCCGCAAACTACTGGGATCTTCAGATCCTTCTTATTGAGATGAAAGAAAGGATCAGCCGGTGTAAGAACTTCACTTTCATCAAGCATATCCACTCCGAGTGTTGCAAGTGTATAAGCTTCAGATATATGGCCGATTCTGACCTTGGCCATGACAGGGATACTTACAGCTTCCATAATTTCCTTCACTCGATTGGGATCTGCCATCCTTGCAACTCCTCCAGCTGCTCTTATGTCAGCCGGAACCCTTTCCAGTGCCATTACAGCCACAGCGCCAGCGGATTCGGCAACCCTCGCCTGTTCAACCGTGGTGACGTCCATAACAACGCCACCCTTCGTCATCTTTGCAAATCCCCTCTTAAGAAGGTCTTCTCCCATCCTGAGATCGGTAATATTTGGAGTCATAACAATTCAAGTATACTTAAAAAATATAAATAGATATACGAAAAAGAAGGAACCCGTATTCAAGAAATCTTGAACTAGAAATTGAGAACTGGGAGATTACATTTTAGCATTAAATGATTCTATTAATATGCCCTGGTGGTTCAAACGTCCTATCATTCATCAGGTGTACGTGTTAGATTCGAAATCATCGTCAATTTGCTGGGCAATATTATTATAAAATACTGCAATCAAGAATAAATGGATCCGTTCAGCATATTGATGACTTTTCTTTCTGTTGTTGTGGCCGGATTCTTTGCTGGACTGCTTGGATCGCTAACTGGCCTCGGCGGGGGAACTGTGCTCGTTCCTGTTCTCACACTTTTCCTGGGGATACCGATCATTTTTGCAACGGGGGCTTCACTTATTTCAACAATCGCTACCTCTGCAGGTTCCGCTTCTGGCTACACAAAAAGCAAGATAGCAAATATCAGGGTTGCAATTGGGCTTGAGGTTGCAACAACAACGGGAGCAATAGTCGGTAGCCTGACATTAATTTCTGTAAACAAATTGGGTTATATATGGATTATTTATGTGATATTTGGAGTTGTATTGCTGGTATCGCTTTTACCGACAATCAACAGGGCTTCCAGTGAATTGCCAAAGAATAAAAAACCGGACTGGACAACAAGATTTTTCAATCTTTATGGGACATATTATGATCAGAGGTTGAAAAAGCAGGTTGATTATCATGGCATAAGATGGTGGCTTGGCGAGATTGTAATGTTTTTTGCAGGCTTTATATCAGGCCTGTTAGGTATAGGGAGCGGCGCTCTAAAGGTACTTGGCATGGACTGGGCAATGAACCTGCCCATGAAGGTTACCACAACTAGCAGCAACTTTATGATCGGTATAACTGCTGCAACTGGGAGCTCGATATACTGGTTCGCAGGCTACATCCAGCCGTTTCTCGCTGCAGCAACTGCCGTAGGAGTCCTGGTTGGCGCTTTCCTCGGTTCTAAACTGCTCATAAAAATTACAAATGTAAATATCAGGTGGATATTCTTCTGGGTGCTCGCATTCTTGGGGGTTGATATGATATTCAGTGGCTTTTTACGGAGAGGCCTGGCCCCTGGACAGGCGGTTAATTCTTACCTGAATCTGATAGGATTTATCGTATCAATTGTTGTTTCGATAATACTTCTTGGTCTTCTATATTACAAAATTAAGAGGGAGAGGAGGTCTAATGCCAAAACTAGAGCAGAGTGACATTACTAGCCTGATTCTCAAGGCAGGCGTATTAGTAAGCGTTTCGCTAACCATAACCGGCGTGATTCTTCTTTTTATAAAGGGTGGTGGAGATGGGTATTCACTGAGTTATGTTGCCAACTATCATAACCCATCTGCTACAGTGAATTCAAAGATCCTTTTCCCGGGTGATTTTCTGAAAGGCCTGATTGGTCTTGATGGATTATTCTTCATATCTGTCGGATTGTGGGTGCTGATTTTCACCCCTGTGACCGTGCTTATAGATGCTCTTATTACTTTTGCGCACGAGAGGAACAAGCTTTACACTCTTCTGGATGCAATCGTATTATTCAATCTGCTTCTGGCAATTTTTGTAATTCCAAGATTCGTGTCCTGATACAGGAACGGGTGCAAATTCCTAACTAAAATATTTTATCCGGATTTTGGCTACTGGTAATATGACAAAAGCTCGTTTTCAGACAAACCAGGGTGAATTCGTTGTAGATCTTTTCGACAAGGAGATGCCGGTGACTGCAGGAAATTTTATTAAGCTTGCCGAGAAGGGTTTCTATAACGGCGTGATCTTTCACCGTGTGATCAAGGATTTCATGATTCAGGGTGGCGACCCAACTGGGACTGGAACTGGTGGTCCCGGGTATGTTATAAAGGATGAATTTACAAAGAATAACAGGAATGACAGGGGAACAATCTCCATGGCAAATGCCGGCCCTAATACAGGCGGTAGCCAGTTTTTCATAAACGTTGTGAACAATAATTACCTGGATAAGAAGCATCCTGTATT
This sequence comes from Thermoplasmata archaeon, assembly GCA_021797055.1. The sequence goes on along the minus strand of JAKAAI010000022.1, from coordinate 19,299 downwards.
CGGAAAGGTAAGCAGCGGAATGGAAATTGTTGATAAGATAAGCAAAATCAAGACAGACTCCCAGGACAGGCCGTTAAGCAAGGTTGTAATCAATAAAATTTTAATTGAAAAACCATAATTGATGAACTGAGGAAATTTATATCCAATTTACTATTCCCTGACGCAATGAAAGGTAAAAATATTGTAGTAACTGGTGGGGCCGGATTCATTGGAAGTAATCTTGTAGAGTTCCTTTCCAAAGATAATAAAGTAACAGTCCTGGATAACCTTCACACGGGTTCAAGGAAAAACCTCGATAATGCAGGCAAAGGGGTTAATTTTATAAACGGCGATGCCAGAGACATTGTAAAAATAAATGAGAAGGCAGATTTTGTTTTCCACCTGGGTTTCTATTCGGCCTCCCCAATGTACAGGGAAAACCCCCACAGAGTTGCTGATGTAATAGATGGAATGATCTCTGTTCTCGAATACGCCAGAAAGAATGACAGCGGCGTTGTCTTCTCGTCGACGTCTTCAATATATAATGGTGTAAAGCCACCCCACAGGGAAAATATAATCCCCAATGTAACTGATTTCTACACTGAGGGGAGGATAGGAGCAGAAAGGGTATCACAGTTATATAATAATCTCTATGGAATGAATATTTCAGCCATGAGGTTTTTTTCCGTTTACGGTTATCACGAGGATGCGAAGGGCGGTTATGCAAACCTCGCAACGCAATTCTTGAAAGATATAATAGCAGAAAGGCAGCCTGTTATATATGGGAACGGAGAGCAGAGACGGGATTTCGTCTTTGTTACTGATGTGGTTGATGCACTCATAAGATCGACCAGTTCGAAAGGCTACGAAGTTTACAATGTTGGATCAGGGATTAATTATTCATTGAACGAACTGGTTGATAAAATAAATAGGATGCTTGGAAAATCAATAAAACCCAGCTATATCAAGATGCCAGTAAAGAACTATGTGATGGAGACCCTGGCAGACACAGAGAAGGCTCATGAGAAACTTGGTTTCAGGGCAACCGTCACACTGGACGAGGGCCTGGAAAAATTAAAGAGATATTATGGTGTGAAATGAGCGGAAATTCAATGTTTATGGCCAGATCGCCGTTAAGAATCACATTCGTAGGCGGCGGCACTGACATTGCAGATTTTTATCGAAACCATGGCCCGGGAATATGCGTATCTGCTGCCATCAACAAGTACATTTTCGTACTGGTCAATAAAAAATTTGATTCGCATATAAGGGTAAGCTATTCACAGACGGAAATAGTCGATTCTATTGACAAGATCCGCCATCCAACTGTCCGGGAAGCTCTCAAGCTCCTGAACATAGATGGTGGAATAGAGATAGTCAGCATATCTGATATACCATCACAGGGAACTGGCCTTGGATCGAGCAGTACTTTTCTTGTAAGTCTCCTGAATGCACTGCATGCATATATTGGGGAGTTTGCATCGGCCAGAAGGCTCGCAGAAGAGGCTGTGAAGATAGAACGGGAAATTCTGAAAGAAGCAGGAGGAAAACAGGATCAGTACATATCGGCATTTGGTGGGATCAAGTCGTTTATCTTCAACCAGGATGAGAGTGTAACTGTAAAACCTGTCATAATGCATGAAAGCAATATCAGGAAACTGCAGGAAAGCCTCCTGTTGTTGTTCACCGGAAAAACAAGATCCTCTGTCGAGATACACAAGAAACAGTCCCTTAACATGAAGGAAAAAATTGAGACATACCAGAAGATGAGGGATATTGCCAGCGAGTTTCCTGCAATCCTCAACAGGGGAGACATTGAGGAAGCCGGGAGATTAATGGACCTGAACTGGAAACTTAAGTCGTCGCTTGCTGACGGCATCACAGATCATGTGATATCTGAACTATATTCAAGAGCCAGGGAAGCAGGTGCATATGGCGGTAAACTGGTGGGCGCTGGCGGTGGTGGTTTTCTCCTTCTGGTCGTTGACCCAGATAAAAGAGAGAACATAGTGAATAAGATGAAGGAACTAAGGGAAGAAAAATTCGGGTTTGATTTTACGGGCTCTTCAATAATATACGTTGGTGACTGAGGCCAGTATTTCCCTTAATAGATTACCAGTATGGAACTGTGCATAATCTGGTCCGTATCACATTTCCACAAAAGGCTGATTTGAGTCCCTTGACGAAAGCAACTCCGTGATATCGGGGCGCATCATTGCCTCTGGAACGGAAATTCCTGATTTTATCCTGTTTCTAATTTCTGTCATGCTCATGTTTTCTCTATTGCTTGTGGTGTGGCCGCAGGTGTTTTCGGTTGCCATGCATTTGCACTTCCGGCAAAAGAAGACCTCCCTGATTTTTAATACCTGCAAGCCTATGTCAAATTTTTCAAGCATCTCCTGAGCGGCATAGGGAGAATAGAAAGAACCGGCACCAGCCATATCTCTGCCGATGATGAAATGAGTGCATCCATAATTCTTCCTGACTATCGCTAAAAAGAGTGCAGCCTTCGGTCCTGCATACCTCATTGAAATCATTAATGGACTCAGGACTACCTTGTTGTCGGGATAATACTTCGATACAAACAGTCTGTATGCGCCCATGATATCATCCTGACTGAAATCATCTGTCTTCAGTTCACCAACTACAGGATTGATAAACAGGCCGTCTGTCAGTTCCATTGCCAGCCTCTGAATATACTCGTGGGCCATATGTGGTGGATTCCGGGTCTGATATGCAGCTATTGTCTGCCACTTCCTCTCCCTGAATACTTTTCTTATGGCTTCTGGACCTGTTGACTCGGCTGTTTCCTCCTTCTTCAAGGCTAAAATATTTCCTCCGATAATTCTTCTTCCCTGCCTCACAGTCTGGTTAACGTTTGGGTGGGCAGGATCTATTGTTCCATATGTTTTCAGAAGTACTTGCTTCATATCTGCATTGAATACTTCAGAAACATCGATGCAGCCAACTTTCTCCCCATTATACCTTAAAGCAATTCTGTCTCCAGCAGAAAAAGAGTAGCTGCCGTTTACCTGAAGGATGATAGGCATCGGCCATATTTCACCTCCCGGGAGCTCCATATTTTCAGTAACACTCCGCAGCTCATCGGAATTCATGAAACCTGTCAGGGGGGAATAGCTGCCGTCTGCAATTCTTGCAAGATCCAATGCGTTCTGTGTTGATATATCCAGTACCGAACTACAGTCCGGGAGCTTACCGGTCAGCCTGTTGATCAGTTTCCCCCCATGCGGTTTGTTTGTCATTCTTATTTCCTCACATTGATACCGCATTCTTTCTGGCCGTTTTCCCACCACCATCTTCCATCCCTTTCGGATTCGCCTTCTTTAACAGGCCTTGTGCATGGTGAACATCCAATGCTGGCAAATCCCCTGTCATACAGTTCGTTATAAATCACTTTGTTTTTTTCTATGTACTCCCATACATCAGATCTGGACCACGATAGCAGGGGATTGATCTTTGTTCTGCCACTAGAGTCAAAATTCTTCTCAATTAACGACGAATTCTTCCGGTTAACTGTCTGGTCTGCCCTTATGCCTGAAATCCATGCGTCATATCCCGCAAGTGACCTGTTTAATGGATGGACTTTTCTTATTATGCAGCATTCTTCCCGGTTCTCCACTGAAGAATAGAAGGAGTTGGTTCCCTTGTTGAACATCAATTTTTCCAGTTCCTGAGAATCGGGGAAGACTATCCTGGCTTTTAGTCCATAAATGGATCCAACACGCTGTATAAAATTGTGCGTCTCCTCATGCAACCTTCCAGTATCCATGGATATTATTGGAATCTGGATCGAGTTAATCAAGGCCGCATGAGAGATCACCATGTCCTCAGCACCAAAGCTGCTTACCTGCACCAGTCTGTTACCGTATGAATCCTTTACTTCTCTTAATAACTCTTCCAGCTGTGCCGTTTTTTCGTCTATCATATTCCTGCCTTATCCCTGATAAATAACATGCATCTTTAGTTTATCAAAGACACATATTAGGCAAATTATATGCAGTATATGTGCAAGAAGTTGATTAATAGACATAATGTATGTATATTAGTTTACAGTATCGATGTCATGAGTTTTTTCCTGGAGAAGGTTGGAGAGCTCGCAAAGACGGAAATTGGAAAGACAATGATTATGGATAGAATGGGCACTGACCCATCGACACTGCTGAACCTGAGCAATAAATTTGTTACTACCGTCAAAATAGGCTGGGGTCTGTCTCTACTTTGCGACGAAAAGTTCCTTGGTCGGAGGATTTCTGATTATAAACAATCAGGTTTTGCTGTGAGTAACGGTGGTACCCTGCTGGAAATAGCTTTCTCAAAAGGAAGGTTAAAAGAGGCACTTCATAAGATAAGGGAAGCTGGCTTCGATACAATAGAAATGAGTGAGGGGGTTCTCGATTTGCCACTTGGAACTAAATCAGAAATACGTGACTTCGCAAGATCAAGTGATATGCACCTTGTTGTGGAAGTTGGTCGCAAGAATACTAAAAACCAGTTATCTTTGGACGAAACAGTTGAAAGGATACAGGCAGCAAAAGATCTTGATCCGAATGTTATTATAATAGAGGGTAGAGAAACCGGGAGAGGAGTCGAGATCTATGACATGAATGGAAACATAAAATGGGACTGGGTTGAGGAAATATTAAGGAATATTGATCTTTCTGAAGTGATGTTTGAGGCTCCTGATGAAGTGCAACAGGCTGAACTTGTGATCCGTCTTGGTGCAAAAATAAACCTTGGGAATGTATCTATGTCAAGCGCATTTGCCCTGGCAAGTCAGAGGCTTGGTCTTCGCGGTGATACATTCGGTATCAGCACTGGCTCAGACGAAACTACTGGAGGACCCGCATCAAAATTTATACTTTTTCTTTTACAGCAAAACGGGCCTATGGATCAGGGGAGGATAGCAGGTATTACGGGCTTGTCAAGACGGACTGTCCAGAATGCGATTGGTAACCTGATTGCTGACGGTAGGATCCATGAGAGGCCGGATCTGCACGATATGAGAAGGAAGGTATACTCAGTAAAATAATTCCACCGACTTATTCGTCGCAAGATTTGACTTCTATTAATGCTCATTCGGAGATTCAAAATGCAGTCAAAATGCTTTATTTTGAACAGAAATTTTAAAAAATAGTCTTAACATACTTTTTCATTTTTTCCACGAATATTATACAAAATTCCAATAGGTTACAGTTTCGAAATTATCTTTTTCTCATCTGGCATTTGAAATTTTTCGAAAGCCGGGATTCATCGAAAGTATGATATTCTCTTTGCGCATTGTATATTATCAGATGTTCCTGAACAGATTAAATGAGATTTCCAGGTTAAAGCAGATTTATGCAAGGGGCGACAAACAACTGGTAATAGTTTTCGGTCCGCATGGTTCTGGAAAAACTGAACTCCTTAAACAGATTATACCACAAACGAGATATATCTACCTGGTGCCTACTGGATATAACCAGAGAGACCTGGTCCATAATTTGTGGATCCAGGTTAAAAGATATGACAGTAATATTAACCGCCAGGAACCTGAAACCCCAAGGGATCTATTTCTTGTCTTCCAGGAGATGGCAGTTTTAAGCAGGCTTCTTGTTGTTATAGATGAATTCGATTTTGTACAGAGATTTGAGCCTTCATTTATACATGACTTCAGGATGTGGTGGCTTGGGCTGAATGTATCGGCTAATCTTATGATAGTGCTCATCTCGCCCATCTCAAGCGTTTTTGATTCGATTTCAAGAAGGGATAAGCCTGATAGTGTTCTTCCAGACCTGGTCATCAATCTAAGCTATATCCAGTACAAAGACAGCCTTCCCTTAATGGCAGGTTTTCTTCCAAAAGATGCTGTTGCAACCTACGCCGTGTTTGGAAAATATCCACTAACATTATCGAGAATTTCTGGGGAAGGATCCCTGATGGATAGAATTAAAAGTGAGACGCTGCAGCCATGGGGCTATCTCTTTGACCTGCCACTGAAAAGGATAAGCGACATGGGTAAATATATGAACAAAGCTAAATCCATTCTGGAAATGATATCAAAGGGAATATTTACAGCCGAGGAAATCGCAAAATCCATGGGTGGAGAAAGGGAAGAGGTATCGAATATAATATCGAAGGTATTGTATCCCAATGGTCTGATCGAAAAGAAGAGACCGGTACTTGATTCTGTGCATGGAAGAAATTTCAAATATTTCATAGAAGATAATTTCAACAGGTTCTGGTTCAAATTCGTTTCACAATACAGGAACGATCTACTGCTCGGAAACTACGAAACTACAGTATCTTCCATCATGTTGGGATTAAATGATTTTGTTGCCCCGGTATTCTCTGAAATTGCCCTGCAACACCTATCGATGATATCAGGTGTAAATTACAACCATAAAACAATTATCGGCCAATGGTGGAACAGGGGCATCGAAATAGATGGTGTTGCGGTCAGCAACGAGGATTCAAAGGTTTATTTTATGTCAGCAGTCTGGTCAGATAAGCCTGTTGAAAGAGATGATCTAACTTCGCTGATTCGAAAGACTTCAGATTTTCCATGGAAAAAAAATGACAGAAAGGATATCCTTGTTATATATTCAAAATCTGGTTTTCGCTTCGAGACCGACGAGGCAACTCTTGTGAACATAAATAGAATGCAACATGATCTTGATTTCAGGAAGCCCGTCGTATGAATTTGTTTTTTTTTATTCATGCAGTAATCGAAGAAATTTAATTATCGCCTACAATATGATTGAATAAGATTGCCCATACCATATGTAAAATATTAGCGATACACTGAGAGTGCTATTAACAAAATAATTGGCCGGAGATCAGCCAGTAGACTTCAAAATATTCTCGCCCGTTGAATTAGCTGGCCTGGTCTAGTTTGAGAACAACGGATATAATTTTCAGGGCAAAGATTACTCCCTGAACAAGTATTGCAACAATTGAGAAAATAAAGATGAGGTAGGTGATTGATGTGGCCCATTGAATGGTTGAGCCAAACGCAGTCAGTTCTTTCCCGGTTATACTGTTATATAAGTATTCATAAAGAAGAAGAAACAATATTATTTCAGCAAAATTAACGATAATCCAGAAAATTTCTTTCTTGAATGCAGATAATTTCATCTCTGAACCTAAAAGGAAACGTTTATTTTATACTTTACCTCCAATCTATCAATATTAAAGAAATAAGTTTGGCTAAAGCGAGAGAATTTTAGGTCTCGATTTATTACCCAATAAACCTTTCAGGGAATTCGAATTGAGAAATTATTAATGGAATCAGTCATAAATTATGGGCCAAGATTTCGCGATCTTTCAGGTGACGAATAATCGATCACAGATTAACTTATTAGCGATGATTCTATGTTTCTAGTCATGATTAAAGATCACGTAACATTATTACTTCAATCAGATTTCGGACGTTAGAAATATTTATAAACATTAATTAGTATGCAGTTGTCATGGATCACAGAAAAATAGTGATATCTATTTTCCTGTCTGTACTGATGATGGGCACCGCGTTTGCCTTGGTCAGTGGAGCAGGGAATGTATCTAGTAGCAATGTGAATAGCTATAGTAATAGCTTGGCGTCGACAGTTAACGGCGCTTCGTCAGCTAGGTCGTTTACGACAAGTACGGCTAATTGGACGTACCCAACAAATACGTACCATGAACCGGGATATACCAATGGTACTTTCTATATGGGTATCGACTGTAATGTAAACACGCTGAACTATTTCCCAGCGAATACCTACTGCGATGTTTATGCAATCGATGAAATTTACGATTCGATGTTCACCGATCTGCCAAACGGCACGACTATCCCATGGCTTGCAACTAATTATACGGTTGCGCATGTTACTTCAAACAACACAACTTTTGATGTGGTAACAAATTCAACTGAAAATTATTCGTATGTTTATACCATAAACTTAAGGCCAAATGTCCAGTGGACTGACTGGACCGCTGCAAATGCAACCCAGTCATACATGTTTTCAAATGTAACATCTTACTATGTTGCCAGCAATCTGACAACCCACACATTCAAATCCTACAAACCGACTAAGATGCTAACATATTATCTGCAATCAGCAGATGTTGTTTGTTCTTGGAGAATGGAGGCTGGTTTTGGCATATGGGCAAATGTTGTCAATGTCATACCCAACGGTAACCTTTCAGTGAAGGTCTTTGTCACAAAGCAAACACTCCTGATATTGCCAGATTCATTGACAAATGATATCCTTCCATATCATATCTGGAGATACCATAATTTCAATGACGTTGGCCTATGGAACTGCACAACAAACACAACAGTTGTTAACCAGACTGAGGGGTATTATTCTTGGAATCTTGGATGGAGTGTCTCAACTGGTGCGGTACCCGGACTGGTTGGTACTGGACCATTCATGGTAACAAACAATTACGGAATACCAAATGGAGAAATCATACCGTCTCAGTGCGAGAAATTCTATGCTAACCCGCACTATTTCGTGCAGTATGCAAATGCATCAAGTGGACTCAGGCAGTACACGCCTAAATTCTATGAAATAGCAATGCCGTTCTATTCATCGGAATCCGGATTAATAGGTGCATATGAAAAGGGACAGGTCGATACTACATCCCTCGCACCGGATCCAAGCTTCCTTCCACAGGTCTCCACTACTCCCGGCTCAGTCATCTACAAAAAGCTATCCAGCGCATATGGGTATTTCAGGATAAATACTAACGATGCTCCTATGAATATAACAGCTTTCAGGCAGGGACTTAACTATGCAACCCCTACATCATATATGGCAAGTGTGATCGCTGACGGATATGGATATTTGTCATCCAACCCAATTAATCCTTCAAACACACTGTTCGTGAATGCTTCAGCACCTGAATACACATTTGATCTAGCTAAGGCTGCTCAGCTGATAGATTCGATCCCTGGAATGACCAATACATCCCATGGATTGCTGTATAATGGGACACAGGTCTGTATAGTCATACAGACGACTGTCGGTGCAGTCGCTCCTAACAACATAGAGGATATAGAAGCTGCAATCCAGGACTGGAACCTGCTTGGAGTAAAAGCAATAATCAAGGAAGAGGCTTTTACAACTTTGATAGCAAATATTGACAGTACAATTTCATCCAACGGTGCAACCAATGGATATGAAATGGCAGTTTTGGGAATATCCACTGCTTCCACAGATCCTGCACTTGGTTGCCAGGAGTTCGTCAATCCTGCTTATGGAATACCAACAAACGAGTATGTTGGTCCGTTCTCGTCTCTGACCGTCAATGGACAGACCTTGACCGGAACACAGGTTCAGAATCTCTTTGACAACCTATCGTCACAGGCTGCAAACACAGACACGTTCTCAGTCGCACAGCATGATATAAAATACCTCCAGTCTCTTATGATAGATGAAGCTTTCATGATAAACATAGGGTACGGGACAGATCTTGTTCCACTGCAGACTTCTACCTTTACTAATTACTCCTTAACTGAGACTAATGCACTTTATATCTACTGGTACTGGCAGTTCTTTTCCATACATACCCATACTTCCTCAGTGGTAGTACCTAAATACAATCTATCAGTAACTGAAGTACTTGACTCCGGCTCTACATTCACTGCTGGAACATATGGTAATGTTACATTTACAGTCTGGAATGGCACAAGAACAGTAGCCGGTGCTGATCTGACCATCGGTTTCTCGGCCCCATATGGAGGTATAATAAATGTCACCTCGAATAACCTCGTCGCTAACTCCAAGGGACAGGCTACCTGGGAATACTATATCGCTTCATACCTTGCTGAGGATATGAAGAGCTGTAACGCCACTGGAGCTGTCGTAACCGCTAACAACCAAACGGTAACTATAACCGCTGCAGCAGTTCAACCCAATGCACCTGAAACAGGCGCTGGAATATCTTCAGTGAATATACTTCTTGTAAATGGTGTTGCCCTTCATATCTCTTATTCAGTGAATGCTAAATCATATACAACTGGGCAGACTGGCACAATAACTTTTACCGTCGACTCTGTAAATGGAACCTCTGATCCGCCATATGCTGGAGCAACTCTAACAATAACACTATCAAACCCTGTTAACATGACGGCTGTTTCACCACTAACCCTTACTACTAATTCGGCTGGAGTAGCTGTCTTTACTTTCAAGGCAACAGGGAACATCAGTTCTTCATTGCTGACCCAGGATCTATCCGGTATAACAGTAAGTGCAACATCTAACAATGCGACAATCTTTGGAGATAACATAACCTTAGTAGCGCCTGTTGTGAAACCTGTAACAACTACAAACTACCTTGACTACGTCATTATAGGCGTGGTTGTGGCTGTAATAGTAATAGCAGCTGCTGCGGTCGTTGTAAGAAGCAGGAGGAAAAAATCTTAATAATTTATTTATTTTTATTTTTTATTATTAAGGGGATTTTTTAATGAATATTTATCTTCTTTCACGTAAAATTATTCAAGCATTTGCGTTGATTTTGATAATGACTTTGATTATTTTTGTTGTTTTTAGGCTTATGCCTGGCAACCCCGGGCTTTTACTCTTGAAGAGTGCCAATAAAAACGGACAGCCTCTCTCGGTGTCTGCCCAGCACGCGATACTTGCATCTCTTGGTTTACAAAATGGTAAGTGGTCTCTTACTGACTTTACTACCTACTTGTATCAAATGTTCACATTTCACTGGGGAAAAGATTATCTGAATCCAGGGGAAACCGTGTATGAGGAGATTGCAATAGCGCTCCCATACACATTAGTTCTCATAGTTTCGACTGCCCTGATATCTTATGTAATAGGGGTACCACTTGGTATCCTTGTATCCAGGATAAGGGGCGGAAAACGCGAGGGTGCGATCTTATCGATAGCCCTTCTGGTGAATTCAATTCCATATTTCATAATTGGCGTACTGCTATTCCTGTACCTTACAGTATATACATCGTATTTCCCCATCAGAGCAGGTGTGCCCCTGTCCTATATAACACATCCAACGTTCTCTTCTGTTGTCAGTCTGATGTACCACATGGCCATGCCATTTTTTTCCCTCCTTTTGATTGAAGCCGCAGGTCACATGATTACCATGAGGGCTGCCATGGTTTCTACACTAGGTGAAGACCATATACTGACAGCGAGAGCCAAGGGTGTACCTGAAAAATCGATATTAAGAAGGCATGCAGCAAGAATTGCAGTAATACCTGTAACAACAAGGCTTGCCCTTAACATATCTTTCCTGATAAGCGGTTCTCTCATTGTTGCGATAATTTTTAACTGGCCAGGAATGGGGCCACTTCTTTACCACGCTGTGATAAATGAAGATTATCCGTTAAGCGAGGCGTCTACCTTTGTTATTGCGCTCCTTACGATATTCGCTTACTCGCTGGTAGACTACATTCATGCGTGGCTCGATCCAAGAATTAAAGTATGATGATTTAGATTAGGGGAGGATATGCAGGGGTCGCGTCAAAAAGACAATAAATCTAATTCTACGCTTGTCAAGTACTATCGTGATTTTAAAATATTTTATAAGAATAAATATGGAAAGGTTGGATTCATTATTTTGTTATCCTTTGTCATTATTGCATTAATGACACCTGCAATAGTGTACCACCCGAATTATTTTTATGAAGCTCCGGAGGTTGATACGCATATAGCGTCTCAGCTGACAAACACTTCACTTCAAAATGTAACCCAGGCACCTGGGAGCGTCAGTATATATGGGCCTTTTTCGACAGATGTGTTGAATGAGGGTGCATCGGCAATTTACTTCGGGACATCCTCTGGCAAGATCTATTATTATGGTCTCGGTACTTATGGAACTGATGCGCCTTTAGGTTCGTATGGTGTCGTTTACAATTCAAGTTTTGGAAATTCAGTCAGGATGCTCTCGCCAACCGTGGTACCGCTTATAAATTGTGTCCTTGAATCAGCTGCCATTTCATCCAATACCCTGATTGAGAGATTTGTCGTAATGCCATTTACAAATGGTCAGATTGAAATTGGTAAACTTGTATTTCTGGATCTAGGACTGAAAAAACCAGAATATATTCCTTTTACCAACATCTCTTATAACGGAACCATAGTTGGGAATGTGGTTACAAATTCCATCCCTTTTTCTAGTACAACCGACACATCAATTCCATCGTTTAATTATGAGGATAATGGATACAACACCCCCGGAACGGTATTTTTTATTACACAGAATAATACTGGCGATTATCTTCACTCCTATGGGATCAGCCCTTTAAAATTATTCAATGTCACGAAAATTACAATGAATAAGCCAGCAGGAATAGAATACTATGGAGCGGGATTTTCTCCAAATAAAGCTGAGACCGACGCCAGAATATTGATCTATAACAGCACTTCCATTCAGGGATATTTTTTGAATCAAACACTGGCATGGAGCACTAATAATAGTTTAAATATCGATTTAAACGTGGCCCTGCAGATACCCTCATACTATCAGGTGGCTTACTCGAAAATAAATTCTGCATTTTTCATTTCAAATGGCGATACAGTCAGTAATGTTTCATTGTCTTCTGGGTTGGTCCGGACAGTGGTGGATTTGAGCCAGAAACTATACAGTCTTTCCACCACGCCTGGAGCGGCAGGCTTTCCAACTCATATATTGGCTGCTGCATCCACACAGGCATTTGTGATCTCCCTTAACTCCTCAAACGCTGTCAAGGTAAGCAGTGTTCCACTTCCGGCCGGGTCCGGTAATTTTACTACCGCCGCGACCTATGATCCTGTATCTGATGCTTTAATTCTTGTCTCACAAGAAGGAGAAATATTGTCATTTAGCCTTAATTCGCCCAGCGGCGAACCATTTTCATGGAGTTACCACGTGTCTCCTACGCCCTCAAACACCAGCCAGGTTCTCTATTTCTCCGATGCGAACACCGGGTTTGGTGAGATTTCCATGATTTCAAATCTTAATTACCTCTATATTTTCAATTCTACAGCCAAGTCGATGACACCAATTCCATCCATGGCTAAAACTCCTTCTGGAGCTCGTTTTCTTTTGGGTACAACGACATCGGGGCAGGATGTGTGGGCAGAGTTCATTGAAAGTTTCTGGACAGACTGGGTTTTCGGTCTCAGCATTGGCCTTGTAACTATTTTGGTATCAGTTGCGGTTGCGCTATATGTTGGTTACAGGGGAGGGGCACTTGGTAGCGCCCTTGAAACAGCTTCGCTTGCCCTTTTCCTTATCCCTGGACTGGCTTTATTGATAGCGCTGGCATCCTTGTTTCCGAAGAACGCAGATTTCGAGGATCTGATATTAATAGTAAGCCTGACAGGATGGCCATTTGCCGCTTTCAGCCTTATAGGTATTGTCAGGAGTATATCTGCCAGGTCTTTTGTAGAGGCTTCAAAGCTATTTGGCTCAAAGACTTTCCATATAATGAGGGGGCACATTTTACCTAATATAGGACCTCTATTACTATATCTTCTGGCTCTTTCAATTGCAGGCGGTATTGGCGCGGTTTCAGGATTGGAATTCCTAGGGTTGGCCCCGCTTTCTGTGGCAACTTGGGGCGGAATGCTAAATGAGGTTTACAACGACTATTTTGCAGTTGCAGCATCTCCACAGTGGATATTCCCGCCCGCAATAGCGCTTACCCTTTTCGTCGTTGCTATTATATTCATATCAAGGGGCATGGATGAGGTTGTGAACCCGAGATTGAGGAGAAGATGATCTAATGGTGGAAAATTTTTCTGGAAATAAATTACTTGAAGTTAATAATCTCACTGTGAAATTTAAAACGAATGAGGGCACACTTACTGCAATAGATAATGTGAGTTTCACGCTTAGCGAAGGAGAGATTCTTGGACTGATTGGTGAAAGCGGATCTGGAAAGTCAACAATAGCAAGTTCTATCCTCGGCCTTCTTGCAAATAACTCAGTGATGTCAGGCAGCATCCAGTATATGGGCCAGGAAGTTACAAGTATCTACGAGCAGGCAATGAACAGGAAGGCATATAAGAAATCAATGAAGATGATCCAATCCCGTCTAGCGGCCATCAGGTGGAAGGAGATTTCAATGATCTTCCAGGGTGCAATGAATGCTTTCAACCCGGTGCATACTATAAGGAATCAGATACACGAGGTATTCCAGGTTCACAATACATTCGATCAGATATCTCAGTACGGTGAAAGTGATTTCATCAACGAGAGGGTTTTGAGGGCAAGAGCGCATGAATTTGCCGTTCAGAATTCAAGGGAAGGCGATGAACGCGATCTTTCAACGCTTGAAGAGCAGACTTACCAGGATCTCCTAAAAAAATTGAGGGATGAACTCCGAACCATGTCGGTTCAGAAGAAAAGGCGCCTGCTGGAAACAAACAGAATGGAGTCATGCTGCATTACCGCTGGCTTTAACCTGAAATTCCTTGATTCATATCCGCATGAATTGAGCGGCGGAATGAAACAGAGAGGAATAATTGCAATGGCCCTAGCCCTTAACCCGAAAATCATAATTGCAGATGAGCCCACTACTGGCCTGGATGTCATCACACAGGCCAAGATTATAAAAGAACTGAAGAATCTTAAAAACACCAAGGAAGTAAAATCCATGATAGTCATCTCCCATGACGTTGGCGTCGTCTCCCAGCTTGCAAATTATGTCGCCGTCATGTACGCCGGCAGGATGATGGAATACGGAACGCCGTCTGAGATCTTCCTGAAGCAGAGGAATCCATACACGTACGCCCTTCTAAAAAGTTACCCATCAATGGAAACTACGAAGGAGAGAATTTATGGTATCCCTGGAGCGGTTCCAAACCTTATCGATCCGCCGACTGGCTGTTATTTTGCCTCCCGTTGCTTTATGGCAGAGCAGGTATGCTTTACCAAAAAACCTGAGCCCAAGGAAATAGAACCCGGACATTTCTCGCTTTGTCATTTTGATTCGGTCTCGAAAGAAAAATATGAGGAGTTCAACAGCAAGCAGATACGGGAGTCTTCATTTAATGTGGTCGTTTCAAACAAGAATGATGTCTTTATAGAAACAAATGAACTTAGCAAATTCTTCACAGTGCATTCCTCACTTGCAACAAATCTGTTTGGGGGTGCGAATAAGCCTGTAGTTCATGCTGTAGATAAGGTTGACATAAAGATACCCAAGGGCAGCATAGTGGGTGTAGTTGGTGAGAGCGGGTCAGGGAAGACTACTCTTGGAAAACTGCTGGTCAATGCAATTGATCCAACCTCTGGATCCATACTTTTTAACATGAGCAAAAGCTCGGATACAAAGCCCGGTGAAGGAGAAGCAGTTGATGAAAAAACAGACATAACAAAACTTATGAAATCAAGCAGGGACTACAATTATTATAGAAAGGAAGCGCAGCTTATTTTCCAGGATCCTTATGATTCAATCAACCCAAAAATGTCCGTCATAGACATAGTCTCTGAGCCCCTCATTATCCAGAGGAAACTCATAAAGGAACGTAGATCAAGATATGCCCAAGGTGAAACCGTATCGGAAAACGGGAATCAGATTGAAGACGCAAGTATGCAGGAAGAGGTAATCAGGGCATTAGACATTTCGAATTTAAGGCCTGCAGAAAACTACCTGCAGAGATACCCACATGAGCTTTCAGGTGGAGAAAGGCAGAGGGTGTCAATTGCAAGGGTAATTACACTCAACCCTATGTTCATAGTTGCAGATGAACCAATATCGATGCTTGATGTATCTATAAGGGCAAACATAATGAATATAATCCTGAATCTGCGGGAAAGGTACAATACAACTGTTTTATATATATCTCATGACATTGCCTCTGCCCGCTATATATCAGATTTCCTGATTATAATGTACCTTGGCCAGGTGGTCGAAAGCGGCCCAACTGATATTGTAATCAAGAATCCATCACATCCATATACCAAATCGCTAATTTCGGCGGTACCGACCATAGATCCAAGCTGGTCTAACAGAAACCTTGGAATTGTAGGAGAAATCGGCAATGCGATAAATCCAAAGAAAGGTTGCAGATTTTATGGCAGGTGTGTTTACCGGCAGAGCATATGCAAGGATACAGATCCACCCATTATAACCAATGGAGAGCAGGAATATCTATGCCACTTCACTCAGGACCAGTTGATTTCCAATGGCAAGATAGAGGAAATGGAAAATATATAAATGGCGGTTTAGTTAAGTTAGATAGATGAACGACGAGGAACTGGACGAAGAGATCCGGAGAAAGGAGATAAGCCACACAAGATTTCTGCTGTCTTATCCACTTTTGATCCCGCTGCTATTTCTGCTTGTCATTGACACATTATTGTTCATCTTCGGGTACACATCAATTGCCTTTGACGTGCCGCTTATCATGGTAATCGCGGGGATAGTGGTTATTTTCTTTGGATCTTTTTCAGACTTCGGAGCGAAGAAATACATAGAAAATGTAATGATCGCCAAGGCAAGCTTAAAAGAAAAGGACGTTGTCGGTATTAATAAGGAGCAGCTATTTATGAATCTCATTTATATAGCAATTGGATCCCTTTACATCGGGTCAGGTTTCCTGATTAATTTCCTGATGTCTTATGCATAAATTGGAAATATTGATGGAATAGTTTTAATTGCGCTACCGGCTGCTTCAAAAGAAATATATAAAATGCCTTTAAAGACTAGTCTTTAGTTGGCACCTTCATTGCCTTCTCAGCTAGTTTCAGTGCAATCTGACCAGCTTTTTCAAGCTGTGGATCCCTGTTCCTGAGATAATCTCCGGGTGCGTTGTCCAGCCTGATGGTCGGATCGGTACCGTAGTTCTCAACACCAAAACCGACATCCTTGAACCAGAAAGCATATTGAGGCTGGGTTATCATTGTCCTGTCCACAAGCTGCCTCCTCGGGTTTATTCCGATCACTCCTCCCCATGTCCTTTCTCCAATCAGCTCTCCCAGCCCCATCAGTTTGAATGAATGTGAAAAGATGTCACCATCGGATCCTGCAAATTCATTCGTAACAGCAACTATTCCACCTCTTACAGCGTATAATGGGTAATGCGAGGCTGGACCCCTTCTGGGTAGATCAAATCCAATGAGCCTTCTCGAAAGCTTTTCAAGCAAAAGATGTGATACATGACCGCCGCCGTTGAACCTGACATCGACTATTATGGATGGTTTGTCCCATTCAAAAATATACTGCCGGTGGAATTCTGAAAAGCCCTTTGCCATCATATCAGGGATGTGGATATAGCCTACCTTATCACCGAATTTTTGCCTGACAAATTTCCTGTTATTCTCAACCCAGTTACGGTAGATCAGGTTCAACTCAGATCCAAGACTCTTCACAGGCTGCTTCAACACTTTAGAACCCCTCCTCGTTTCAAGGGTTATAACAGTGCCTGGAAGATCTTCAAGCGCCTTCCCGGGTGGATAATCCCTGCCAACTTTATGGCCATTTATTGCTAGCAACTCATCCCCCGTCTTTATGTCAACGCCTGATGCCAGCAGTGTGGATCTTTCCGGAATGTTGGATGGATCTCCGCAGTAAATCTGGTCAAACACGTATTTTCCATTTGAATATTTGAAGGAACAGCCGAGTTTTCCTATCTTTGGATATGAGGAACGGTAGATTTCACCGCCACGTTCATAGCTGTGGGAAGTCCCAGTTTCACCCTGCATCTCTTTCAACAGATCAGACATCTCATATCTGGAGGATACCATATCTACTAGCGGAAGGTATTTCTTCCTGACCTTATCCCAGAATTTGCTTATCTTTTCCTCTTTCCAGTAATTTTCCCTCATGAGCCTCCAGGTTTCAAAAAACATCTGCCGCCATTCCTCAGCGGGCAATATATCACAATTTATTCTCTTCAGGTCTATCTCTGTCCTTCCATCCCTTTCCTCTTTAGAATCCTCTGAGGGGACATGATTCTTCAGCGCTGAGCTAAGGTTTTCGACTGAAAAGTGGTTCTCCCGTCGTATCATTATCTTCTTTCCATCCTTAGATACCTTGAAATCTGAAATCCTGGTGAAAATGGTCTTTTCCTTCCCTGTTTTGAGATCAAAATGTACCAGGCTACCGTCTGACCTTGGCCCGCCATTCTGCTGCTTCATCACCCCCTCAACTGGGAATTTTAGCAGAAGAGCAGAATCAGAAAGACCAACAATCCTGTGGTATTCCTCGATATTGACAGGAAGCTCACTGGATCTATTTGTGAGATCTGCAAGATCTATATCGGAGATGGATTTTCCATCTCCGTCGGTTCTTTCATCCATTTGTCTGGCCCAGACAGGGTCTGGCTCCTTTTTGTCAAGCGTGATCAGATGTGGTTTGGCTGCCTTTGGAAACCCAAGATCGAAAACGATCTTGTCATAGACTGGATCCAGTGCTCTTTCGGAGAGGTAATACAGGTATTTCCCTGTGGAATCGAATGATGGCGAATAGTCAATCGAGCCCTGTGAAGTTGCAGTCGTTTTCTTCCCGGTCTTTGCATTTACAATCTCAATATGGCTGAGCGAGCCATTACCGGGGTAGGAGATTGCGATATAGTTTCCGGATGGGTGCCAGGTAGCCTCGTCTATAATGCCGAATTTGTTTTCATCCACGAAATCGAACATTCCGGTTTTTACATCCAGTATTCCGAATTGGTTTCTGTTGTTTGAAACGGCTAATTTCCTGCCATCGGGTGATGGGAAGAGCCCTTCTAAAGTTCCAAAATTTCCAAGAATTTTCTTTACCTTTCCTTCAATTCCAGAAACATATATTTCGTCTTCACCGCTGGCGTCGTTGACGAAGTAAACCGATTTGCCATCAGGGCTAAAATTAACCAGCCTTGTTCTCCCCTTTAGATCGGCATTGATCTTTTCCACCGGTCCCGCCTTTGGATTCATCCTGAAGGCCTGACCCCTGATTACAAATGCAGAATCCTGCCCATTCGGTGAAATCTGGAACATCTCTATGAATTTGTCATTTTCAATAAACCTTCTCTCCTTGAGATTGTTGGTCAACGGGGGTGTAATAGCGCATTTTTCAACCTTGTCATTCTTGGGATCCAGCAGGAAGATCTCTCCACCCTTCTGGAATGTAAGCAGGCTCCCATCGCCCCTCAAGTTTCGCACATAAAAATCGCTGAATTTTGTGTGCTGTTTCATATCCTTTCCATCCAGGTTGACTGAATATACATTGGAGGTGCCGTCGGTATCAGTGAGGAAATATAACCTGTTTTTCAAATAAACAGGTGAATCCACGGTGTAATCAATCTGGAGGAAGAGTTTGTAATCACCCTTGTTTCTACTGTCAAAATAAACCTTTCCCCGTAAGCCACCCTTATAGTGTTTGACCAG
>JAKAAI010000021.1 GCA_021797055.1 Thermoplasmata archaeon | reverse complement strand
TAAATTAAATGGACCGGTCGGGATTTGAACCCGAGGCCTCCTGCTTGCGAAGCAGGCGATCTACCGCTGATCTACCGGCCCTTCTGGCTGCATCACAACTTGCAATAAAAAACTACCAATCAGCTTTAAAGTCTGGAAAGATTAATCGCTTCCATTCACATCCAGCATTCATAAATGGAAGATCTCAACTATCACCTTGACGGGATGGAACCAAGGGAATACCAGATTAATATTTTCAAGGAGGTCTGGCTCAAGAATTCTATCGTGGTCTTACCGACAGGCCTTGGAAAAACAGTAATAGCAGCAATGGCAGCTTCCCGAACTATGAGGGAGGTAAGGGGCAAGGTAATGTTTCTTGCTCCCACCAAGCCTTTGGTCGACCAGCACTTTTCGACCATGAAGAAGCTTTTGAATCTTTCGGACAAAGAAATATGTATTTTGACGGGAGATACTGATGCTGCGTCCCGGCGAGAGCTATGGCTTAAATCATCCTTTGTCGTGTGCACGCCTCAAGTAGCTTGGAATGATCTTAAGAAAGAGATATACAGCATTGAAAAGTTTGGGCTGATAATTTTCGATGAGGTACACAGGGCAGTTGGCAATTACCAGTACGTGGAGTTAGCCCAGAGATTTCTGGAAGTACGAAAAAGAATGATCCTCGGCCTCACTGCTAGTCCAGGTTCAAGCATGGATAAATTAACAGAGATTACCAAATCTCTTGGGATAGAGAAAGTCAAGATCAAGACTGAGGAAGATCCAGATGTTCGGAAATACGTCAATGATGTCAGGATCAATATAACAAGAATACGACAGCCTGATGAAGTCCGGGAGATTCATACTGTACTGAAACAGATTTACATTGAAATCATTGAAAAACTGAAAAAATCAGGAATTTTCCAGAATACCAATATATCAAGGAAAAATCTTATAGAGGCATCACGTGAAGTCTCTGAAAGAGCGAGGAGTGGTGAAAGTAAGTTATTTTCAATAATTCCTTACATAACCGCTGCTATTCGGATAGATTATGCTTTAGAATATTTAGAAAGTCAAGGTTATACGATATTCTACAATTATTTCAACGATCTTATACATAGTGAGGATAGGAGCATCATGAGGACTACCGCTATCATTGAAAAATCCCAGAATTTCAATGTTTTAAAGAGGCTGATCGAAACAACAGATATATCTAAGGTCGAAAACCCAAAATGCAGCATAGCCCTTCGGATTTGCGAGGAAACATTGCAGAAGAACAAGGACTCAAGAATAATCATATTCACCCATTACAGGAAGACATCTGAAATCGTAACTGCATATTTCAATGAGCACTCAAGCATGGTCAGGCCGGTGAGATTTGTTGGGCAGGCATCACATGATTCAGATATCGGTCTTACCAGGTCTGAACAGCACCACATAATCGAGCAGTTCAGGGAAGGTATCTATAATGTACTTGTTGCCACAAGCGTTGCTGAAGAGGGGCTTGACATTCCAGCCACAGATCTGGTGATATTTTACGAACCTGTTCCCTCTGATATCAGGACGATACAGAGACGGGGTAGGACAGGTAGGTCACATGCAGGCGAAGTGCACATCCTGACGTACGAGGGCTCAAGAGACATAGGTTACCTCTTCTCGGCCAAAAAGAAAGAGAACCAGATGAAGAGGAACATTTCAAAGCTCCGGGATGAGATAAAAAAAGCACCATCTACCCTGTATGACTATTTCAGCTGAATTCCGACCCAATCTTGACCAGTTTCGCCAGAAGGGCGTCCAGTTGGATCTTATCGCTTCCCCCCTCTACGATCCTGAACTCAGCTTCAGCGAGGGCCATTAATACTTCTAGTTTCTCCCTCCCAGCCATCCTGTGTCGTCTTACGACAGAATGCATGCCCTTTATAAGATCGAGGCCAGAAACACCAGTTTTTATCATCATCTCATCCAGTTTTTCCCTTGCCTCGTCGAATAAGCCATGCTCCAGTGCCGTGGATATAAGCGATGCAAACTCATCACGCGATGAATAACCGAACATTTCGAATACCTTCTTTTCCGTAAAGTCGCCCGCGGACGCCATCGTCTGCAGGACGTTTATTGCACGTCTCATGTCGCCTTCAGAAACGTCTATTATGGCATCGATGACTGCGTCAGTAAGCTTAATACTTTCCTTCGATGCAATGATGGATATACGGGTCTTGATTGCATTGTCATCCAGTGATCTGAATCGCATCAGAACGCATCTAGACTGGATCGGAGGTATGATCTGTGATGAATAGTTGCAGGAAAGTATGAATCTGGTTGATGAGGAATAGACTTCCATTGTTCGTCTCAGTGCTGCCTGGGCGTCGCCTGTGAGCTGATCAGCCTCATCGAGAAATATGATCTTGAAACCAAGAGGATTGGATGGTTTGAGCCTCGCATAATCCTTAACGCTGACCATCCCAGTATCTTTTCCCTCTCTGTCCTCGTGGCCCCTTATAACGTTTATACCTCTGTTATTGGATGCGTTCAACTCAAGGAAATTCTCCTTCCAGTTTTCACCGAATAATTCAATAGCGAGCGCAATTGCAGCAGAAGTTTTTCCAGTCCCAGCCGAACCAGAAAATATGAGATGTGGAATATCCTTTCTCTTGACAAAGCCCTTGAGCTTTTCGACATTTTCGTCCTGACCGACAATTTCAGAAAGACTGGCAGGCCTGAATTTTTCTGTCCAAATCTGATTCATCTTATATCTTATACCTTTATAACGACATTGCTTTTATTCTATATAATTAATTGATGCTCACTGTTTCCTGAGCCATCTGCGGAACGCTTTATATTCAATGTATATGTCCAGCAGTATTATTAGACCGAGCAGAACAAGAAATGTCGGCAGGTGTATAACTGGAAATGTGTCATAAGAAGGTCCAGCGATAAAAGAAAGACCCTCATCAAATGCTGTATTGTAAGCCATAAGAAGGGATTCATTTCCAACTGATGTCTGTGAGCTTTGAGAGAACCTGCTGTATGAACTGTTGTTGTAGTCATATGTCACCTTTATTGGTGACTCATAGTAAACACCGGGGTTTTTTGCTGAGAATTCCATCGAAACTGTTCTGGTACTTCCTGGTGCCATCGTTCCAAAGGAGTTATCCGCAGATCCTGAAATCAGGTTCAGGCAGTTTCCATATGCCGAAGTGATGTAAGCATTAGTGGACACATTTTCTATAGATTTTGGGGCATCATTTGTTATTGTTGTGTTCACAAAGAGATCCAAACCGCGACTCTGCTCAGTGCTTTTTACTGCAATGTGCGGCGTTACAAGAGAAGAAAGGTTTCCAAGCGTGAATGTTGAATTCAAGACATATCCCTGGTTCACATCCATTACTCCTGGATAACTTGAGTTAAAACCCATGCTTCCAGATATATTAGAATTATCAGTCACCACCGAAATCTTATAACCTTTCAGTCCTGCAATGCTTATATTATATGGATAATACCCTGGAAAGGCAAGATCAACCATGCTGAACCCGTTTCCGAAATTCCAGTCTGATGAGCTTCCAGTCAGATCTCGGAGATTCAGCGATGTTTCGTTTGAAGAATAGTAAAAAGCAAAATCATTAGCAGAGAATGAGGATATAAAATATACAAGACCTTGAGGAAGTGCTGAGGTTGTGTTCACTGATGATACACTGCCAGAAATCTTCGAAAGGCTGGATGCATTAAGGAAACCCATTGCTAATATCGTTGATCCAATTGAATCATTGCTGCTTCCAGGTATTATGTATCCATTGCTTATTTCTGACTGAAGACCTGTAAGCGGTCCACTCACAGGAAATTGTGATATTATATTCTTTGACGCCTCAATCGTTGTATTAAGGAAAGGCTGGTCTGCGGCATACAGAAAAATACTCTCGGGAGGAAGGCCTGGTAGTAACGATCCCTGGGATGGACTGAATTCAAATATGAAGACGTGGTTTGTAATACCTATATAGGAAAACATGGATGAAGCAGCTTGGTCTGCCATCGCCAAGGTTGCATTACCTGGAAAACCTATGACCAGTAACTGAGGAGGTATAAGGTTCACAAGGCTTTTGAGGTTAGACAGGAACCCGCTTGAACTTAGGCCCTTGAAAAGAGGGTTATAAAACAGATTGCTTAAGGATGAAGAGTCCATAAGCAGAGCAAAATTCGCAGAGTTTATCGCACTGTTGTTTGAAAATATTGACTTAGAAAGGGAATTTGACGAAATAGCATACAGAGAGTATAACGTCCCATTTCTTGAAAGTGCGAAAGTGGCATCCGAGGAATCGGAAATCGATCCAAGCAAAGATGATCCTGAAAAAGGAAATGCTTTACTTGCGTTTGAGTCCGTTAAGCCCGAGGCAAACTCCAGTGCTATGCTGCCCTGATACAGAGTCGAAGGATGCTGTGGTATAGTCGTAAAAATTGAGTAGTTAGAACAGGCAACTTCTGATCTGCTCTCACCAGAGATGTGGGTATTAGGAATATATGAAAAGATGAATAGAAATGCAATCACAACAATTACCAGGGCTACTGCTGGCTTCACCGCGTCATCTGTCTGACTCTTTTTTGGTCTCTTTTTCCTGTCCTTGTCCAGAAGCCTGTGTATAACGAAACCCACTATCCCGGCAGTGACTACTACAATGATGTAATTGATTATATCATAAATGAAGAATGGCTCGGCATCTCCGAGGAAATTTGTTGGGCTGCCTCCAGATCCGCCAAAGAAAGAGCTTTCTAATGACGGAATCACATAAGGTATTCGTCGAATTATTGGTTCTCCTATCAGAGAAGAGAGGTTAGTTCCGGTTGGTACTGCATCAAAGAATCTGGTTACACTGCTAATACCCGGAAGTGAGATCGGTAATCCGCCGATGGACAGTGCAGGGGAGATGCCGCCACCTGAGAACACACCGAGAGTTGACGCAATGTAAAGAGCGCTTAAACCAATGAAAGCCCATGAGAGCGTGAATACCGTTGTCGCAGCGCCGATTGCCCTGGTACCCTTCCTTGCACCAAGGCCAGCAAGAGCACCCACCAGTATAAGACAAACCAGGAGGACAACATTATTGAAAGGATCACCAAGCATGAAATAGATCAAACCGAATATCAGGTAAACCGAAGGCCCAAAAAATGCTGAAAGCCAGTTCTCAGCTGGAGTATAATATGCAGAAAGAACAAAGAATTCCAATATGGCAAGTGCACTGAATGCGAGAAGTATGCCGCTTAATTTTCCCATCTAAAACTTAAATGTATCTAAAAAGATAAATTTATCCTATCCCACGCAGTAAATTGTTTAGTATCATATTATAAAGAGAAGAAATGTGAGGGTAAATTTTGAAAAATTAAAAATAATATTCTGCTGAGTGTTTCACGGAGCTGATTTAATGTGAGCAGCTACTGCGGTCAATCCCCCATATGCTGAAGCCACCATTGCAAGGAATACCACAATGAAGAATATTATCAGTATTACATTAGCAATCGTTGGGCTTTTTGTCTTGGAAGGCAGTATGTCGTATATCAGGCTTACAGGATAGACAAGAAAACCGAAAATACCGTATCCTATAAACAGGATAAAGGTGTTTAGCGCCTCGGCAGAGGATGGGAGGCTGTTGATGTACCCATTGTATCCGTATACAATTGCAAGCAAACCTATTGCAAGCGCAAATATCCCAGGGAACTGAAGTTTATAATCCCTGAGGACGGATATTGCATAAAGGAGTGTTACCATTCCCAGCAACAGAAAAGGATCGCCGTAAAATATGTTGAAGCTTCCCGGAAGGGGCCATACAAATTCCTGGAAAAGGCCAATAATCATGATAACGCTCCCCAGTATAAGTAATGGGAAACCGGCTGGTGCCATTGCAACTCTCAAGTTCTTAGTGCCATTCTTTCTGTATTCCAGGTATACAAAGGCTATTGTGTACAGGGTCAGTACGCTAACCAGTGTTACCAGGAAATACTCCAGTGCCAAATCATCTACGAATCCTGCCATATTAACTCAGCAAAAGATTGTTGCGTCGGTATTAATAACTTAGCCTTACCTAAAAGGTATTTATAACCAGACAAATTTTCTCTGGTTCTTCGAAAAAGCATCATTATGCTTTGTATCATGATAGTATTGTACGATTCAGTTTTAGTTACTTGCTACCATTTTTTGAACACTTATATGTTAAGATCCCATATTTAAAACTTGAATTTTCTGTCTGTAAAAGGATGAGTATAACTGGTAAAACCAATCCGAATTGATAAATACGCATTCTTCATAAAGAACTTCAATGGTTGATATTTTCGAGAATGAAATCAAACAGAGGACAATAAACGATTCTATTCATTCACATATTCGGATCACAGAGCTTGAGAACGAAATATTGAAAACACCTGCAATTAACCGACTCCACAATATTAGAAGCCTTGCTCTCGCAAACTTAGTCTTTCCAGGAGCAACTGGAACAAGGTTTGCTCACAGCATTGGTACTATGTACCTGTCTTCGAAAATGACTACTCAGATACTCTCATCAATTAATCGGAAGGGGCTTTACAATGAATTATTTCCAAAGTTAAACAAAGGATCTGATCAATTGAGGATCCTTCAGGCGACAAGGCTTGCTGCCCTGCTTCATGATGTTGGGCATGGCCCTTTCTCGCATACTACAGAGAACTTCATGCTGGCTCTTATCAGAAAGAATGGCAATGAATACAACGAATATAAGAAATTATTCAACCAGGAATCATCTGAAACAAGAAACTATGTTCATGAATATTACTCGATAAAGATTATCGACAAGTTGTTTGAGATTGAAGGAATAAATAATAATGATCTTTCAGTTTCAGCTGCCGACGTCACCTGCCTGCTTTCCAGATCAGACTCCAAAAGCGAAATATTCTCGACACAAGAAACAGTCGATCTTTTCAGGAAGATCATTTCATCTGAGATAGATGCGGACAGAATGGATTACATTATGAGAGATTCGACATATACGGGCGCACGCTTCGGTAATGTTGATTATGAGAGGCTTATTTCATGCATGGAGGTATTTGAGACAGGCAACAGATCTTATGAGATAGCCTTTAACGAAAAGGCTCTGGGTACAATAGAGGCGTTCATCGATTCCAGATACAAGAACTACAAATGGGTTGTGAGGCATCATCTGATGGTATCATTTGACCAGCTTATCAGATACGGCATTTATGATCTATTGAACACAGGCGAACTCGATCTTTCAGTATTCCACTGGTCTGAATTCATGAAAGGTAAGATGACTGATAGCACAATCAGTTCAATGGTTCTGGAAAATGCGGTGGAAGAGAATACAATATGCAGGAGCCTGATAGACAGGAGATATGCTCCCACATCACTGTTCAAGGGACGAAACGAGAAATATGTCAAATTCGAAAAAGAGATAAATGAGGCTTCCGGCATATCTGGAGGGAAGGAATCAGCAATAAATGCAATATCCTCATACATTAAGAAAATAAACGCTGCCCTTGTTGATCCTGACATAGATGATGGCATCCCTAGAATAATAGTAAGGGGAAAACCAGCAATTATTCTCGCAAGTACATCAGAACCAACATCTTTATCAGATGAAAACGGAGCAAAGGGGATATTCATTTTTGATGATAGTGGGTTCAGGAAAATGGAAGAAATTTCTTCATATTTCATGTCCCTGAATAACGAGTGGACAAACTTCCGCCCTTACTACATTTCTTTCCTGGTACCTGGAGAGACAAAAAACCGGTACCTGAAGAACGGTTTTTTTGATGAGGTATGGGTTTCACTTATACATGAGATAACGAAACAGGAATCATAAACAAGCGACTCATTTAAGTATAATGGTCAAATCTTAACCAATGAAATTCTTTATTGATTTTAATGCAGACAGTGATTCTATTTATAAATGCAGAGAAATTACCGGCCTGGAAATAGCTGATTCCATAGATGATGCAGACGTCGTGCTGATCAAAGGCTCTTTGAACTATGGAAGAAATACAAGGATCATCCAGTGCCTCTTTGCCGGCACAGACTTTCTGGATCTTTCTAAGGTTCCGCCCGGAATAACTGTTCTTAACAATGCGGGCGGTTACAACGAGCCTGTTGCAGAAACTGTGTTTGCGCTTGTTCTCTCACATCTTAAAAGCATCTGTTCACATAATGCTGATATGCACAATGGAGTCTTCAAAAAGAGGGATGTCGATATATTATACAGAAAAAAAATAGGCATTATTGGTTTTGGCGGCATTGGAAAACAGGTTTCAAAGATAGCGTTGGCATTTGGAATGGATGTGTTCGCGTTTACAAGGAGGAGCACAATGGAAGCGGGGATAACAACCGTACATGACATTATGGAAATTGCGAAGAACGTTGACATAGCTGTTATATGCGCTCCACTTACCGGCGAGACTCGTGGAATGATAAACGAAAAATTTCTTGGCAATTTTAATGGAAATATAATTGTAAACATCGCAAGGGCAGATATTGTTGACCAGGATTCAATGATCAGGTTTCTCTCCGAAAACCCTACCAAATATTACCTTTCAGATGTCTGGTGGAATGAACCTCAAATAAAGGTAAATCCGCCTGCCAATTGCATAGTCACCCCACATATCGGCGGCATGGGTGATGCTTTCAGGAACGAGTCATTTCAAAGAGCCTGTTACAGCATAAGAAAGTATCTTGATGGAAGCAAGTCTAATGTTGTAGTACAAGGGTAAATTTATTTACAACATACTTTTATATTAGCAGGCAATTACCTACCATAGAATTAGGATAATACAAGGATTCTGATTTATTGAGAAAAAGTGTTACAAATGGAAAATTTCGAATCGCTGAACTTAAGTAAAGAATTGTTAGCATCTTTGAATGAAATGGGTTTCAAGTCACCGACAGAGGTCCAGGAACAGGCAATACCTTATGTGCTCAAAGGCAGAGATGTTATAGTTAAGTCCAAGACGGGAACAGGGAAGACAGGTGCATTTCTTATCCCTATCATACAGATGCTTAAGCCAACTGACCGTTTGTCGGCGCTTGTTGTTGTTCCAACAAGGGAACTTGCAATGCAGGTTTTTAACGTAATGAAAAAGATAACGATGGGAAGCGGAATAAAGGGTGCGCTCGTTTATGGTGGGGCATCGATCAACGTCCAGATAGATCATCTCAGGAGAAGACCGCAAATAGTCATCGGGACTCCGGGAAGGATCATCGATCTAATGGAGAGGGAGGAACTCGACCTTTCGAATGTGAAGCATCTTGTTCTCGACGAGGCCGATATGATGCTTGACATGGGTTTCATAGATGATGTTGAATATATCATAAAGAAATCCGGAAGGGATAAACAGGTCATGCTCTTCTCAGCTACTATACCACCAAGGATCTCTGGTCTTTCTGATCGGTACATGCACAATCCGCAGTTCATTGAGATAAGCCATGACCAGGAGCTCACAGTCGAGAGCATCTCGCACAGCTATTCAATATCTGAAAGATCACATAAACTGAGAACGTTATTCGCATATATTGAAACATTCAAACCAAGAAAAGCAATAATATTTTCTGACACAAAGAGAAATGCAGATTATCTTTATAGGGCACTCATCAGGCAGGGATACAGCGTTACAGCTATCCACGGAGACATGAGCCAGGCGCAGCGGGAAAAATCCATGCAGGAATTCAGGCAGGGGACCCAGTTCCTCGTTGCAACAAATGTTGCCGCAAGGGGTCTTGATATCAGGGAGATATCGCATATCATAAACTATGACACCCCACTTGACCCATATGTTTATGTGCACAGGGTTGGAAGATCTGCTCGTATGGGTGCAGATGGTCAGGCATTCTCGATCGTAATTCCGGAAGAGGAATATATAATCAGGGATATTGAAGATTCTGTGTCCGTTAGAATGCGCCCAGTATATCTGGATGAAAGTAAATTTGACACACCCGCTTTTAAGAACATTGAGCATGGTTCCAGGCCGCATAGGCAGGGAGATTTCCATCAGCAGAGATTCAACAGGAACAGCGGCCAGAGGAGATCAAACTCATATTCAAACAAGAACCGCCACTCCAGATTCAATGGAAATTTTTAGTAAGTAATTTCTTAAATGTATCCTGCTTTTGTATACTTTTCATTCTAATTTGTGCAATGGATTCAGACATAATTCATTGCCGAGTTAAACATATATGCGCAAGTATTTCCGGATCTAAAGGAAAAGTATTTTTAAAGTGCTTGCCATAGATTGGCGTTGTATCTTGAATGAAATTTCAAAGTTACTGAAAGGACTGGGAATAAATATGGACATGATAGAGATCAAGAAGGGAGGCAAGTACAGGGTAATATCAGCAAGCGGCGCAGACGATCCAATGGTCACAGAAGGGGAATACGTTGGTTATACTGTCCTCGGGGAAGAGGGCGCGGTTGTTTTTAGGGTAAAGAACAACTCTAAAAACCTTCTCAGGATGATTCCGGTCTCCGGCCTTTATGCTATAGAATTTGAAAACGAAGACCTTCTCAAACAGAAAGAGAAGACAGATGAAACAGGTAAGATGGATTATATAAAGTAATTTGAAGATAGTTCCGTGTAAACAGGGCCATCGGGAGTTAGGTCGCTTCTAATTAAGGAAATCCTGTTGACGCTCAATTTAAGATCTAACCTTTTTTCTGTCCACGATCTGTTTAATGAAACTGGCTTTTTGGATCGGCCAATTGTAATGTGCGGTAGAAATTCCTTCTTTTCAGTATATTTCGAAATTTCCGAGGCTTTTTTATAGATTTTATTCAGGCCAACTCCACTCACAGATAGCGCAAGTACTCTTGCATGCGAATTTCGGGGAAGCCCGATTATTGATTTCACTATGAATTCAGGGATTTTGAATTGAATTCCTTTCATTTTAGAAATTATACCATCAATATCTGACATTTTCCTGTCTCCCAGGAAGAGAATGGTCATGTGAAGATTATCTGGATCAGTCATTTTGAATGGCCAACCCGTCATACTGTTCTGTATTTCTATAATTTCCCTAAGATCCTCTAAAGGTATTCCAAAGAAGCATCTTATAGTTGGTTCCTCAATCATTTCATCTCTTCATGAATCGGTACAGGAAATAAATACTGCCGCATCCATAACATATAAACTGAAATATCAGAAAATATCAGAAGAAAATATTTAACAGATTCACCAGTCAAATCAATTTGTCATCTATCCCAAAAATAATGTTAATATGAGTGACAATGTTGACTATAATCAACAGCTTTTATGCCTTCTAAGTGGTCTTTCCCGGCACTGTTATCACTCAATTATTTTATAACAATTCTTTCTGAGCCACCTGCACAGTTATGCGGAATCACTTTCCGGAATGTTCAAGCAGATCCCTTCTTCTCATCTTTTCCCTGCAATATGCATACAAGGCATCATATAGCGGGAATTGCAGTTTTATGTTTTCGTAATCATCTGAAGATATCTTTCTGAAGCCGAGTGCAGCAGCCTCGAGACCAGCTGATTCCACCGGTGCATCAGGAATCCGGGCATCAGCACCACGAACTATGCTTGCAAGGCAGTTCAGAGCAGAATCTTCAATCCTGTATTTCCTGATTATTGAGTCAAACGTAACGTATTCGTAGTCCCTGTCCTTGAAATGGAAAAGTTCGGATCCAGGGGTATCAAACGGTATCGCATCCTCAGTTTTGGCAATTTTCAGAACATCCTCTGCTGCTACAAACAGGAATTCAGCGTCTTTATCAACAAAATTTTTTATCAGCCATGGACATGCTATCCTGTCTACCTTTGCGTTTTTCCTGGTGATCCATTTCATTTGTATTGATCGCTACTGAAGTCTTAATGGTTTTGCATTCTGAAAACATTGTAATATATAATACCCAGATAGGATCGTATGCTTGCCACCACTTTGCATAACCAGAACATCACGAAACATCGTTCGTGATAGATTTACAATGAGGATAGCATGGGGCAGATTCAAGTCTGGCGTTTCTTGCCTGACAATTAATAATTGCACTCCTGAGTGAATAAGACCTATTTTCTTTATTCGAACTAACATAAATGTTATTCAGGATAAAATGGTCGACAAATTACATTTGTAACTTATTGTACATCGATTAAAAATCGTTTCAGGCAACAAAGAATCAAAATTGAAACATTCTCACAGAAAAATAGCTCATTCTGATCTTTCGATTTTAGCGCTAAAATACGAAAAACGTTTATTAAATTTGTAAGCATAAAGCTTCAACTGATGCTTAATTTTGAAAGAGTCAAGATCGCCCACGCCGACCCCAAGGAAAGGGTAAAAAGTTTCAAGATAGAGCCTCTGTTGGAGTACACAGATCAACAGGGGACATCAGAAGCGAGCAGGTGCATCGGTTGCAACATTTGTACACAGGCTTGCCCCGCAAGTCTAGATATTGGTGGGTACATAAAGAGCACCGCCGTTGGTGATCCGGCGGAAACGGTCAGAATAGTCTTTGAGAATCTTCCATTTCCGGCTATAATAGGCCGTGTTTGTACCCACATGTGTGAGGATATATGTGTATTATACGATGAAGGCGGCCCAATAGCTATCAGACATCTAAAAAGGTTCGCAGCGGATAAATTTGATGACTATAGCCAGATAATTAAAGTACCAAAAAAGAACTTCCTCAACAAGAAAGTGGCCGTAATTGGGGGTGGGCCAACCGGTCTGACACTGGCATATTATCTCTTAGTTCAGGGTGTTCATGTCACAATATACGAGGCGCTTCCAGAGCTAGGTGGTTTCATGAAGACGGGGATACCAAGGTATCGGTTACCGCAAGAAACACTCGACAAGGAGATTGGTTTTATCATATCACAGGGGGCCGAGGTCCATCTGAATACAACGGTAGGGAATGATGTACAGTTTCAGGATATTTTAAACAGCCATGATGCAGTTTATATAGGAATAGGAAACCACCAGCCGAGAATGACCGGGACTCCAGGAAGCGACACCAAAGGAGTCATACATGCACTTAATTTTCTGCAGGATGTGAGTCTTGGTAAGAAGGTAGAGGTTGGTAAAACTGTTGTTGTCATTGGAGGGGGCTTCACTGCAAACGATGCTTCGAGGACTTCGCTAAGGCTTGGGGCGCAGAATGTATACATAATGTACAGGAGAAGAGAAATCGACCGACCAGGCTATCCTTCAATGAATGCTGAAGAAGAAATGGAAGAATCATTGGAGGAAAATGTCCATTACATGTGGGAAGTGACACCCTTTGAGTATGTCTCAGAAAACGGACATTTGGTTGGTATTAAATACTGGCAGAATGAAATGGTCAGCGATGGCCACGGTAGGGCTAAACCTGTGCCAAAGAAAGAAAAAGTACTCTATATGCAGGCAGATCTTGTAATCGAGGCAACTGGGCAGGAAGCCGACTTCAGTTTTCTTGGCGACAACTATCTTAGAAATCTGCGGCTGAATCCGCATGGTGCACCAATAATTGATGAGAGGGGTATGACATCAATCAAAGGGGTATTTACAGGTGGGGACTGCATGAATCCGACGAGGGATCTTATTTCAGCTGTCAGGGATGCTGACAGAGCTGCTATAGGAATCCTGGAATACCTCAATGTGATGGATCAGATCGCAGATGTGAAATTCCTGCCTATTCTTGATAGATGGAAAAAATATTCTCCGACTGCTGGAAGGGTTAGCAAGTAGATATTGTATAAATAAACTATTGCTCTTAAACAGTTTTCAATTCCTATATTGCGGGTAATCGTTAAATTTGGTTATCAGAAGACAGATTTTCCTTATATGAAAACAAAGGTGAAATTTTAGTTATCTCCTTTACTGAGGGAAATAGATGCAACGAACCTTTTAATCGTGATAACTCGTTTTTAGTATATTAGAAAATTTTTGGGTCATGAATAGGATATTTTTATCCCATAATTTTGAAATATTTTAATGCAGACATCATATTTTGACTTGCATAAGAAATATGCCTGTTACAGAATTAGAGTTAATCCTGATAATCCTTTTTGATACAATTACATCGTTCTTTATCGTAGCAATGATTGGAGTAAACCTAGTAAGGTTTCCATTCCGAACTCAACACTATCCAGGCGTGGAGAGCATTATTGGAAGGAGGGGCAGGGTGAGATCAGTGTGTGGCTACAGGATGGAGGTAGTTATAAATTCACAGGTATGGGCTGCGGTTCCAGTTCATGAAGGAGAAAAATTCTTGCCAGGGGAACTGGTTTTGGTAAAGGGAATTGAAGGCCTTAGGCTGCAGATTGGAAAATTGAATTAAGTAGTTTTTCATATTTTGTGCATTAAGAATATTAATCTATCAGATATAATGCAGCATGGTCAAGGTCTCACCATCAGCTGCATTAATCATAATAGATGTCCAAAAAGGTTTTGACGAGCCGTTTTGGGGAAAACGTAACAATCCAGATGCGGAGAAAGTAATGGAAGATGTTCTCCGCAGGTTCAGATCAAATGGAAGAAAGATAATACATGTGAGACATGATTCACTTAATCCCAATTCTGCCCTCAAAGCTGGTAAGCCCGGTTTTGAATTCAAGAATGAGGTCAGGCCACTTGAACATGAAACGATAATAACCAAACATGTTAGCAGTGCCTTCATTGGAACAAGACTTGAGAGCATTCTTCGTGAAATGGCCGAACCGGAGGTATATATTATGGGTCTAACAACCGATCATTGTGTAAGCGTAACCGCAAGGATGTCTGGAAACCTTGGATTCAAGACATTCGTTATAAGGGATGCCTGCGCCGCTCATGCCAATGTTCTAGATGGCAGGAAGATTGATGCTGAAACAGTCCAAAACGTCAATCTCGCCTCAATCGAAGGAGATTTTGCTCAGATACCATGGTCAGACGAACTGGAATTCTAGATTTTTCACCATCTGTATTTCTTTCTGAGCCTTGATATTGTCTCTCTAGTGAAAGAAAGGATCATTTCGCGATTGAGGTGGTCCACTTCTGAGAGCGCAGAACTCATTTCCTCTTCTGTGATCAGGCCACGTATTCTTTTCTCGATCAGGTCTCTCGTCTCATGCGATACTAAATTTGATCTTTCAACACTTACAACGTTTCCATCCGAATCATTGCGTACATTTATTGCATCAGGTATGTTGATGGAAAAAAACCTCGCGTTGAACTTATATCCCTGTGTAATATATAAAAATGCAGCCTGATAGGCTATTTCAGATCCTATAAATATCAGAAAATAGTCTGTCGATCCAAGATTACTGAATGCAAAATAAATAGCAATAAGTGCTGCTATCTGTAAAGAAAGAAGCAAAAGGGCAATTTTCAACATAGCTGCCGCCCTTTTTTTGTGTGATTCATAATGTCTGAATGGAAATGTGATATATGCAAGCACAATTAAAGAAACAATAAGGATTAAGGCATCTACGAAAACTTCCATTATGCTAAATCCAATTATTCCCATTAAGTCAAAAAGGAATTCTGATCCTGCTAATACCAGGGTGACGATAAGTAAAAGCATCAGCACTTTTCTTACCTGTGTTGAATCAGGCTTTTCTGTGTTTTCCCTGAAATTAAAGGTTATTCTTGGCTTCTCCTGATCAGTCACTTATGCCATCACTCTCTGGAAGAACTGCTTCCGGACATCATTCCTGTCTGAATCATATGTCTTTTCACCTCGTCATTCATGTTTTTGTCTGCACCACTTAATATGTCAAGTATCTCATCCATTGTTATTTTTCCCTTCCTGGTATTTTTCAGATCCTGGGCGAGAATGAGAAGGCTGTCTCTCACTATCGCCTGGAAAAATTCGTCCCAGGTCATGTTGCTTTCGTATACGAAGTCAAACCTTGTTTTCAGCCACTTCAGCTTTTCATAGGTTTGCGGTCCAATCTTAAGTCCTATTTTACCCATGCCACATGGATCGCGAATTGAAATATATATATTTACATTGCTTTACATTACTCTTGGTGCCCGAGTATCAAGCACATTCAAAATCAATGAAACAACCTTACCATCATTAATAACAATAAAAGGGTTTGAAATCGTTTAAAATACCACTAATAAGATATAAAATCGAAGCCGGTGTATGGCACCAGGACCTCAGGTATTCTTATTCCGGTGCCATCCGGTTCCTGGAAGTTCTCAGCTATTGCTACCAGTATTCTTGTTGTCGCTACCTCTGTGCTATTTAGAGTGTGGACAATTCTATTTCCATCTTTTGTCCTGTACCTTATATTAAGTGATCTTGCCTGGTAATCAGTATTGTTTGAAGCAGAAACAACTTCCCTGAACCTCCCCTGTGCTGGGAACCAGACCTCTATATCGTACTTCTTTGCGTTCAGAACACTCAGTTCACCTGAACAGATATTCACCACTCTGTATGGTAACGCTAGGCTTCTGCAGAAATCCTCTGCGTTGCCAAGAATTTCCTCAAGAAATTCCCATGAATGATCAGGCTTGCAAAAAACGAACTGCTCAATTTTGTTAAACTGGTGAACTCTGAAAATGCCCTTCGTGTCCTTTCCATGTGCTCCCGCTTCCCGCCTGAAGCATGGTGATATCCCTGCTATTCTTAGGGGAAGATCGTTTTCCTCAAGTATTTCGTCCTTAAGCATTGCTCCAATCGGGTGCTCCGATGTTGCAATTAGATAAAGATCCTCACCCTCAATCTTGTACAGTGCATCCTTGAACGTTTCCAGGTCTGTAACAGAATCCATGGATGAATAATTCAGCATAAATGGGGGTTCAACTATGCTGAAACCCCTTTCGGAAAGAAAGTCTACAGCGTAATTCATCAGCGCCATTTCAGTTTTTACCAGTCTGTTCTTGAGATAATAGAACCTTGCACCTGCAACCTTTCCTGCTCTCGGTATATCTATCAGGTTAAGCTTCTCAAGAAGATCAACATGGCTCATTGGTCTCTTTTCAATCCTCTCAAATTTTGAATTCTCCGGCGTGGATTTTCTGAAATATTCTAAATCCTCTGAAAAGACTCTTGCTTTACCAACGTACCTGACAACTGCATTGTTCTCATCTCCCTTGCAGACCGGCACGCTTTCATGTATTATATTTGGTATTGTTTTAAGGACCGCGTCCCTATCGGATGCAATCTCCTTTTGCTCAGATTCAAGGCGATCTATCTTATCATTTAGTTCCCTTACGTTTTTCTTAATTTCAGACGGATCACCCTTTTCCTTTACTGTTTCTGATATCTTGAGGGACATTTCATTCTTCTCTCTCTTGAGGTTATTTATCTGCCTGAGATTGTTCCTCCATTTTTCATCCAGCTCAAAAAACCTGTCAAGTGAATTCGTATCCATAAACCTCTTTCTTGTACTTTCGTAGAATGCCTCCGGTTTTTCTCTCAGCAGGTGAACGTCAATCATTGCGCCGAGATATGTTCTAAATATTTGATTCTATTTCACAATCGTTTTTTTGGAGAATATTTTAAGAATTTGGATCAGAACTAGAAATAATAATATTAATCAACTGCAATACTGAAAAATCAGTCAAAATTGCCTCTGAAAATAAGGCGAAACAATTCCGACAAGAGCAATTGCAACAAGCATGGTTTAAAAAAAGAATTTGAATTTTAAATATTGCTTTTGGTTTGTATTAAAAATTATGGAATATGAATTTGAAGACTGATATTGAATACCTCATCTTCCGGGTGACGTGCCCGATAATATCTGAAACGATTCTCATATGTTTTTCCTCCGTTATAGTGTGTGCCAGTCAAGGCCGCTGTCTTCATAGCTTTGTGGCTGATATCCGCCCCATCTCTGCAGACCCCTGCTGTTTCTGTCTTCGAGTTCTATCCTTGGGGAATTCCTTGAATCATGATATGTGCTTGAAAAGACCCTTGTGTTGAATACTTCCCTCAGGCCTTCCTCGTTTTCAGTCAGTTCTGAATAAACTCCACCAGCATAACTGAATGAAATCAGCGTGAGTATCGAACTTGGTAGTATAAGGGTGAACGTCCTAATCAGACCGTATCCGGAATAAAGATCCGTTATTATAGCTGAACCTGCAAAGAGTTTGCTTTGAGCAAGCGCTCCGACCCCAGATTCGAGGTATCTGCCGACCAAACCCAGGCCATTTGCATTGAAAGGTATCAGCAGATATGCAAGAAGAACGAAAACTGCTGTTGTGATTAGTGATGCATGCAGTGCCTTTACGGGATTTCCAGATTTTCTTCCCGATATATATCCGGCTGCTGCCGGGCCAGCTATGGGGATCCACCATAGCAGGATTGAAAATACAATGGAATACAATATGCCCTTCCTTGCGGAATAGGCCAGTGATTTCTTCTTTGTGCTTGTATTTAGAGACGAAGTCACAGCGTTTGTGCTCATATTTCGAATCCTTTCATTCAAAAGACTTCTTTTCGTCACCATGGTTGTCAGACAAGGTATTACTAAAATACTACTTAAGTTTTTCGAATTTCTATTTAAAAATATGGGATTTTTTTACGCTCCATATTTTTCAAGTCTGTCAGACAACTGCAACAACATATTCATAATGTTCCCACTCAATAATGAAAGGTTTCCGCGTGAACAAGAGACCTCATCAAATTGTCGGACATCATTCTGCCTGATACCACGTGTTGCGAACAGTACAGGAAGTGGATCCCCGGAATGCTCCCCTGTGGATGCCGGGGTAGAATGATCACCCGTTATGCATATCACCGTTTTATCCAGGATTGAAAACAATGGTCTTATCGCAGAATCTATCTTCTGTATTACGTCCCTTTTCAATTCAGGAGATTTATCGTGACCTGCTATGTCAGTAGCCTTTATATTCAACAGAACAAAATCATACTTTTCCAGCGCGGAAATCACAGTATGGATTTTACCTACGTAATCTGTATTTACAGTACCGGTCGCACCTTTGAATTTTAAAATATCCAGCCCGGCAAGTTTGGCGATTCCGGAAATTAGCGGTACCCCAGCAAGACAAGCTGCCTTGACACTGTATCTGGAAGGAAAAGGCTCCAAATATGGCACTGCACCTGCGCCCCTTACAAGCAGCTCGTTAGCAGATGGTTTGCCTTCAGAGATCCTTTTACTATTTACATCATGGGAATCGAGTATTTCACGTGCCTTTTCAAGATAAGAATTCAGGATATCTGCAGTTTTTTGTGCCCGGTCTGAGAGCGGGGCAACACCTTTCGGTTCAACACCGGTAACATGCGGATCTGAGTCCGTAACTTCAGGTGAAAGCCCATCACCTCTCATAACGAGAGCCGCCCTGTGTTCCACCCCTTCCTTTACTATGAATTCAACTCCGTCAACCTTCATGCAAAGCGACTTGGCAAGCCTGTCTGAGTCAGGAATAAATCTACCCGCTCGCCTGTCGCTTATCTTCCCACTGGAAGATCTGGTTGCAAAGTTCGCCCTGAACGCTATGTCACCTGGTCTAACATCTATTCCAAGCCCGATAGCCTCAAATGGACCTCTTCCAGTGTATACTTCCCTTGGGTCGTAGCCAAGAAGTGAAAGATGTGATGTATCTGAACCGCAAACAATACCTTTCTCGACGGGATACATCAGACCACCCATTCCTCTCCTTACGAGTTCATTTAGGTTTGGACGGTATGCTGCCTGAAGTGGCGTCAAACCACCCAAAAGATCATTCTTCCTGTCGCCCAGTCCATCCAGCACAACGAGTAGTATTTTCTTCACGTATCTGCATGTTATTCCGATGTTAAAGAATTATCGCTGAATATAATATGACATAGATTATTGAGAACATAATTTAAATCATCCAATCGCTTAATCCATGCCTATGATAGTCGGGGACTCTGAAACCATCTCCTCATACAAGAATTCCTGGGATAAATTCTTTGATTCTCGAGGTTATCGAGACAAGATCACAAAGATCAGGGATTTCTATCCGGATGAAAAGTCACTGAGCATTCCATACCCTGAAATCGCAAATTTTGACAATGATTTTGCCAATTCCCTTAAAGAGAATCCCACAATATGCATACGTGCGGGGGAGGATCTGATTAGATCTTTCCTTGAATCAACCAGGGAGTTTGAATCACGGAGGATAAATATCAGAATAACCGATCTTCCGCAGAAGGACTGCCGGGTTGAGATTCGTGACATAAGAAGTGACAGGATGGGTAAGCTGATCAGCGTTTCCGGTATAGTGAGGAAAAACACCGAGGTCCTCCCGCGAATACAACTTGCTGTATTCCAGTGCTCTAAATGTTCGGCTCTGATCGCTCTCGAGCAGACAAGAGGCAAGCTTGAGGAGCCGGTGAGGTGTGAGTCCTGCGGAGAGGAAAAACCGAAGGTAAGATTCAAGCTGATGCCTGAACTCTGCGAATTTGTGGATTTTCAGAAGATCGAGCTTCAGGAAAATCCTGAGACAATAGAAGGTGGTGCACAACCACAGAGGATAACAGCTATACTTGAGGACGACATAACGGGCTTCATATTCCCCGGAGACAGGGTCGTTCTTGATGGCATCCTGATGTCTGAGCAGAAGAGATCCGGAAATTTACTACTGACAGAATTTTTCGTATACCTTTATGCGCTGAATTTTTCAAAGGAAACAAAAGAATCTGACACATCGGATATAACGCCTGAAGAGGAAGAGAAGATAATTGAATTGTCTAAATCACCTAACGTCCTTGACAAGTTCACGAAATCAATAGCGCCTTCGATTTACGGCCATGAAGATATAAAAAGAACACTTGCACTGCAGATGTTTGGTGGAATAAGGAAGGTAATGAAGGACGGCACTAAGATAAGGGGTGATATACACATACTTCTCGTAGGCGATCCAGGAACTGCAAAATCCCAGCTACTGCGATACATGGCTGATATTTCTCCCAGGGGCGTTCTTGCTCTAGGAAAAGGTGCGAGTGCCGCCGGTTTGACTGCAGCTGCCGTAAGAGACGAATTCGGGGAGGGTAGATGGACGCTTGAGGCAGGGGTTCTTGTTCTTGCCAACAATGGCCTTGCCGCAATAGACGAGCTTGACAAAATGGATCAACAGGATACAGGAGCAATGCATGAGGCCATGGAACAGCAATCCTTTTCATATTCGACAGTTGTGCTCATTGATGGTATCGGTCAGATCGAGATAGGTAAATTTGTTGATGATCTGATCATCAGAAACGAGGAGAAGTTAATCCATGGAAGCGACTGTGAAATTCTCTTTCTGGAGAATGAAGACTTTTTTGTTCCTACAACTGACTTCAGGAAAACTACAAAAACTAGGATAAAGCAGGTTAGCAGGCATAAAGCACCCGAAACCCTGCTCAGAATTACATCGGCCAATGGAACCTGCGTGCATGTTACTCAGGAACATCCTTTCTGGACCTTCAAGGACGGAATACTTCAGCTTGTATCAAGTTATGAACTTAATGTAGGTGATTATGTCATTTCTCCAAGGAAGATAATAATCGACACAGAAGACGAGTTCCAGAAACTTGTTCCTGAATATTCGGGGGATAAATGGCTGCGCGATCTTGATCTTCTTGAGATATCTGATATCTCGACCATAAGATACAACCACGAATGGGTATATGACATCGCAGTGACAGAGAACCGTACCTTTATAACAGATGATATGGTGCTGCACAATTCTATAACGATATCCAAGGCAGGAATAATGGCAACACTCAAATCAACCTGCTCAGTACTTGCTGCTGCGAACCCAACATTCGGAAAATACAATCCTAATCTGCCCCTATCAGAGCAGACAAAGTTCCCTCTTCCTCTTCTATCAAGATTTGATGTTATCTTCAAGCTTGTTGATAGGGTATCTGATGATGTTGATTACAGGCTTGCAAACCACATACTCAAGACTCACAAGGTTGGAGAGATATACCGTGGAATGGAACTCAATGAGATAAAGGATCAGGAGATCTCTGAAGAGGACTCTCTGGTTCCAGAAATAGATAAGAACCTCATGAGGAAATATGTTTCTTATGCGAGGGGTAAGATATTCCCGAGACTATCAGACGAAGCGATAGATCTGATAAGGAATGATTACGTTCGGACCAGAAAGAGGAGCACGCCAGACACGACACCCATAACCCCAAGGCAACTTGAATCAATAATTCGTCTTGCAGAGGCGTCTGCAAGATCAAGGCTCTCTTCAATTGTCGAAAGAGATGATGCATACCTTGCAATTGAGATAATAACCAGCTATCTGGAAAACGTATCAAGTGTAGATGGTGTCATTGACACCAACATAATAATGACCGGTACAACAAGCAGACAGAGAAATGAACTCGAGACAATTTTCATAATAATAAAAGACCTGCTTAAGACATCGACTTATGCCGAGGTCTCAGATGTTATTGCTGAAGGAAAATTGAGGGGTATGGACGAGAACAAGATCAGGGGTTTAATATCCAAGCTTAAGGCAAGCGGACAGATATATGAACCGTTTGACAATAAACTGAAGGTGATATCATAAATCCACCTATCGTGATGAAGCTCACGAAGGTTGGTGAAGAGAACCTGCTTGCCGCAACGGAATACAGGCTGTTAAACAAAACATTCCGGGAAAGGAATCTGCACATTACGGTAACGGAGGAATTTTATGGACGTATGCGCGTTTCGGTCGATGCATTTAAATCCGCTCTCCAGATATGCACAATTGCAAATCTTGTTGGCGATACTGTCATAAATATCGCGATTGAGATGGGGCTGATTGAGGAAGAAAACATACTGACGATCGGCGGTGTCAAATACGCACAGTATGCAAAGATAATAAACTGATCCTTATGCCTGAAGAAGAGAAAGTAAGGTCAGTATTCAATTCCATTTACAATAAATACGATCTTATCGATAGTTTGATCAGCTTTGGCATGGATTCCTCCTGGCGAAGGACAATGATATCAATGGCTGGCTCTCGGCAGTACGGATCAATACTGGATTGTGGAGCAGGCACAGGCAAGCTCACAGTGCAGCTCAGAAAAAAGTATCCTGATGCGAGGATAGTTGCACTGGATGTCTCAGAGCAGATGATCTCACTTATACCGGATTCAAGCATTGAAAAGGTAGTTGGTTCAGCTGTAGAGCTGCCTTTTGAGGACGGTTCATTCGATCTCGTGACTTCTGCTTTCTTGACACGCAATGTTCCCAGCATCGATCAGTATCTGAGGGAAGCATATCGTGTCCTAAAAAGGGACGGCGTACTGATAAATCTTGATATACATTCACCGGGTAATCACTGGTACAGGAAGATCTTCTCACTTTACTTCTTCCACATTGTACCTAAAATGGGTGACATGCTGACAGGATCAAATTCATATTCGTACCTTTCTAACTCTGTAAAGAATTTTGTTGATCCCGGTGAGATGATCAGTAAGGCAAAGAACGCAGGCTTCAGCCCAGAAAGAAAAGTTTTGAAAGCAATGCAGTCGATAAGCATAATCCGTTTTCATAAATTATAGATGCGCTATAATATTCATCAATGTTTAAATAATAACATTACATTTCGGTGCAGTGTACAGCACGAAATTAGATGACATAATTCCTGACAACTGGTATAATGTTGTTCCGGATCTTCCTGAACAGCTTGCACCACCCAAGGATTCCAGTGTCGAAAAATCATCCATCGAATTACTCAAGACGGTTCTGCCCTCGAAGCT
>JAKAAI010000114.1 GCA_021797055.1 Thermoplasmata archaeon | reverse complement strand
TTCTTCAAATGCTGAATTTTACCATTCGATAATGCTGCGACTGTTAAAGAGCCTGGAGACACATTGGACACAAAATATCCAGTCTCCCCTATGTAAAAAAGCTGGCCTTTTGAGAGATCAAACAATCTTATGAGGAACGTATACCTGTACGTATCATATCCCTCTTTCCTGCCAAAGAGCTTTTTGGTTTTCTTAACATCGCTGAAGTATAGAGAAGTGGCCCTGGCCGCGATTTTTTCCCCGAAGCCCTTGCTCCCGAGATATAAGTCATAGCCTCCTTTCACCGGTAATTCTTTCATGATATACTGAGATGCCTTGTTACCGGAATGCTGACCGGCAAACTTGCTGATATCATGTATCATGGTATCAAGTGGTCCGGTAATCTCTCCGGAGTATGATCGCAGCTGGACTATAGCTTCAAATGAAGACCCGGAAATCCTGTTGCAACTTGGGCAGCTAATCTCTGATGTGACAACCGCTATCTCTAACTCTTTTGTGAACGATATTTCATCCGGCCCAGATATCTGAAAATCCACATGAGCCACGTTTCTGACTTTGTCCACTTTTTTTAGCGCAGCCTTATTTATTGAGAATTTGGAGTTATTTGGCTTGAATGATTTCATTACCAGTTCATCAAGATCCGACTGCTTCCATTTGGATTTCCATGTTTTTCCCGTCTGCAAAGATCCACATTTTCTGCATGTTGTAATAGAAACCGTAGAGATCTGTTTAAGATCCACTGTTTCCAGAAGACAGTCCAGGCAGAGACCGCCTGAAACTGAGTCCCGTTCGCCACAT
This sequence comes from Thermoplasmata archaeon, assembly GCA_021797055.1. The sequence goes on along the minus strand of JAKAAI010000114.1, from coordinate 4,997 downwards.
TTTATGCACTTAATCTTCATCTGGCAATCTCTCATTTTTCTTATAATATTTCAAAAGGCCGCTGGCGACAAGTTTTTTTCTTATCTCTGTGGTTCCAGCACCTATCTGGCCCAGAATTGCATCTCTAAGTAGACGTTCCACTTCGCTGCCACGGATATAACCGTAACCACCATGAATCTGAATGGCTTCCCTTGCCGCATATTCGGCAGACTCAGCAGTGTACAGGATGGCTGCGGCAGCATCAATTGCATTCATATTGCTGGATTTAAGTGACTCCAGGGCATAGTTGCAGAGCAGTTTGCTTGTTCTGAATTTAGTATACATATACGCGATTTTTTCCTGTATCATTTCGAATTCGCCAAGATTCTGGCCAAACTGTTTTCTCTCATTTGCATATTTTAGTGATAGCTCAATAGCCCTTTTAAGAAGCCCGACGAATATGAACGATAGAATTATGCGTTCTGAATTCAGACCACTCAGGATTATTTCCTTCCCCTTACCAAATTTCCCGAGTATTCTATCCTCACCTAACTTCACATTTTCAAAAAAGATCTCGCCGGTAGGAGACCCTCTCATGCCCATCTTAGAGAACTTCTTGCCCTTAGATACACCCGCATCCGTTTTAAGCACAACAAATGCAGTATAGTCATCACCAGTTTTTGCGTAGACAAGCATCAAGTCTGCATACGGTGCATTGGTAATCAGTGTCTTGCTTCCATTCAGCACATAATATTCACCGGATTTGACAGCATTTGTTTTCATTGCGAGTGCATCCGATCCGGATCCCGGCTCAGTGAGACATAATGAACCTATCCATTCCCCGCTACAAAGCTTCGGCAAACAGGTTTTTCTGATATAATCCGAGCCATTCCGGTATATTGAATCGGTTACAAGGTTGCTATGTGCCCCATATGAAAGGGCGAAGCCAGCTGATGCGTACCCCAGCTCCTCCTGTACAATGGATTGTGCTCTATAATCAAGACCTGAGCCACCATATTCCTCAGGTACAGTTATGCCAAGGAATCCCAGCTTTCCCAAGGATTTGAAAAGATCAACAGGAAAGTAATCTTCCTCGTCGACCCTGTCTGAAAGAGGCTGAAGTTGTTTTCTTGAAAACTCCCTTGCGGTCTCCCTAAGCATCTTATAGGTTTCATCAGGTTCTTCGTTATTCATGAAATCAGAATGTTAAGTGGAATTATAACCATGATCAATCCTTTGATATATCGTTTTAAAAAAATGTTTAAAAATGATTACTCGTAAGGATAAGAAGCGCAATCCACTTATATAAGCGCAAAAATGGATATGTTATCCTTATAAAACAAAATTCAATATACTAACGTTTGGGGATGAAGGAAACAACAAACTGCGTTATAGTACTGGCAGCAGGTCTTTCGTCAAGATTCGGCGAAAACAAGATGCTTAAGTATTTCCGGGGAAGAAGAATGGTGGAATACGCAGTTTTATCCTGTTTAATGGCAGACATAGGTGATGTAATCGTCGTTGGATCTTCAGCAACCAAACTGGATGAATCTATCCTATCCAATGTAACACTGAAAATTAACCCCAGACCTGAAAACGGTATTTCAAGTTCTATCAGGATTGGTGTTGAAAGCATTCCAGATTACTGCGACAGCGTTATAATTTCCCTTGGCGATCAACCGTTTATACCTCCGGAGCATTACAGCAGGCTCCTAAAGACTGCAATCAACAATAAGGCCAGTATCGTATATACTAAATGCAGTAACAGGTTTGGAAATCCGGCTTATTTCGGCAGAAAATATTTCAGGTTTCTTTCCACAATGAGTGGAGATACCGGTGCAAGAACGCTGATTTCAGACAATTTACCTGATTCAAAATTTGTGGACATTAAGGATTGTCGGTACCTTATAGATATAGATGAGCAGCAGGATCTGGAGAAAGCAGAAAAAGAATTTGACTCGTTATACCCGAATGGATTTATCTAGTTTTTGTGAGATAACCTGCGTCCACGGCATTACCTCCCTGATGAAACTTGTTCCATGATGCGCAAAGAAATCTAAATTTCCAGGAGTTTTGTAAACATTATTGGTCTTGACCGCTTTGAGTTCAGTCCATCCTCTTTCCTTTATCAATCTTTGCAGATCGTTATCCGTGAATGTAGAGAACATTTTTGGTTCATATATGATCACATCCGGATCAATTTCTTTTACTGCCTTCAGATCGGAATCTATCCATTCCCTGTCAATTTTTCCGAAGATATTCTTGAGCCCAAAATATCTCAAAGAATCAGTAATATAGCTAAATGCACCAAATGTAATAGGCGACGCAAGATCTATCTCAATATAGCAATTCGCAACTTCCTGTTTAACCGGCTTTGGCATTTCTTTCATCAGATTTATTGCCAGTTGTCTAGAGACATCGCCTCTTCCACATGCAACTCCAACCTTAATAATAAGATCAAGTATTGCAGGAACCGTTGAAGGCAGTTCGAAACACACGACCGGATAATTCTTTGCCAATTCCCTGGTGAATTTATCCTGATACCCTGAAACTGTAAAAATAACTTCAGGCTTCAATTCCTCAAGCAGATCAAGCCTCACATGACCGTATGATCCTATCCTCCTGATCTTAGAGGTTTCTGCAGGTCTTCTGCAGAATGCTGAAATGCCAACGAGCTTCGATCCGAGACCTATTTCGAACAGTATTTCAGTAACAGATGGGCTGAAGCTGACTATTCTTTCTGGTTCCGCAGGAAACGTTGTTATTTCCGGTCTGTAGGAGTACACCTGTCTGGTCTTCAAAATGTTATTACCTCATATCCTTCTTTGATGTAATTAGATATAATGGGGCCAACATCATCTATCAAGAGGCCATTTTTTTCTAAATCAGAGGATATATTCTCGTTTATTGCAACACCTGAGCAGGCAACAGGTATGACCTTTAATTCTATCAATTTGCGAATAAACTTAACAAAATCCATGTCACCCGATGCAAGCGCTTTTTCGGACGGTCCGAATAATATTACCTTGATATCATCTAAAAGAGAATTTTTCTTCACGTTCATCGCATATCTGAACCCAACAATTGCCTTCTCCTTGTTTTCAAGGCCGGATGATATTATTAACAGACACTTAGACGCCACAATGAGAAAGAATAGAATTGGTGATAAACCTTTCTTATATTGTAAAATTTAATGGACAATTTGCAAGAATTATGGGTACTGAAAATTATTAACCTTCAGTTAGTTCAGGTGCCAATGCCCGAGTGGGGTAATTTGGATATCCTGAAGGCCTGCGGAGCCTCAGATCCGGGTTCAAATCCCGGCTCGGGCGCTTAACCTTTTATCATCGTTTTTAATTTTTTATACAATAAAAATTGCCTCTAAATAAGATGACTTAATATTATACTGGTTAGGATTATCCTGACTATGCATTACAAGAAATCTACCTATCTTGAAAGGGTCAAAAGAGTCCAGCAACTTATGTCGGAATCTGATATAGGAGCAATGATAATGCCTCCGGGACCGAATTTCACGTATCTTACCGGCATGGATACTGAATCTATGGAGCGTCTCGCATTACTTATTCTTACAGAAACAGGGGTAAGCGTGCTGTGCCCTGAATTAATGAAGCAGCAGGTTCTCGAAGAATCATGGATAACAGAGATTGTTTCCTGGAAGGATGATGAGAATCCATATAATAAACTGGAAAAATTTATTCCCAGGAAGAATAAAATTTCGATTGAAGGCCTCCTCCCATATTTTCACTATGGTAGAATTAAACCGTTTATTCATGTTGAAGAACATCTCGCAGATTCAATACTGAGCAAACTTAGAATTTCAAAAGATCATGAAGAGCTTGACTCGATAAGATCAGCAATCGATAAATCAGAGAAGTCCTTAAACGCCTCCATTTCGGAATTAAAAGAAGGTATCTCTGAAGCTGAATTTGCTTCCATTTTGGAAGGAGAAATGAAGAACCAGGGATTAGATACAATTGCATTTTCTTCCATTGTATCATTTGGTAAGAATGCTGCCCTGCCGCATCATGGCCCAGACTCTACTAGGCTTAAGAGTGGAGATTCGATAGTGATTGACTTTGGCGGCCGATACCATTACTACGCCTCAGATACGACAAGAACGTTCTTCTGGAGGCATGCTGACCCGGAAATGGAAACAATTTATGAAACAGTGAGACAAGCCAATGAGCAGGCCCGCCTTAAAATATCAAAGGAAACAAGTTATGCAGAAATGGACAGAACAGCTAGATCCATAATCGAAAAAGCTGGTTACGGAAAGAATTTCTTCCACCGGCTGGGACATGGCCTTGGGTTGCAGGTTCATGAGGAACCCTACTTAGTGCCTTCCAACCTGCAGAAAGCCATAACCAATTCTGTCTTTACAATTGAACCCGGGATATATTTAACTGGAAAAGGGGGAGTTAGAATAGAAGATACAAACTATTTTGATGGATCAAAATGTGTGTCCTTCAATTCCCTAAGCAGGGATTTCACTGTCCTGTAATGATAAATTAAAAAAATTAAAATTTAAATTTTCACCTGTGTTTCTCAAACCAATTAATCGTCTCAATCATGTTTCTCCTAATATGCTCTTTCTCACTGAAACCATGTCCTTCCCGTGGAAAAACTATCAGTTCAGTCTCTTTAGAAAGTTCCTTTAACGCTCTGTAAAACTGTAGATATTGACCGAGAGGAACATAAGGATCTTCCTTTCCATGCAGAAGCAAAATTGGTGTTTTAACATTTTTTACATAATTCAGAGGAGAGAACTTTTCATATTTATTTACAGAATAAGGTGATTCATTATAGTGGATTGGGTCCCACTCGTGGATCTTGGTAGAACCATGAAAACTCACCCAGTCAGAAATCCCGAAAAGACCAACCGCTGCCTTGAACCTGTCCGTTTGAGTGACAGCCCAAGCGGTCATGAAGCCACCATACGATCCGCCGGTGATGTAGAATTTATCAGTGGTGATCCTCTTACTTTCTAAGAGATAATC
>JAKAAI010000113.1 GCA_021797055.1 Thermoplasmata archaeon | reverse complement strand
AGAACCAAAAATATTTAACTTGGGTTCTAAACATTTATTTCTTCAAGCCAACCAGCGTTGCGAAAGCTTCAATCATCTTCTGATAACAAAAGTCAGAAAATTCTTGAGGTTTGAAAATAGAAAGATCATTAACTCCACCTAAAGCTCCTCTTGAGCCCATAAAATTCCTCATTCCTCTTATTCCATTTGAGTCTGGGATAAAGCGACTTGATAAACCATTTGAAAAAGTCAATTCCACGCATTCGTTAACTGTTTCCCATGGAATTCCCAGACCTCCACTAATCTCCCTCACAGACTTATTTCTGATGCCAGCGTTCAATAGTGCCCACCATGATAGGTACTCGTCTGCCTCATCACTATGTTTTGAAATAGTCCCAGTATAACCGCCCATATCGGAGAGAAGTTTGTATGGTATTCGAATTAGATCCTGCGAAGTTTGCATTCCGAGACCGATGTTTAGAAGCTTTTGAGCATAATGCCACAAAAGTTCCCTCATTCTTGGATTTGCGGCAAGTGCACCCAATCTTTTGGTTTCAGTTGGTAACGCACCACTTAAGTTAGATATTTCATACTTGGACATATAATCACTAAAACTTGGATAACCCGATGGTTTTGATATGTGCCCTTGTGAACCGATGAGAGCTATTTCATTAAAGATATCATTATAGTCTTTCAGGGAATCTTTTAAGAGCTCAAGGCGGGATTGGACATACTTCCTGATAACCCCGGCAATAATGTCCTTATTTTTCATATAAAGAAGGGGCTCACCTTTGAGTTGTCTCGTTGAACTACCATCAGGCATTTCCACCTTTTCATAAGAACACCTAATATTCCCATCCCATTCCATGTCATACCAGTAAATTTCAAGAGCTGCCACAATTCCTAAACTACTTAAAAAAGCGTACTCATTTGTATCCTTAAACTTAGCAATTCCAAGGTAACCTTCTCCTCCCGGAAGTGCTCCTCTGAAAATTATTTCTTCAGCAATATCTGCATCGAGACCGTTTTCTTTCAACAGCTTTTCAAAATTTTTGACAGGTTCAGGAGAATCGATCATATTCTGTACCGTTGCGTAAATGGTGAACCAGTATTTTTTTGAAGGACCTGCATTAGAAACTTCCCTGAGATAATTTTCGAACCCTATTTCCGACTTATCCGGGAATAAAAACCACTTTATGTTTGGCATTGACTGCGACATACTTGAAATCAAACTTCTATCTGGAGTTAGTATTACCTTGTGAGAGAGATATTCATTGCTGAGTAACTTCTTCAAATCAGTATCTAAGCTGCCCTTCAGGTGTACTTCTATTCCCATAAATGGGCTAGTCTCGCCCCTTCTAAAGGCAGCGCAATCTAGAAAACCGCCTTCAATTCCAACTTCCGAGTCTCCAACAAACCCATACCAATCCAACATTTGCACGACAATTTCTTGGATGTCCCTATGTTTATCGCCCATATCATTCTTAAAGGGTCTAAAATATTTAAAATTATAATTAAATATGATATAAATAGTCTTATAGATTTTACATAAAAGAGGCGTTGGATCTCCTTTACACAATTAAGATAGAAAATTATTGATTCATACGGTGTAGCAAAAAACAAGTCTCAGAAATTACTTTCCATATAGCTTACTCAAATAAAAGACACGAGAGCAAGTCTGAAGTCTTGCCGAATGGAGTATCTATGATCTCTTCAGTAAGCCATCTCTACAACCAGAGAATTAACTGTATTATCATATAATTCAGAAATTTCATCATCGTTTGACATTTCTTCATTACCATGAGCCTTTAGTAGAGATTCATAATTTTTCTTGAATCCCTTATCTTCAGTAAAGAAGGTCAATTTTGAAAAAGCACGTTTCTCAGTTCCAAAGGTCAGGATTATGATCAATTCCACTACGATATCTTTGTCTTTGCCGTCACTTCTTGGATTAAAATGCTTTGATACTATTTCTTCATCTATCTTTTTTCTTACTTCTGCCTTGTGGTTCTCATGAATTGGTATTGATATGGGCAGGAAGAGGCTGGTTATTTTCTTGTCAATTTCATCACTTAAATCTTCAGGTATACTGATAAGAATATCCTGTATTTCATCAAATGAACTTGTAGCAAAAAAACTCTCCAGTTTCTGGTAGCCATCCAACACAAAGTCAAGTCTGTTCTTCTTGATTAGTTGTTTATCCTTATTGATGCTGTCTTCAATTTCTATAAGTGCTTTTCTTTTTTGTGCCGGGCTGAGTTCGTCCCAAGCCTTGCCTGATCTCTCAAGATGTTTGAGGCTCTCCCTTATTCTTGTAACGAGTGAAGAAAATGATTCAGCCAGTATTTCATTGATTTCAATCAATATTTTACCGGATATTTCCAGGGACATTCCCTGGTGTTTCTGATAGAAATTTATAGCAGACTTATGCCTCTTTCTACCGGAAAGGGTAACATCAAAAGCAACGTTGGTGTCAACCAACTTGGCTTCTTCAGTCAGTGTTTGCCACCATTTCCTTTTCTTCCGGGGGACAGAGATCTGCCAAAGATCTGGTTACCTCTTTTCTGGATCTGCTCTTCCTTTTCTGCTGGCCGTAAGTTAGTAACCCCAGCTCAGCATATCTTCTCAACATAACAGCTTCATTCAGTTTCCCGGTCAAATACGCATAAATTACAACCTGATACGTGAATGAAACAAATGAAAGGATGTTGTTCTCTTCCTTGCTTAGTTTCTTGCTCTTTGTTCTGGCAAGTGCGAAGATATTCAGGAACTGCAGGTATCGATCATAGTAAGATGGGAAGAGTGCGTCTGTATTTGTCCATTTATCTTTGTTCTTTACGATGGCTATGATGTCTGGGCGGAAGTCAGTAAGTCTGCTGATTGTTTCATCCAGGCTGTCCCTGACGAGTTCATTTCGTTCCTTCTGTGATAATTCAACCATGAACTGATTCACATATTCGAACCTGTTGTCCAGTCTTTCGAGCTTTGTTTTGAATCCTCCTACTATCTCCTTATCAGGATCTTTAAAACTCACTTCTGAGTTCATGAACTCAATAACAAAGTCTGCGAGAGCTATGTACAAATCGGTGTTCTTTTCAATGTAGTCGTTGATTAGGTTCTGAACAGTATTCTTGTCATAGGTATGATTCCGCTTTATCTTTCTCTCAATCGAACGGAGAGGTGCAGGGACTATAAGGCTGCGATAAAATTCACTACTGTCCATCTATACCAGTACTCTGTCGTATATTGCGTCTAAGTAATTATAAATTACAGCATATTAAGTTTTTTCGCGAAATTATGGGGCTATGGTGGTGAAGGATAAGTAAGTGTTATTTATCTACAATACTTGGTTCCTTGAAGAGATTGAAGGCATCACTGATCTGTATTCCTCCCTCATAAAAAAAGAATTTTCGTGAATTTACTTTCAAATGCAATCCGGAGACCATCTTATGATCTCTGCCTCTTCTGCACCAGGTAAACGATTGCTATGAGGGAAGCAGTAATGCCAACAGCCAGTGCGATCAGTATGTAATCTGAAATGAAATGTACAGTTATTGTTACAGGTGCACCAGTCAGGCTTACATTCCCATGATCCGGGCCAAAAAGCATGTATCCCCCAGGCACCTGGATGGAATAGGCATAAGTTCCATTCTGCTGGTTGAACTGTATATTCTGCAATGTGGATTGCAGTTCAACACCATTGAAAGTCACGGACCATGAAGGCCCGCCCATAAGCCCCGTAGACTTGAATGTAATATTGGAGGGGCCATATGACTGGAAGATTGCGAGAGTGCCTGCAACAGAATTGGCAACATAGAATGCCCCATTTTGTGGATCGAAGGCCGAACCCTGTGCATATCCATTGGGGTACCTGCCAATCCAGAGACGGCTCACATCTGAGTTTGTTGCCGGATCAATGGCTGAAACTTCACCATATACACCACGCATCCCGTTCACCACGTAAGTATATCCATTTGCAGAATCGTAAAACATGCTGTTCTGGATCCCTTCCCGAACAACTGAAACAATCTGATTTGACTGGTTTACCCCAAAAACATCACCCGAAAATGCATCACCCATATACATTAGCTGATTGGACGGGTTATAAGACAGCGTGGTAGGAATCTGCATGTAATATGGCCGATTTCCAATCTGGTAGATGTGGCTTCCACCCCAGAGGTAGACTGTGCCAGTCTGAAAATTGGAAGCCTGGACATAGCCTCCGGCGGCCATTGCTATGAACAACTCCCCATTGGCAGGATCATAAGCAATCCCCTGAGGGTCAGATCCAACAGTGAAGTTGGAAACCACTGTGTTCGTTGTGGAATTAATAACCGATACTTCTCCGGGATTGCTTGTAATAAGTGTGGTAGTGTTGGAATCTGTAACGTACAGGTTTCCATTCTGAGGATCAAATGCCATGGCGTATGGATTGTTCCCAACGGTGAGATTCTTTATGACAGAATTATTCTGGGGATTTATAACGGAAACATTCCTGGAGCTTATATCTGTTACATAGACGTATTTGTTCAGTGGATCAAATGCAATTCCAAATGGGCTTCCTCCAACATTGATGTGATCCTGGATCCTGTTACTGGTTCCGTTGATAACAACAACCTGCTTCGTGTTGTTGACTGATACATACAGGTTGCTGTTCACTGGATCAAAAGCAGCATACATTGGTTCCATGGAATTGTTGTTCCTCTTGAGAAAATCTCCTGGAAAGAGGGTATTGTTGGACAGGACAAGCGTTTTATCCAGAAAGCCTGCCGAACTCTGAGTGATTTTACTGGAAGTAACATTTGTCATTCCCTTGAGTGAAGTAGATGTAAGAACAGGTTCATTGTACTGCTGGGAATTGAAGGTCTGGTATATTCCCGGTATAGCGACAACGATGAGTAATGTCATGGTTAAGAAAATTACCTTTCCAATGGTGGACCTGTTCTTCATGTATGTTAATGTTCAAAGAACATAACATATTATAATTCTTACTACATAAATAGAAAAGACTTTCAATTCACTTAACACAATGAGGTTGCATTTTGTTTTTGAACAAACGGACTGGGTAAATGTATGTTTGTGCTGTGAAAAAACAAACAATGTAAGAGTTCCAGTATAAGGTGGAAAATACTATTGCAAGACTGGGATTGGAAATCCATCATATGTATTACGTGCAAGGCTTGTCGCAACAAAACTCGAATTGCTCATTGGTAAAGTTGATCCGTTTGGGGATCCTGGGTTGTGGATAACAGGCAGCAACGTAATAAGTTTTAACAAATTCACACCGAAGAATCCAAGTGTGCATGAATAAACAAAAGAACAGTTTTCGTCAGCATACTGATTCCATTTTTACTCGAAGTGTAGTATAAGATTCAAGCTTTCATGTAAAATATCTATTATAGAAATAATGTGGAAATAGTTTGGAAAGAAAATTTATGCGGTCAGCTGGTCCTTTTCAAGCTTTAGAAGTTCAGCCCACCTTTCATCGGTGTTGGACTGAATTTCCTCGATCTCCTCATCTGTGAGATGGGCGAACCTGTTCTGCTGTTCCAGGTATGCCCTGACACCGAGGGGATTCGAGGGCTTGTTCAGCTTGAATGTTCCGTTGATGTATTCAAAGAGCGGGAACACGTGCGTCTGGACAGCCAGCCTTGATATTTCCACAGTCTTTTCAGGTGAAAAATACCAGCCCGTGGGGCATGGTGAAAGTATCTGGAAGAATTTCGGTCCCTGGATCTTCCTGGCATTCTGGATTTTCCTGACCAGGTCCTCCGGATAGGCCACGGTGGCGGTTGCAACATAAGGGACTTTCTGTGCCATCATGAGATCCGCGATCATCTTCTTGTTCT